>CAZKSJ010000006.1:281-39017 GCA_964555515.1 uncultured Pseudomonadales bacterium
CTGCTGTCATGTCAAGTAATTTGGCTGATATTGTAGACAAAGCAATTCAGCTAGGCGTGCCGGAGAAAGCGATCAAATTTAACCCGAACCTTGCTCGTGGTTTGGATTATTACACTGGCCTCATTTTTGAGGGCATCATACCCGAATATACGGGCGGCTCAATTGGCGGCGGCGGTCGCTACGATCAGCTCATCGAACAACTCGCTGGTATTGCCATGCCGGCTGTGGGCTTTGGCATCGGCTTTGACCGAACAGTCGAAGCTGTCCAACAGACTGGCAAATTACCAGAAAACTTAGCTGCCACCAAGGTGCTAGTGACAGTATTTTCTGAAGAACTAGCCAGCCAATCACTACAGACTGCCAACCAATTACGCCAAGCTGGTATCGCCACCGAGCTTTACCCAGCGATCGATAAAATTGGCAAACAGTTCAAGTTGGCAAATCAGAAGCAAATTCCCTATGTGGTAATTATTGGGGAAAATGAAGCCACTGCTAACCAAGTTACTCTCAAAAACATGGTCTCTGGAGAACAAAAAACCATTTCCATTACATCTGCCATCAATCAACTTCAAGATTAATTAAACTTTTCAACCATCCAAAAATCGATGCCTGCACCCATAGCCGCCGCCTGATCATTCCGGCTATTGCCAATCATCAGATAGTCACTTCGTTCTGATTGAGGTTGGAAAATAAACTCCTCAAAACCTTCTGGGTCAGGTTTGGTAAAATTCACATCATCTTTAGCCACTACCAACCGAAAATATTGATGGAGATTATTTTCATTTAAGATGCTTTCGATTGTCTGACGAATATTTGAAGACCAAATAAAAAAACCTTGGAAATCTTGACGTCGTTGACGGATAAAATTAATCAAATCATGATTTTTCTGATATCCGAGCAAATACTTGCTTTCAAACTCAGCTGAGACCGCTAATCTCTTTTCTCTTGCTACATGACCTATTTTTTTTACTAGTAAATTTTCATAGACATTCAAACTGGCTTGGGCAGGAATGTGGGCTTGATATTGGTGATCAAGATCGTGCATTGCCTTGTCCATTTTTTTTCGATAGATGTGCCAAGGTAAATCAAGACTAAACAGCGTGTCATCAAAGTCAAAAATGAGGAATTTTTTTGGATGACTAGCTAAATACTCAGTTAAGATTTGCATCAACTCAGTATATCAAAAGAATCAAAATTATTTTCAAATATTTCGAAATATTTTTGCGAGTCAAGCTACTGTGTTTAAACTTAACAATTGATCTTCAATCAATTATTGATTCAACAATAAAATTCTACTTCTCGAAAAAAACTACTTAAACTTTTTTTCTATTTGATAGATATTGCTGATATGCTTCAATATAAGGAAATAACTTTTCTTGTTTGTTGACCAATTTACCCACCAAATAATCGCGTGCTCGTAACCAAGCAAGGTCGCGCACCCTCAATTTGAAGGGAAAATGCGCCGGATACATGTAAGCACACATTAGTGCAACCGCTCGCCAGTCATTCCTTGTCAAAGATTCTGGTGGAGAATAATGTCCATGCTGTTCGTGATGCCGTCTGACTTGTTCGGAAATTTCACCTACCCACGACTTAAAATCATGATCGATCCATGAGGCTGGTGAACCTTCTGCTAGGCCAAAGAGCTCCCTCACGATCTGTGTTCTATCTCTTCTATCTTGATCGTGTGCAACAAACACCTGCCGTTGAGTTTCACCTTCAACACCGCGCATTATTGATCAGTGTACGCCTCCACTGTTGGTTTTGGCTAGGATCAAATGGTCACCAACCAAAAAATAAGATATGCTAGTTTCATGGCAATTCGAAAAAAATCTCATATAAAGCGCCAACTTAAGAATAATTCCCCTTGTAAAACCAAGTCGGAGCGCTGGCGGTCTTATGGCTACATGATGATTAACACTCTCTCTTGGGGAGCGGCATTGATCATTGTCAAACCAGCGTTTGACACCACTACCCCGTTTCGCTTCCTTTTTTACAGGTTTTTGTTTGCTAGCATCTTAGTCCTGCCTCTGTTGTGGAAATATTTCCATCACACTCCTCACATTAAATCAAAAATTATGAGCATCATTCCACTGGAAATCCTCGGTACCACCATTTCTCTCTCGCTGCTGTATGCCGGTCTAGCCATGACTGGCGCCATTGAAGCCAGCTTGATTTCTACCACCACCCCAATCTGGATCGTCATTGGTGGCGTGCTGCTACTGAAAGAAAAAGAGGAAAATCACGAGTTGATTGGTTTGATTCTTGCCGTGGTGGGCACATTGCTTTTAACGCTTTTCCCAATTTTTAATGGCTATACCCTAACGGGAGGACTTTCCATCACTGGCAACTTGCTGGTGCTACTGAGCGTGCTAACGGTCGCAATTTACTACGTGCTAGCAAAAAAGGTTTATCAAAATATGCCTAAAATGTTTGTCACCAGCATCAGTTTCATAATTGGGCTAATAACGATGATTCCTCTGGTTTTATGGGAAAATTGGGGCGCCGATATTCCCTTATTATTGACTGTGTGGCATGATCTCACCCAACCAAGTGTGTTGATCGCGGCGTTGTATATGGCCACTTTTGGCTCAATTATCGGTTTAACTGCCTATATTAAAGGCCAAAATGGGATGGAGGCTTCTGAGGCAGCTTTGTTCACCTATTTACAACCGCTCATTTATTTACCGCTGGGATTTTTCCTTTTAGGCGAAAAGGTGTATTCTGTCCAAATCTTGGCTTTAATTATCATTTTTGTTGGTGTGATGGTGGCTGAAAATAGAATTAAGAACACATGAAGTCATTTAGTAACGTGTCAGCCCAAACTTAACTTGTCAAAATTTCGTGATATAATGCTCACTTCTCGATTAAAAAGGCAAAATATGAAATCTGGCATTCATCCTAACTGGCACACCGATACTAAAGTCACTTGTAGCTGTGGCAATTCTTTTGTGACTGGCTCAGTCGAACCCGTCATTGAATTGGACATTTGCGACAAGTGTCACCCCTTCTTCACCGGTGAATTAAAATTTGTGGATCGACAAGGGCGCGTTGAGCGCTTCATGGCTAAAGTGAAACAAGCAGAAAATAAAACAAACAAAAAGAAACCAAAAATCATCGATGCTCAATCTGGTGATGCCAAATCATACCGCGAATTGCTGCTGGAAAGACAAACTGCTTTAAAAAAAGCTAAAAAGGCTGATAAAGCCATTGTAGATCAACCCAGTTCTGAGCAAAGTGCCGCCAAAGCAGCTCCTGTTGCAGCTCAGCCAAAGAACTAACTACCCCATTTTCGCCAACTTTTTCATCACTCAAATGAAATACATTTCTTGCGTGAACGATTTATAATAGGCAGAACATGGCAAATCCAAATAATTTTGTGGAATAAGTATGATCAATCCTTTCTTAGACCAACTAGCTGAACTGCAAACCAAAATTGACGAAGCCAAAAGATTAGAGTTGGATCCAGAATTTTCCGAGCTCGCTCAAGCTGAGTTGTCTCAATTGTCCGCCCAGAAACAGATGCTTGAAGAAGCGGCTGCGCAAATGCAGCCCGGCACAGATCACGAAGTAGATGCTAGCCAAACTGGCAAAAAAGGAGCCTGCATCATTGAAATTCGTGGTGGTGCCGGTGGCGATGAAGCCAAGATTTGGGCAAGCGATTTGTTGCGTATGTATATTCGCTTCGCCGAAATGAAAAAGCTGCGCATTGAATTCATTGATGACTTAATTATCAAAATTTCCGGAAAAACTTCTTTCGAAGCTGATAGCGCCTCTTCTCTCACCCCTTTTGAAATATATTGTTACGAATCTGGTGTACACCGGGTGCAGCGTGTACCGGAAACCGAAGCCCAAGGTAGAATTCATACTTCTACTGCTTCGGTGGCGGTTTTACCTGAAGTCCCAGTAGGCGCAGTTGATATTAGGGAAGAAGATCTTGAATGGCAGTTTATGAGATCAAGTGGGGCGGGCGGTCAATCGGTCAACAAGACTAGCAGCGCAGTCCGACTAACTCATAATCCTAGCGGCATTGTCGTCACCGCCCGCCAAGAAAAAAAACAAGAACAAAACCGAAAGATTGCTCTAGATCTTCTCCGCGCTCAACTCTGGGAAATTGAAGAAGAAAAGCGTCTCCAAGAAATCGGTGAAGCCAGAAGTGTGATTGGACGCAACCGCCGCGCAGAAAAAATTCGCACTTATAACTACCCCCAAAACAGGGTGACTGATCATCGTACTAAGCAGTCTTGGTACAACCTACCGTATATTCTAGAAGGCAATTTGGAAACAATGATTACTGAAATCAAAAGCGCATTTGAAGATGCTACGCCAGACCGACTCTCCACAGAAACTTCTCCAGAGAATGAGTGACAACATTTTAAAACTGAGTAACAAATTTGGTGAGGAAAAAATGTTAGGTGGGTCAGTTAAATAATAAATCTCAAACCAATTCGCCACATACTTACGAGCGCTCCTTTACTGCGCACTCTTTAATACTACGGTTACTTCTTGTTTTTCATCTTCACGCCAAAAGGTGATTTTGACTCGATCGCCAATTTGCTTGCTGTTGATAATGCTGGCCAATGATTCATCTTTGAGTGATTTGCCATCAACGTCAACGATGATATCTCCCGGCTGGAGTCCTGCCTCAGCAGCAGCCGACCCCTCCACTACCGACTGCACATAACCACCCTGGGGAACTTCATTAAACATGGCTGCTTCTTCACTAATCATCATGTAACTTACACCCAAAAATGGTCGGTCGAATTGGCCAGTATTGTTAAAATTATCGATTGAAGCCTTTACGACATTAATGGGCAGGGCGAAACCAATATTTTCCGCCGCAGCTGACACCGCTACATTTACCCCAATGACTTCGCCGCTCATGCTAATGAGCGGTCCACCAGAATTACCTGGATTAATGGCTGCATCTGTCTGAATCACATTTTCTAGTGACTCAAACTCAGAAATACCATTACCGGCAGTGATGCCTCTGCCAAGACCAGAAATGACGCCAGTTGTGACGGTATGCCTAAACTCACCGAGTGCGGTACCGATGGCAATCACCCCTTCTCCAACCCGAATTGAGTCTGAGTTGCCTAGTGCTAATGCAGGTAAATCGGCATTATCAATTTTCAAAATTGCTAAATCATTCAGTGGGTCACGATAAATGTCGACCACCTCATATTCCTGATCATTTTTGTCAATTACTTTGTATTCTGCAGAAGGATCAGACACCACGTGCCTGTTAGTCACCACCAGTCCTTCCCCATCAACCACAAACCCCGACCCAATGTCACGTTCAATTTCCTGAATAGATTCTTGTCCAAAATTAAAACCAAACGGACTCAAACTGCTAAATGGATCAATGATGCGTTGCTGTGTCTTGATGGAAACCGTGACGACCGATTCTGAAGCAACTTCGGCCACATCTGCCACTGATAATGTCTCACCAGAATTGATGAGTTGTCCTAACAAAGAATCATTAGATTCACTGGGCTTAAATTCTGATGCAACTTGTGCAGATCGCTTCAACAAATAATCAAGAGGTTTAATTACAAACAACCGATCAGCCACGGCACCGGTCAAAAAAGATAAGATCACCAATAGTGAAATTGACAGTCCTAATAGGAATGGTTTAAGGCTTGAATTTGTGTAATTTTCCTCAGATTTATTCATACGGTGGGCAATTTTAACGTGTCTAAATAGATCAAACAAGCGGACGATCTATATCAAACATTACTACTACAAAACTCATCCTCATTACACCTCAACTTTATCGTTGTCTCTAACTTATCAGGCTACCACGCTCCGTTTGATCAGACTTCATCGAATTAAATCAGTTTAATCAGATTTTCGTCGAAAGTTCGTCTGACTTTCAACGGATTTTGTCACTAACAAATTTACCAACTTCAGTTGAGAAAATAATGAGAAATTGCCAAAAATAGAAATCGAAGTTAATTCTTAGAAGATTCGGGCGAGGATCAAAATTTAAGAAAGTGACTCAGCGGCTTTGACGAGCATTTCGTCAATTTCAGTTTCAGGATCATCTTTCACCTCAACGTCAACTGGAATACCTTCATTATGAATCCACTCGCCATTTGGCATCACCCAGCGAGCGATGGTCACATGCACTGCTCCGCCATTAGCCAAATCCCGCCGATCTTGAACCGTGCCTTTGCCGAAGGTTTTTTGACCAACCAGCGGAGTTTGTAGCTGATCTCGTAATGCCCCCGCCACAATTTCAGACGCAGAAGCACTGCCGCCGTTCACTAACACGACCAAAGGCATATTTTTTAACCTGGCTTGACCTTCCACTGGATAACTTTGTTCACTGAATCGACCTTTTTGCGATACCACCACTCCTGAGGGGATGAAATCACTGGCAACTTTGATGGCACCATCGAAAAATCCTCCTGGGTTGTTCCGCATGTCCAAGACTACCCCATCAATGTTGGCGCGCTCTGCCAAAATTTCTGTGACTGCATCATCCCATT
Organism: uncultured Pseudomonadales bacterium; assembly: GCA_964555515.1. GTDB lineage: Bacteria > Patescibacteriota > Microgenomatia > UBA1400 > PJMF01 > UBA1388. The sequence goes on from CAZKSJ010000006.1 coordinate 6,776, forward strand.
CATCAAAAGTACGCTCCCCAAACCGACTCAATTTAATGTGCGCTATCCGCTTCTCTGCTATGTCCTCAAAACTGAGTTCAACCGACTTAACAACAATCTCATCTCTCATTAAAGTCACTTCAAATGGCTCATTACCATTGTTTTTTCTAAACAACGTTAAAGTCACCTCTGAGTTGCGCGGTCCTCTAATTTGGTCCACCGCGTGACTGAGTGACCAGCCAGAACTGTCTTCATCAATCCCCTTCTGCTCATCTTTAACTCTAATAATCATGTCGCCAGCCTCAACGTTGGCATTGCCAGCAGGAGTACCATCTAGAGGCGCGACCACCGCCAACACCCCATCGACATAGCCCAACTCAATGCCCACACCATAGAAAGCGCCCGCCAAATCCTGGCCGGTGCGTACCTTATCCTCTTGAGGCAAATAAGCAGTATAAGGATCTCCCAGTGCCGCTGTCATACCCGCCACCGCTCCATCCACCATTTTGGCTGGATCAATTTTTTCTTGATCTACGTAGTTGTCTTCTAAAAGCTGCCAAGCCTGCCAAAAAACTGCAAAGTCTACGTCTTGAAACTCGCTCGGCTGAGCAGTGTTCATTAATTTAGATAACTGTTTGGGAGAAAGATCTGAGTTAATTTCACCGACTGGGACATCAAACGGTAAATACTGCACAATGTTGTACTTGTACTGCGCCATGCTACCGACCAAAATTAGGAGCGAGGCAATAGTCAGATTGATAAAAAACTTGAGCGTCTTCATGGAACACTAGTTTAACTCAGCAGTTCAGAAATGCAAACGGCAACTCCTTGCATAAGGAGTTGCCGGTATTATTCAGATCCAATTCACTCGAAATCACAATGACGAATCTGTTATTGCACAGTTTGCGTAAAAGGCAACATCGCTAAATGACGAGCTCTTTTTATAGCTGTCGTTAACTCGAGCTGCTGAGACCGGCTGAGTCCTGTTTCACTCCGAGGAATAATCGAGCCCTGCTCAGTCACAAACCGAGCCAACAAGCCCGCATCTTTGTAACTAAACTTTTGAGCCGATCCCACAGTGAAACGCCTTTGTGGTCTTCTCATCATAATTACTTCCTAATTAAATACATTCAAAATACTGACTAATTTATACTAACTAAAATGGCACATCATCAGCGATATCTTCGACATCTTCCACATCATCTGATGGGGCTTCTTCTTGTCTTTGTTTGGTAGCTTTCTTTTTGGGTGAAGCTGGCATCTCCTCTTCACCTGGTATCTGATCTTCCATTTCATCATCATAAGCTTCGGAACTGCCTCCCTGTCTGGATCGGAGCAAAATCATGTTATCAATTACGACCTCAGTTGTTCTTCGCTCTTGACCGTCATCACCCTTCCAATCACGAGTTTGCATGCGTCCTTCACAAAAGACTTTGTCGCCTTTGTGCAAAATTTGGCCACAAATATCTGCCAACTTTGCCCACGCCACAATGTTGTGGTACTCAACTCGCTCTTGTTTCTCACCACCTTCATTTGGCGTCCAAGTCCGATTAGTCGCAATGCCAAATGAACAAACTGCCGTGCCACTCGCTGTGTAACGTAAATTTGGATCGCGGGTCAAATTACCGATAAGTAAAACCTTGTTTAAAGAACGTACAGACATGTCTTCTCTCCTCTACCCAATCATGTGGGCTCAATATTACTAAACCTTATTATCTCCATCATTATTACATAAACTGTAGAAAAGGCGAGCCGTCCAGGCATAAAATTGCCTTCAAACTTACTTGCTTGTCACCTTTGCTGGGATATCTTGATCTGATGGGTCAGCTGTATCTTTATCAACTTCAGTTGCAATCTGGCCTTCAGCGGTTGATGTTCCCACTTCAAAATCAATTCCTTCCTCAATTACCAACAGATGCCTTAAGACATGTTGATTAAGTTGTACATCCCGATTAAAGAGTTGGATTTGATTTGTTTCCATCTCAATCTTGAGATGTTTGTAATCTGCCTCAAGATATTTTTTACCCCCATGCTGAATGGTGTAAGCCAAGGTTTTTTTACCCCAATCTTCAGTCTTGACAATTTTCCCCTTGTATTTTTTGATGAGTTTTTCCACTTGATCAACAACTGCCTTTGATTCATCACTAGATAAACCAGTAGAAACCAAGTAGGTCAACTCATAAGTGCGAATCCGCTTATCTTGCGGGATTTTCATGTTGCTCCTTTCTTTTGCTGCTTGAGAGCGATTGGTTTTTCCTGCCTAGTTGACGGGAAAACAAACAGCGGGGTATTATAACATAGTTGGAGAATGTATAGTCTGTGGGATCGACACAGTTGTGAAGAATTGATATGTTGGATGAAGTTACTTTATCAGAAGGAAATTATGTCAGAACAACAAACAAATCATGAGTCTCAGGGTGGCAATCAGGATATTTGAGATCAAGTTGCCGACTTATTAGCAACAATAAGTGCGCGGGATTCACAAAATGAGCAAGAAATAGTGGGTCAGGCAAATGCGGTTGTCGAAGGAGCTGTACAATCGCAACAGGTTTCTGAAATCTTAGAAGCAAAACTTGAAGTATTTCTCGGAAAAGTAGTCGACAGGTTAAAAGAAATCAGAGCAACGAAAGAAACAATACGTCAAGAGAAATTGGATCGAATTAATAACGCCGACGATTCTATTATTGAGAGTGAATCAACTCCTAAAAGTGAAGAGCATCTTAAACTCAATGGTATTGTTGTAAATATCTCATCATATCTTGAAAATAGAGATTCTCTACTTGCACCTCAAAAAGAACAGCAGGTGAGAAAGTTACTAGAAGAAATTAAAGAATATTTTCAATCAAAATAGTACCGTGAATAAAACTAAATTCATCTGAATGAGTGTTGATCTCTAAAGGACAAATTTGAGTATTACTTCCCAATTAAAAACTCCACCACATCACCCTCTTGCATGACGTAGGTACGGCCTTCGGTGCGGACTTTGCCTGCGTCCTTGGCGTTTTTCCAGCCGCCTAGCTCAACAAACAACTCATAGTCAATCACTCTGGCCGAAATCATTTTTGACTCAAAATCGGTGTGAATCACGCCGGCGGCTTTTCTAGCAGTTGTCCCGATGGGAATCGTCCACGCCCTCACTTCCAACTCACCTGCGGTTAAGAAACTTTGCAACTTCAGAGTCTTATAAGCAGCAGCAATCAGCCGATCCAATCCGCTTGCGCGCAAACCCAAGTCTTGCAGATACAACTGGCGATCCTCATCATCCAAGCTCGCCAGTTCACTCTCAATTTGATTGCACATCACAATTACTTGTGAAGGGTCAACCCCAAATTCGTCGGCATATTTATCCGTCATCCGCTCCACTTCAGATTCCGTCAATTGCTGTTCACTCACATTGATCACAAACAATTCTGGCTTGGCGCTCAGGAGCGACAATTCCTTGGCCACTAATTCACAAGTCGCGGTATCAACACCCAATTGTTGATTCTCAATTGCTTGTCTAATAGTATGTCCTGCTTGAATTTCTCCCAAAAAGTGCTTGATGATCTGCCACCGCTCCTTGTCACTGCGCTCCACCGATCCTTTTGGCTCGGGTTGTTTTTCTAAAGTCGCTAAATCGGCAAACTGTAGTTCCAGCCTCACTACATCAAGATCAGTCCGCGGATCTACCGCTCCTTCCCGCACCACATTTTCATCTTCAAATCGGCGCAAAACATGACAAATTGCCGCTGTTTCTCTGATGTGTGCTAAAAATTTGTTACCTAATCCCTCCCCTTTATGCGCCCCAGCCACTAATCCAGCAATGTCTACAAACTCCACCATCGCTGGCTTGATCGTGTCTGTCTTAACAATCTTCGCCAACACGTCTAACCGATCATCCGGCACCGGCACGACCCCCACATTGGGCTCAATCGTGGCAAATGGATAATTAGCCGCCAAAGCCTGTTGTTCTTTTAACAGCGCGTTGAAAAGAGTTGATTTACCAACGTTGGGTAAACCGACGATGCCGATTGAGAGTGCCATAGTACACCAATTATAAACTACTAGTACACCTCATCGTGGGTACCAATGTCTAAACACAAAATTGTATCCTGATGAATTGAAAATATTAGTCGAATATCACTTGAAATCGAAATCGACCAGTTTTCTTTTCCAGAAAGTTTATGAAGTCTTAATGAGTGTGTTGAGGATTGGCCATGATATGCTCGAGTTTTTTCTGAATAGATCCAGATAACTTTGGATTACCCGTAACTAATTTCTTCAACTTCCTTTCAAAAGCAGAAGAAAAATAAATTGAATACATGCAATATTTACAGAGATTCAAAATACTTGGCTAGTTCTCTTTTATCCTCGAATGATACTCCCTCACCCTTGCGTTTAGCTTGCATTGCCTCTTGTGCCATTCTGTCGTACTTGTCTTTGGCAATAACATGACGCAATGAATCTCTAACCAAGTCGCTGAATGAAGCATGAAGACCCCTATCAACAAGTTTTTGAGCATCTTTTTTTAGCTGGAGAGGTAGAGAGATGTTAATTGTATTCATACAACTATCACACAATAATTGTATGTGATGTCAATTCGTTTAATTCTTATTCAACTTGATCAGGTAAAATCCTCTTCACAGGCAGCTGATCAAAATCTTTGTCATAACTGACAACTCGGTACTTTTTCTTATCTAAAGCATGCCAAGCTATAACACAATCAGTATACTTAACTTTTCGCCGATAGTACTGATTAATCGCCCAAATATAATCATAGCCATTAACCACTTTCAGATTGTTTAAATTCAGAACTCCTTTTACGGCCTGCACTACATCTCTTTTATCCAACTTGTAAAATGAAGTTAGCACCCACACCATTTCTGAAAGCACGATGCTTGGTGTCACTGCATCAATCTTATTAGTCTTGACTTTGCGCAAGAAATCGACACATTCCTGGCAAGCTTGAACGTCATCCTTGACTAACGTTCTCAAAAAAATATTAGTATCTACCACATAAATCATCTAGACTCTTTCATACTCCTTTTCCATTGCTTGCCGAGCTTCTAAAACAGATTTGCTCTTGTTTGCTTTTGGCTGCAAGCTACCAGCTAAATCTAACACATCAAGGGTAGGTTTAATATTGATTACTTTGCCTGACTTAGTCAACTCAATCTCTACTTGGTCATAAGCAGTAATGCCGAGTGCTTGACGCATAGACTTTGGAAGAGTCACCTGCCCTTTTTGAGTGACAGTAGTAGTAAATTTCATAGTATTACATGTATTTATAGTAATACTATTTATATCAGTAATACTTAAGGGTGTCAAATGGTGCGTCATTGGTGCTGTCATCATACAATGCCCATCTTACATAAACTGTAGAGTGGACATTTCAAATGAAAAATAAAAGGTGAAACTCCAGCAACTTTAACAAATTTCTGCGACTTGCGGCTGAACTAAGCGTCGATAATCGATTGAATTCATGGCAACAGAAAATCTTTTATCACCAGCATTGAAAATAATCACTTCATGATTGAAAAGTGCTTGGTCAGCAATAACCTTCAACCCAAACAAGTTGCCAAAGGGCGGCACTCCCCCGAGCTGTACCCCATCAGTAATTATTAGTACTTCTTCCTCAGTCGCAAACCGTAGATCTTTACTCTGCAATGCCTGTTTCACTTTGAACTTGTCAAACTTCTGATCACCAGACATGACTAACATCACAAATTCCTTTTCTTGATTTGGGCGCTTAATGCGGACAATCAATGCTTTCGCCCCTTGACTCAATGTGTAACCCGTCCGAACGAGAGCTGCTTCTTCACTCGTCCTAACGGGCTGATGTGCAAAAGATTCAAACCAACATCCCTCTGTTTTTAAAAGGTCAACAATTTTATGGATAACTGGATGATAATCATCATTCATAACTGATTTAGAAAAATTTCTGCTAGCTGAATTATAAATTAGTCCCCGTTACTTTTTCCAATACTCTATTTTGTACCCGAAAATATTGACTTAGCTGCTGATTTAACTTAACACTTCTTTCTGAACCTACCTCCGCCTGGACATACTTAATCACGATCAAGCCATTGGGCTCAATCTGAATATTTTGAGGAATGACGTTATTTTCTAAAGCGATGGCGTTGGTGCCTTGAAAATTTCCATCCTGATTGATGGCGGCAACAACATAATAAGTGACTTGATCAACATTTATTTCTTCTGCCAGAATCAGGGCTGCATCACGGTCACGATCATTATCCAAATCACCAGCAACTGGCGCGCTAATCACCGAAATCTGACCAGCTATTAATTGAGCGTGATTGTTCATTTGCACCGCGTCGCCATCTATAAAGCTGATCGAAACTTCATTGATCATATAAGTCGTATTCAATGGATCAGCCCCCGTGGCTGAGGGCTGTAGGGTGTTTTGGAGAGGCTGATCAAATTTTTCTTCGGCAACTGTATCTTCGATTAATTGAGCAGAACGTAAATCCGCTTGATTTTTACTCAAAATCACCACCAAAAAGATGAAACCCAATAATACCCCAGCTCCGACGATAAATAATGTTTTGCTGTACATCAAAATCCAGAATCGCTTCCGTTTAAATTGTCAACGTAATTGATATCACCAGTGAGAATACCTGCAATATAATCAATCAAACAAAAATTATCAAGCCAGGAAATTTAGTGCAGCTTAGTTGTGACTTCGGCAAACGTGTTGGGTTAGGCAACAAAGCCTGATTTGCTGCAGCTGCCTCATCATTTGTGTTTAAGCTACATCCTTATCTTAAACAAAACTCTAAGTTTGATACCGATCAATCAGCGCACTTAACTTATTTTTGTCAATCAAAATCACTCTATTCTTCTTTGCCATTTTTCTGGCTGCTTCAGAAAAATGGCCAGTGGTGATCACCATAGCGACATCCTTATCATAAAACTCGCGAGCTGAGGAAATTGCCTGAATAGCAGCTACTCCCACTAGATTGTGATCACTATAGCGCTTGGCTTGGATCGCATAGCTAACGCCATTTTTTTGAGCGAAAAGATCTGCGCCATAATCGCCTTGTTGTGGGGTAACCTTCACCGATGTGTATCCGTCTTTTTTTAACAAATCGCCTAGATAATATTCAAAAGCAATACCATCCATCTTTTCTACCTCAGATTTTTGTAAAGATAGCAGTCTCCTACTCTTACGATGCTCCCAAAAAATCACCGCCACCACTCCCATCACGATTAGTGTCAGCAGCAAAATCACAATGATGATCAACATCTTTTTTGGATCGAAACCACTCCACTGCCATAAACCAAAGCCAACCAACACCAATCCAAGCAAACCGGCAAATAGGTTGTCAGAAATAAACTGGTTTCTTCTTCTGGGTCGATACCTCATTTGAATACTTTTTTTACTCTTACCTTCCCGCACCTAATTTCTTATTCAATACTTACATTCCATTGTTAGCATGTAACCATATGAAAGCAAGTACCATCACCGGCCTGGAAATGTTTTTCGCTTTGGCTGCGGCGATCGGTCTGTTTGTGATGAGCGGTTTTCAGTAAGCTGCTCGTAGAGCTTTTTATAAAGCGAAGATTATCGCTTGCGGTCAACCATGAATTTAGCGAAATATTTCAACCAGTCTTTGAGTTCGTTTGTAATGCTCGCCTGCTGAATTAGATTTGTTAGCTGATCGACTTCCAATGTGAGTTGTTGATCAACCCGGTCGGTAATCCCCAAATCTATCAACTTGTTCTTCAACCACGAAACTTGTCCCAAACTAGTTAAGGGGTTGCCATAGATCTGAAGAAGCTCAGTTTTTTGCGCATGCTCAGAATTAGATAAATACAAGTAATACAAAGTTTTTTTGCCGCTCAACACATCGCTGGTATTTGACTTACCTGTTTCTACTTCTTCACCATAAAGACCCAACTTATCATCACTCAACTGATAGACTAAACCTAATTGATCGCCAATTTTTTCAAGTTCCTCAACTTGATTGAGGCTAAGTCCGGCCAAAACAGCGCCTGTCATTAGTGGCCAGCGACCAGTATATCTGCCAGTCTTGCCAATATACATGGCATATATTTGTGCTTTGGTGACTAACTGCTTTTGTGACGCGAACCGCACATCTTCCATCTCTGCTAGCACTAGTCTGGATAATTCCTGGTTACTTTTGAGTAACAAAGTACGATATAGGTTGGCTGGTAACTCTAAATTTACCAAAACTTCCTCGGCAATGAAAAATAGCAGATCCGCGATGCAAATTGCCGCGCTGATCCCAAACTGCTCAGGATCTTGAATCTTCCTTTCCCTAGCAAGTTGAGCAAAATGAAAATGAGCGGTGGGCAAATTTCTCCTGGTAGGAGATTGATCAATAATGTCGTCATGAATTAGAATACCCGTGCCGAAGATTTCAATCGCCGCTGCCGCTAGCTCAGCCTGCTGGCGATATTGTTCACTTCCCAGTAAATTCAGTACAGATAGTAGGAGAGTAGCTCTGACCATTTTGCCACTACAAGCTAGCTGCCTGGCGTAAGCAATAAACTCTTCATCTAGATCAAATTTTCGATTCGCTGCTAAATATTCATCCAAACACTTGACTAAAACTGGGCAAATTAGCTGATGAGTTGTTTGCAGATCATGCGCAACACCATTGGTTTTGATCATCGTCTCCACCTCCTACTTGCGAGCCTTTTATTTCTTAACCTAGCTTAAGACGTTCATCAGACGGGTTCTAACTCTAATTCTGACTCAACTGCCAACTGTTTATCGGGTGGAATCTGAAACTGACTACTTAATGAGAGCAGATTCTGATACCGATTGAGCCTTATTTTGACCTTCATCCCGGATTTTGAGTACCTCATAAATTTTTTGACGAATAGTTTCAAAATTAGTCTGGGCTTTTACGTAACAAGCCACAGCCTGATATTCCTTGGCAGTCTTTTCCTGGTCGTCTAAATTGGTCATCACGATCACCGGCATCTGTGCTAAATTCGCATCCTGGCGCATTTGTCTCAGCACATCAAAACCATTCATCTTGCCAGCCAGCATAATATCAAGCAACACCAGGTCTGGTCTAAAGCTAGTCAGCTCTTGCAGCGCTTCTTCGCCGGTGCGCACAAAAACAATTTCAAAATCTTCCTCTGCCAACTGGTCTAAATATGATTCAGACGTCATCGAATCATCTTCTACTAACAAAATTTTTTTCATCTCACCTTTCGCCATTGGTTGATAAGTCTAGTCACGATTGTGACCTAGTTCATAACCACTTTACATGCCTTTCTGGATCAGAACAAGCGGCTACGCCCTCGCGAGTACTTACCCATGATTTCTAAAGCAAAATTGTCTGCTCTCTTTTTGGCCCAGTCGTGATCATAGGAATTTTGATACCCAAATTATTTTCCAAGAATTTCAGATATTTTTTGGCTGCTGAAGGCAGTGCTGTTGCCGAGCGGGCTGCTTGAATTTCAGCCTGATTCCAAGGTTTGAAACTCTTATAAACTGGCTCTACTTTGTTCAAATAAACTTGATCAGGACGGTAAGGCACGGATTTGCCGTTGAGTTTGTAATCAACACAGATTTGCAGCGGTTGATCGTAAATAATGTCCATATGTGTCAAAATCAACTCCTTCACACCGCCCACCTTTAGAAAAAATCTAATTGCTGGTAAATCAATGTAGGCAATATCACGTGGTCGCTTAGTAGTTGCTCCATATTCGTTGGCATCTTCCCTAATCTTTTTTGCTAAAGCACCCATCATGAGTGTGGGCAACCGGCGGGCACCCACGCTGGACATATACGTTGCCTTGATCACCGCAGCTCTCATTGAAAATTCTTCCATCAAAAAGGCCCCTTCTGAAGCGGCATGAATACCTGTAAAAGTGGTGTCAGATGCCGTCACGTCTGGGTATACTCCCCATCTAGCATCTAGCCCAATTGCCTGTGCTTTTTCACAGACTATACTCACTTTCTTATCTTGCCAAAATTTCCTCAGCAACGGCACCAAATCAGTGACGAAAGTACTCAATTTCTTGGCTTGCATCCGCAATCTCTTGATAAACACTTCCTCTGTGCCCACCGGAATCATTTCTCCTGAAGCAGTCACCACGTTCAATTTAGCCAAGTCGCTGCCAAGTCCTTTAATTAAAGATTGATACAAACGATAATGCTTTGCAATCAGTTTAGAATTAAACGGGACAACATCGCGCAATTTCACTGGATGACGCAGCAAGACATCTGCGTAGGCTGGGGAAATTCCCCGCCCCGTTGATCCTGAACCACCCTCTTGCCAGTCTTTCAAAACAGCCTCAAACGCGCGGTGAGTGTCAAGTGTTAACACCGTCAATTCATCAATCTTGATGCGACTTTGTAGTGATTCACCCGTGACTTTTTCTACCGACGCAATTTCCTCAAGCAAATCACCTGGATGAATGACCATGCCCTTGCCCAACAACAACTTGACTCTATCAATCATCACTCCACTGGGCAGTTGGTGCAGCGCAATCCTGGTATCACCTACTTCAACCGTGTGTCCGGCGTTGGCGCCACCATTATCGCGAAAAACCACCACGGCACCTTTTTTGGCAAACTTACTGACATACCAATCGACAATCCTACCCTTGCCTTCATCACCATAAGCTCCACCACAAAATGCCACAGTTTGCTTTCTCATCCTTGCCTTTCTATTTATGCTAAGTAAATGGTAAACAAGTGCATGAGTTCAGTTCTTTGCTAAATATTTTTTTACTTTTTTGATTTCAAACTTGGTGAGCTTGGTTGCGAGGCCAGTGTAATCTTCTGCCTTGAGATTGACAAGTAATTGACGATTGACTGGATTCTTGATTTCTTGGGAAATCATTTGGATGGATTGTTCTGAAAACTCTTTACCTCTACTCTGTTTTTTGACTACTTCATAAGCATCAGCTCTACCATCCAGGCGTAAAGCCGATTGAACTGCCTCCGCCATCATCTCTGGATGATGGCGGACTTCTGCCAACATCAACTGCCGATTAGCTTCAACTTGACTCAACCCCTTGACTAAAGACTGCATCGCGAGCAACGAGTGACCAAGTGCCACGCCAATCGACCGTTTGACGGTGCTATCTGACAAATCCCGCTGCAACCTAGAAATTGGTAACTTTTCAGTAAAGTGAGCTAATAACGCCGTGGCCAAACCCGCGTTGCCTTCTGCGTTTTCAAAATCAATTGGATTGATTTTCTGAGGCATCGTGGAAGAACCCACCTCATTGTCTTTGGGTATCTGGTGCAAATAATCATCGCTAATGTACTGCCAGCAATCTCTAGCGCAATCAAGAAGAATTTGATTAATTCTGATTAAAGATTGAAAATACCTTGCTGCCGATTCAGCAGGCACAATCTGAATAGTAATATTGTTCGGTTGCAAACCCAAATTGACAACCAACCGCTCACTAAATTTCGGCCAATTAATTTTGGGGAAGAATAAATCATGAACGTGCCAATTACCCACTGCGCCATTGCATTTGGCCTCTATTGGTAAGGCTGCTAAATATTGGTATTCAGCAACTAACCGCGTCACAAAATTCAGCAGCTCTTTACCCAAGGTGGTGGGCACCGCTGGCTGGCCGTGAGTCCTACCCATCATCACAGCCGATGCATTTGGTTCGGCCAACTGAATCAATCCCACAATTACTTTCTTGAGTTGAGGCAACATCACTTGTTGCAATGATGCTTGCAACATTAAGCCATAAGCGATTGAGTTGGTGTCTTCACTGGTTAATCCAAAATGAATATAAGGGTTCAACTTAGCCAAACCTAACCGACTGAGTTCTTCGCGTAAAAAGTACTCCACCGCCTTCACGTCGTGCCGACAAGTTGCTTCATGCTGCTTAACTTTGAGCGCTTGCTTTTCGTCAAATCGTTCAACAATCCTGCGGATGGTGGCAGTTTTTTTTGCAGATATTTTTACTAAATTAGTTTCCGTCAAAAAAGCCAGTAAGTACTCAATTTCCGCCATGACACGAAAGTAAATCAAGCCATATTCAGAAAAAAGGATAGCTAAATCTTTGACACGTTGGGCGTACCTGCCGTCTAAAGGAGAGATCGAATTTAACCCATGATCTTTGGGGCTCATAACAGTTTTTTTCGAGCCAAAAACGGTTACATTGTAACAGAATTATTGTACCTGTAATTAGGCAGTTGAGCAGAAAGATATTTGGGGGAAAGTTCACTGATAATGAATCAGGAGCAGGTGCAAATTCTGCACGCCACTGACTATAAATAGCACAAATCAACAACGCTGATCTGTATCATCGCTATTCTTCTTCTGGAATGACCAACCAACAAATCAGGTATGGAATGATGCCTGGTAAGCCACCTGGAATAAGTAACAATACCCAAATGATGCGGACTATGGTCACATCAATGTTGAAGTAATTGGCAAAAGCAATTGCTACCCCACCAATTTTCTTACCCTCTTTGGGAATTACCAACTTGCGTTTAGGATTATCTTTTGACATATAGCTAGATTATACACAAATGCCGAAAATTATTTGACCCTCTGTTTTTGCAATAGGTTTTTAAACCAGATAATAATTGCTCCCATACCAACCAAAATGGCAATAAGCTTAGTGATGCCACTAACCAGAGGCAACAGATACACAATCTGTAGTAAAAATAGACCTAAAGCAAACTGAGCATAATTAGAACTTAGGGCGCCCCATCTAAATTGCTGCGCGATGCGACGACCTAAGACAAAAGCCGCCACCCAACTGGCAACAATTAAGTCGATGATCCAACTAAATAATGTAATCAAACCTAGAGGCAGACCAATGATGGTCGTGATAAGTATTACAGCCAAAATTGGAGCAATAATTAAATACACCAATCCCCAACCGATACTACTTATCAAAGAATTTTCGGCTACTGCCACGATGTCTAAAATTGGCTTACTCAGTAAATAGAACAAAATTCCTCCTGACGCTAAACCCATAAAAAAACCAAGCATTAATTTGACCAACAAGCCGCCTGCTGCCGATCCCTTAGAACTTACTTTTTCATCGTCATTGGCAAACTTTGTTTTGGTCATTTCCCTATCAACTTGTTGCAGATTTTGTGTACCCCCAATAATCGCCTCGGGAGAAATTTGGCTTTCTGACTGATAGTTGACTACTAAATTACCACTAACCGATGCTGTTGGACTAACCACAAAAGAACCTGATTCAACCCTTATATCCTGGCCAACATTCCCACCGATAATTACGTTACCTCCAGTAGCGAGCGCATTATCTGTCACTGTACCATCAATATTCAGAGTGCCACCTGCAGCTATCAGACTTTTTCCAATCGTGCTGCTTTTTGTGAAGGTCACATTGCCACCTGCAACTGTAACGTTTTTACCTACCGTACCAGTGATAGTTACATTGCCCCCAGCAATGCGCACATCATCCGTTACCTCGCCAGCAATCACAATATTACCGCCTGCAACCAATAAATCACCATTGATCAGCCCATCGATCCTGATGGTGGCGCCAACCGCGTACACATCTCCCTCAAGCTCATTATCAACGATCACGGCCTCGCCAGCAATAAAATGTGGCCCTTCCGGAAATTCAAAAACTTTCAAATCATGATTGCCAAATCCATCGTTAACTAATGTAGCCGCACTCGTACCCTGCTGCGTATCTAAGGGCTCTGATTGAGCTAAAGCTGGGTGTACTATCAATAATCCTAAGCTTATGCTGCAAACTACAGCTATTATTGTTTGCAAAGAAAAATAATTTGAAAACTGAGGAAATCTTGGGGAATGTAAATTCATATTCTCTTTTCAAGTTTTATTAATTCTTCTTCAGTACTTGTGATCCGTCTGGATTGTCTTCGATTAGATAACCAAGACGAGTAAGTTCATCCCGAAGTTGATCCGCCAGCTGCCAATCTTGGTTGGCACGGGCAGTTTTTCTTTTTTGCAGTAATTGTCTAATTTCAGCTGGAATAATCTCATCTTCCTCACCAACAGTTTGACCCAACCCAGCCGACTTAATTTCCCCGATGACTTGTTCCGCTTGTTTCAAGTTTAAGCCTAGTACTTCATCAAAATCGACCAACAAATCATATTTATCACTGCTAGGAATATTTGACTTAAGCATTTCCCACATGACAGACAAAGTTTCTGGCGTGGATAAATCATTTTCCAGCGCGGCAAAAAAACGCGCTCGATAATTGTCGACTTTTTTCATCTTCTCTTCTGAAAGAGCCAATCGATCTTGATCATCACGATAAAGTACAGCTAGTTCAAGTAATTTTTGCAAAGTTTTTTGGGCACCAGCTAAATTCTGCCAGGTAAAATTCATCTCAGACCGGTAGTGAGCGGTTAAGAACAATAAACGCAACGCTCTGGGGTGGTAACCTTTGCCAATCACGTCATCAATCGTGTAAAAATTATCCAAAGATTTACTCATTTTTTGACCATCAACCAACACAAAATTGTGATGTAGCCAATATTTCACAACTGGCTTTTTGCCTGTGGCTGCCTCAGTCTGAGCGATCTCATTGGTATGATGCACCGGAATGTGGTCAATACCACCAGTGTGGATGTCGAATTGGTCGCCGAGGTACTGCCGAGCCATGGCACTGCACTCCACATGCCATCCTGGGAAACTACGCTCTGCCCAAGGGCTTGGCCAAACCATTTGTCTATTTTCACCAGGTCTTTCGAACTTCCAAAGTGCAAAATCACTGGAATTTTTTTTGCCGGGCACTGCCTCAACCCGCGCACCCGCCTGTTGGCTAGCTAGCTTGAGCTGCGCCAATTTTCCGTAATCGTCAATTTTACTGGTGTCAAAGTAAACTCCATCCCCCTCAATGACATACGTGAAGCCGCGTTTTTCTAACTCCTGCACCAAATTAAGCTGCGCTTCAATATGATCAGTGGCTTTGCAACTCACGTCTGGGCGTAGATTGCCCATCAAGTCCATGCTTCGCCAAAAATACTCTTCAAATTTGTGCGCAATTTCCCAAACCGATTGGTGGTATTTCTTGGCTCCTTTTTCTAGTTTGTCTTCACCCGTATCAGCATCAGAAGCCAAGTGTCCCACATCAGTCACATTCTGCACAAACTTGACTTTATAGCCTACGTGGCGCAGCGTTTTTATCAAGACGTCATCCATGGTGTAACGACGCAAATGCCCCAAATGGGTGTAGTCATAGACGGTGAAGCCACAAGCATATAAGCCTACCTCATCTTGATTCAGAGGTTGGAATTCTTCTAGTTGCCTGGAAAGAGTATTGTATAAACGCATCTTGTCCCTTATTGTACATCAGACACTTGAAATCAGCCGACTTCGTTCACGTCCATATTCTTGAATAATCAGATCAGCAGCTTCATACTGCGTCACATTAATAATTCTAGCTAATTCATTTTTTGTATGACCAACGAGATTAACCCAGAAATCGCCAGATTGAAGAAATTGCTGACCAACTATTGCGACGAAGTTGGAATTAATCCTGATCAAAAAACTTGGTCAAACACAGAGACTCATCAACTTTTTCATCTCATCATTTCAGACTATATTGAGGGAAGAGTATCGGTAGATGATCTGGCTACTCTTTGTGAACTGTCCTACCTTAAACTGCCGCCAGAAACATCACTATTCTCTACTCTCTTGTCAGGGGCTGAAATTGAGTGGGACATTCGCCATAATCCCTTCTCAGCAGCTGACACGATTGAGGAATTGGTCTTGGTTTTTGGGCAGGATCATAGTAGTTCTTAACTCTAATAATCTGGGAATCTTTCCATCGATGATTAGTCAATAATCGGTCGATATCTTGTCAACAAATAGTCGATGAATATGCCGACCACTCCCTATTTCAATTCAAAAACGACGTTCACTGATGCGCGCACTGTACTGCTGCCAGGTTCAACTGGCGCTCCCCCACCGTAACCTTCAAACATTCTAGCCGCATAATATGGCGAGCTGGCCATTCCACCCTCAGCGATACTCAGTACTTGACCAACCGTTTTTCCTTGAGCGGTTGCAACTTGTTCCGCCTTTTCTCGGGCATTATTAACTGCCAAGTTAATCAGTTCTGCCTCCGACTCTTTGCTGTCATCCAGCGCAAAGTTGGGTCCAGAGATATCGGTCAAGCCACTCTCGGTGAGAACGGTCATTAGATCGGAAGTTTGATCGACATTGCGGAGCTTAATTTGGATCGAGTTATTTGCTCGCCATTGGCCTGGTTGAGTGCGTTGTCGCCCGTCAACATACACCGACTCTTGATCTTGGTACACACTTAAGTTTTGGGTCTTAATATCCTCTGGTGGAATACCAAATTCCTTGACGCGCTCAATCGCTGCTTCCATTTGTTGATTAACTTCATCAATTGCAACTTGCTTGTCATCATTAACCGCGCTCATACCAGCATAAAACTGAGCAACTTGGTTGGATTCTTGTTTTTCCGCGGTGCCGGTCATGCTGATCGTTGCATTCGGCTTAATGGTTAAAGCTCCCCAACTCACAAATTGTGAAGCTAAGGAAATAACCGCAACTAAAATCAAACCACCGATCCAAAAAGTGCTCGCTCTCATGGCAATATTCTTTCTTAAAATAAGCTAACAAATAATTGCCTCCACCATACAACTGACCGCTAGTATTGTAAATTAAATCTTTTTGATACAATTTGAGTCTATGTCATTAAGGAGCGAGCAAACTTACAATCCCAATCCGCTAATTTCAGAATTAAGTCGAGAGCAACAACAGGCACAAGAGAACCGTGGTAAAGAAGCATTATTTTTTTTAGAATTTGTAGATGGATCAGTTAATGTCTCACTCTCTCTCATCTTACTTGAAAGACCACCTCTGTCATCCCCACAACTTCATCTGAAAATTTCAGTTGTTCCTCTATTAGAAAACAATGAACAACTTCCGCGTCAATACCAGAACTTAATTGTGTCTTGGCCAAACCGATCGATGATAAAAGACGCAAGCAATCTTTTCAACGCCATCAATGATCTATTAAACAATGTTAAAAAAATGCGCCAAATAAATACGCCAACAGCAGACTCTAACACAAATTTGCCACGGACAGCACAAGAATTGTTAGTACAACTCAACACTTTGGTTGTTCTTTTCAAACCAAAAAGTGTTGACTCAGGTATTGACGAAAATTCGTGATCTCCTGAACTGAATTCAAAATCTGTAGGAAAATAACCAAGATCAATGCTGGTATGTTGTGGTTGACTGAGTATTTATTTGCCATCGAAAAAATTTAGTTGGCGCTTTGGGGTTGTCCCAAGCGTTGGCGGTTTTGCTGGAGTTGTGTTACCGCGCGCTGTTTATCACTACCCGCTGGCCCGATTGGCCCATTTTTAGGAGAGGAAGGAGGCATCACTGCTTCTGCGGCTTCTGCTTCTTCCTTAGCCGTTTTTGCTTGTTGCGCCTCCTCTTCCATGGCACGTTTTCTGGCTAGTTCCCTTTCAAAATTTGCCCGTGCCACCGCCTGCTGCTCCTCATTAAGCTGTTGGTAATTACGGGCAATGATTTGTAGACGCTGTGCTTCTTCCTGATCAACTTCCTCGCCAAACTTAATTCCTAGAAAATCTAAGCCAGACGCTGTGACTAGGCCTTTAATAAAATCTCGACTAATCTCTTTGAATGGTTGACTAACTGCTTGCTTGAGCTCTGAGGGCGCCAGCGCGTCTAACGGCGATTGTTGTTGGTGAGAGACACTACTCGGCGGTAACTTGGAATTAGCGGCTGATCCAGGTTTCGCGCTGGCGCCAGCCTGCCCAACTGCTTTTTGAGCAATCGCTTGCCCCATCGCCGCCTCATCAAGATGCTCACCAAATTGACCCAAACCCTGATTCATCCCACCACCGGGTCTTGGTCTGACGCTAGAACCAGATTTACCTCCCACCATCACTTCCCCCTTTTGAGTATCAAATAAATGACTCTCATGCAACTATTTTTAGCTCGTTGCGCTTTTTCCTGTCGTGATCGACACACGACGACCAAATACGTCGACATTTGATCTCTCTCCCCCCAATTCTCAAGCATTACATATTCGTTAACTTACTTAGTCACTTTCATATCTGTCACTTGAAAAATATCATGACCCACATGTGTTTGTTCCAGTTGATCCTCTGCGGCCACCTTTTGTTCCTCTTGCTCTACGCGTGCTTTAAACTGATCTGTTTGCTGTAGCTCAGCCATTTTGGCCTGTTGGGCAGCAAGTTGCACCTGCCTTTCCTGCTCAGCGTGTTGCGCCATCATTTCCGCTTGCTTCGCCTCTTCTTCCTTCAGAGCTTTTTGTGCCAGTTCCTGTGCGGCTTGTTCGGCAGAAGATTGTCTGTCATCCTCAGCCGTGCTAGCTTGACCATTATCACTAGGCGCGCTACTTCTTTTGGCCTTTGCCTTCGCCAATAACTCATCCAGCCGGGCAAGCGGATCATCCGCTGGTTGATCATCTACTGGTTGATTTTCCACAGATTGATCTTCTATCGGATTACTATCCCCAATTTTTCCTTCGGCAGGGTTTTCTACCAATTGAGGATTTCCGTCCTGCGTATTTGTCATCGTTTGCCCAAGCACAACATCATTTGCCTGACTTAGTGAAAGATCAGTTGATTGATCAGTAGCATCATCACTCACCTTAGTTAATGGCTGATTCATCGCTTGACCTACTCTGTCTGCTGGTGCTGGGGTGACCGAATTAGGATCTATGGAAGCACTTCGAACATTTTGAGGTTGATCTGTCATATCCCCTAAGCCTACTTGGAATAACTCTTAAAATCAATGCTTACACATTTTTTCTCCACACTTCCTCTCTTTTTCACAAAGACTCACTTTTACTGTAGTTGACCGACCTGGTATGATCAGGACAAGTCCCAAAGGAGCCAGTGATGTCCAACCCCGAACAATCCCAGTACCCCAGAGAAAATTCGCAAGAATGTAGTGCTTCGATTGAAGTTCTCCATGAGGCGCTGCAGTACGTACAGCTTGACGGATCCGTCTGGATGTTGGGCGAAGATGGTAGGACTTATCATCGCTGGTCCCCTTCCCCCACTGTTGATGTGAGGAAGATGCCGCCGGACGTTTATTCAGAACTGCTTATTCGAGTAGCCCGAGAGATTTGCGGGACTCTTGCCATCATCCAGCACAAGAAAACCACCGACCGTGAAACCGAGCTCCGTCTACTTGGCCTCTATTTGTCGACATATCGTGAACACCCGGAGTTTCTGCTCCAGGCGGCTAGTCTCACTCAAGTCAGCCCAACCGGTCTCATCCACTATCCTCAGCTTCCAGAAGGCTCATCTTGGGATTGGGTTCCCGCTCTTCGCTTGACTCAAGGATAGCTATTTCTTACTCGCGATTCACCATAAAAATCTCAAGCGTGCAAACTAAAATCCAATTACTTTCTGATTAAAGGCTATACCATCATTACCTCATCCCGATCAACCTTCCGGGCCTTGGTAGTTCTTTTTTCTGTGGTTTTACGCACTTTGCGGAAAGCGCCACGTGCTGCCTCCACAATTGCTTCATACATATCCACGCCTTGCTTGATTACGACCACGTCTCTACCTGGAACACTCACTTTAAAAGTGACTTTATTTGAATGAGGATCATTGTTCTTTTTGGGGACTGTTTCTAAAAACACTCTGATATCTGTAATCCTGTTGCCAATTTTTTTCAATTTTTCAGCTTGTCTTTCCACATGCATTCTCAAAGCGTTGGTTACTTCAATATTTTTTGCTTCAACTAAAACTGTCACTATGGCTCCTCTCTCACGAGATAATACTATCGCTTTAATGAAGATTTGTTAAAAAGTCCCCCTCCTTTCATCAAATAATTTGTTTCTATTCTTACCGCTTCAGCTCCAATACAAAAAAACCACCCTATCCTTGGTGGTCAAAATTGTTGTTTATTTATCACAACCTTCATTTTGCAGCATCCTAACAAACAAGTGTCATATTAGCTAGCGATAAAAAGTGGTGCTTTACGGATATTAATGTATACTAGCTTCTCTAAAGGAAATCAAAACAGATGTGTTTCAAACTTACATCTCCAGAGCTTTACTTGACTAGCAGTGGTCATGAAAGTGAATCAAGTGCAGAGGATCTCACTCCATCAAATCTAAAACCTGAATTATCAATTTCCGTAACACCAGTTCTTGATGGCGATCAAGAATATTGGATGGCAACCTCCCCTACAAAGGGAATATCTCCAGAGGCAGTGCTGGATTATTTGATGAAAGAACATCCATCATCGCCTGACGGTCATAAGATATTCTGGCAACTGACGACTAATTATGCCGATTTCCCATCGGCCAGCAAATGTGTCTTCACAGGCAAAATAGGTAAACCCTGGATAAAGTAAACTTAAGTGACTTGCTTGCGACCCTCAAGAGCCCGGCGTAAAGTCACCCCATCCGCGTACTCAATATCCGCCCCAATGGGTAAGCCGTGACCAATGCGGGTGATGGTAAGTTTTTCCAAATCAATCCCAGCGTCCTTCAGATACTCAACTATGTAAAGCGAAGTCGCCTCACCTTCCATGGTCGGGTTGGTAGCCAAGATGAGTTCTTCCACTCCCTCTAGCCGTTTAGAAATATCATGCAAAAATAATTGTTCGGGACCAATATTGTTTAGAGGAGCAATTGAACCATGCAAAACGTGATACAAGCCGTCATATGAGTTTGAATTTTCAAGTGCAATCACATCCAATGGCTGCTCAACCACACAAAGTTTAGTTTTATCCCGTGTTTGATCACTGCAAATGCTGCAGGGGTTGTGCTCACTCACGTTGTGGCATTGCTGACAAAGGACGGTGTTCTTTTTTAGAGCGACCAATCTCGCAGCAAATTCTTCTAACCGATGCTCAGGATAATGAAGCAGATAAAAAGACAAGCGCTGCGCTGATTTTGGCCCGATGCCAGGCAATTTTTCAAATGATTCTGTTAGTTCGCGAACAGCTCTAGGCAATTTTAGCATGCGCCTATGGTACAAGTATTTGTCGTAGATGTCAGCAGCAAGTCAGATCTGATCAGCAAATTCCCTGTCGATCATTTGATCCAACCAATGCTAAACAATCCATTATCTAATCCCTAAAATTTTCCTACCGTTGGTGGAAGCAATTTTTGCGAGCGCATCGAGATCGTGAATACGTGCAGCCTCCAATAAAACCCGTAAATCAAGCCATAAATCGGCATTGTTAAAAGGCATAAAAATATCGGCAATGTTATCTACCCCCAGCCCAACTGTGATATCGTGCGCCAACATTTCGTCAACTGGCGTGAGTGGATTGTGGATGGGTGACAGTTTTTCACTGCGGCTGGAATTCAACCAAGAAACGGGACAAGAAATAAACATGATGTGTGCTTTCTTGATCAGTTTGTAAATCTTCTCCCGCTCGGCCTGCGGCCGAGCGTTAATAGAAATGCCATGAATCCCCACCACTCTCCCCTCCATGCCATGCTCAATTGTTTTCTTCGCCAGCATTTCAGTTTCATGCTCTTCCGGCAAATTAATTTCATCAACGTGGACGTGCACCATTTTGCCCATCCGTTTGGCGGTGGATAGGAGAACGTCAAGATGCTCCTCTTCCCTGCCCGCGTCTGCTTTTAACAAACCACCAATAATATCCACAAATTCGGCGCCAACATCAAACCACTCCCTGGCCTTTTTATCCTGATTGAACAAGCCATAGCTAGACTGGTTGAGGTACTTAATGGTCACATTAGCCTGATATTTGTCTCTAATTTTGATCGCAGCTTTGATGGCTTTATCCTTGACGTCATCATCAACATCAATAAATGAGCCCATGGCAGTTACACCCTGAGTCAACAACACCTCCACCGCCATTGCCATCCGGTCATAAATTTGATTAACTGTTGAGCGCTGTCTTAACTCACGATTGAGTTGCCATTTTTCACCTCTTAATTTGTTGCTCAGGGCGAAATTTTTTTTGGTGATGGTAAAAGCCCGGTCAAGATGCGCGTGGCAGTTGGTCCAACCGCCACGCTGTTTAATTTTTTCAAGCAAAGTTTCTTTAAGATCCCAATATGCTGTCATGATCATCCTTTCCGCAGGCATATCCAGAGATACATCCCCGACATACTTGATCCCACCTCGTCATCAGATTCATCGTCCATGCCATCATCAGTCCTCCTATCAACAGACCTCATTCCCCACGCCATCATTAGTTTCATCATTTGTTGTCGACCAAGCTGATTATCAACCACATTTGTTGTCGACCACATCAATACTCTATCTCTAGTCGTGTGATCTCACTGATGATCCTTCTGTACCACCATCCGCTTCTCCAACTTTTTGACTAAGTTTTCTGTAGTCTTAAAGTCAGTGAACAAGGGAATGTCATTCTTGACCGCCCATTCCCGAATCACTTCCTCATCTTTTTCGCTACCCGCAGTTTGTTTGCTGTACGGAATATCAATAATTAAGTCAAACAAATTTTGCTTGAGAATATCCTCCAGATTGGGGTTTTCACCACTGTACATTTTGTTGAGCAAGATAGACTCAATTTTATTATTCTTGAGGAATTTATGGGTATTTTCAGTGGCATAAAAGAAAAAGCCAAGTTTCTTCAACCTCTGGATTAATGGTAAAAACTTACGCTTATTGCGCTCTTCCCCAATCGTCAGCAGTGCGAATTTATCGGTTTCTTGAGCTAGTCTCATCTGTAGTGTATAAATTTCAATGAATCCAGGTGAAGCATTCTGATTAAAGCTGGCATCTTTCATGAAAGTCGCCAACTTTTCATCATAGATAGTGTTATGAGTGTCTACTGCCACCACTTCTGCCATCCCCTTGAAGAGCTTAACAGTTGCTGAACCAGTCACTTTTTCGTTGACTTTATTGATGTATGCGTTTAAATCATTCATCAACGGCTCATACCACAGTGCACCGTAACAAAGATATGCCCACTTGGTATCAACCAGAGATTTGAACTCATTCTCCATTCTGGTACAAACATATTTCTCTAAATTGAAGTGCGCATTAATAATGATTTCTGCAGCGGGCGCTTCGTACAGCCCTCGGACTTTGAGGCCAACGAGTCGATCTTCAATATGATGCGCTATCCCTACCCCATGCTTGGCACCAATTTTATTCAGTTGGCCAATCAACTCCACTAGGCCCAACTGCTTGCCATCGAGCGCCACAGGTAGACCCTTCACAAACTGCAACTGCACAAATTCCGGTTTGTTGGGCGCTTTTTCCGGCAAGGTGGAAACTTGGAGAATTTTCTCGAGGGGAGGAATCAAGCTGGGATTCTCAATTTCACCGCTTTCGCCAGTGACACCCCACATGTTGTCGTCATATGAATACGGACTACCAACCGTCTGCTTGACCGGAATTTTGTGTTTCTTGGCATAAGCCAGCTCCTCATCCCTACCCATGCTCCACTCCCGAACAGGCGCAATAATCTTCATTTCCGGCGCGAGCGTCAACACCGTCCCTTCCAAACGCACTTGATCATTGCCCTTTCCTGTCGATCCATGCGCAATTGTGTCTGCCCCATACTTACGCGCAGCATCGACTGCCAACTTGGCCAACAAGGGTCGTCCTAGGGGTGTGCTTAGATAGTACCGGCCTTGATAATGCGCGTTTGCCTTAATACCCTTGGCAATATAGTGGTAAGCAAACTCGTTCTTTGCGTCAACAATCACCGCTTTAATTGCTCCCAGTTTAAGCGCCTTTCTTCGAATTTTTTCCAAATCATCCGCTTGCTGACCGATATCAATCGTTAAAGCAATTACTTCTGCTTTGTATTCGTCTTGAATCCACTTCAACATCACCGAAGTATCAAGTCCACCTGAATACAAGAGCACCACTCTTTTCACTTCCCCCTGCTTGCCTTCATAGCTGGAAACTTTTTGGTAGCTTGACATGATTGACCTCCTTTTTAGCTCGTACTGCCAGTGCTTATTTTTCAAATTACTACTCACTCACGAATGCTGTTGTTAATCTTGACCAGAAACTCCACATAAAAAAATGCCCCTCTTAATTGAGGGGAATAACAAACTCATGTTTGTCAGATCTTGACGATCCTTGAAATAGGAGAAAATGGCCAAAAAAAAACCTAGTACTAGCACTAGGAAGCACAGTATAAAGTCACATTTTCTCATGCACAAGTAGCAACTTTGAGCTGATGCAGACTCTGGAGCGGTGATATAATTTGATTAGTTTTAATAACTAGTAAGGACAAACTATGAATCAGGTCGAATCAAGCGATAACCCATTGAGTGATCCTTTAAACAGAGTCGAACCTAAAACACCACCCACCCTAAACCATGATGAAGTTCGATTAATTGAAGAAGAAGCTGCGTGGCGTAAATTTATATTAAATCTAATGAAGATTCCATCAGGAATGACTAACAGCAACGGCTGTTCTCACTCGTTTGGAGGATCTCGAGAGTAAACTACTTATTTTCCAACAACTCAATAATGTCAATTAATTAGAAGTAAAGCCGCTGCCTCACGTTCTAGTTTGCGGGCACATTCTAGATAAAAGCGACCATATTTTGAGCTATTGCCTTGTTCTTGTGCCCATTTCCGATATTGTGCTGCGCACTCAATTAGGCTTTGATATTTTGCCCTAAGTTCCGCAAGTTTAACATCAATTTCCGCTTTCAAAGGAGGATCAGCTTCATCGCTAACGGAACGTCCAATGATGCACACTTCATCCGCATCATCCCGATCAGGTCGAGACCCATTCAACTTTAGAACATTCGTCGCCTCAATACTTTGCACAACCCTTTCTCCTTTCTGCCAGTCGATTAAAACTCAGACAAGTTTTGCCGATACTTTTTGCCAAATTTCTTCGTCTACGTCGTCGATTGATTTGCTGGCGTCAATCACTACCCACCGCTGTTTAGCATCTTCTTTGGCCAGCTGCAAGTAGGCATCGCGCACCTTTTGGTGAAAATCTGTATCCTCCATATCCAACCGGTTTGAAGTGCCAGAATCTGCTCTTCGCTGCAATCCTTCTTCTACTGATATATCAAGTAATATTGTTAAATCTGGGTATGTTTCTTTAGTTGAAATATTATTCAATTGTTCAATCAAATCTTTCCCGAAACCCCGCACCATTCCTTGATATACCACCGAGCTGTCCCGCGACCGATCAATTAAGACAATCTTGCCAGCTTTCAAACTTGGCAACACAATTTCTCGGTAAATTTGCGCGCGCGCAGCTTGAAATAACAAGACTTCCGTCGTGTAGGCGATGCCAGCATTTTTGGCAGACAACACCACTTCCCTAATTTGTTCACTAATCACAGTTCCACCTGGTTCGCGCAAGACAACCACGTCTTGACCCGCTTTGGTCAATTTATCGCGCAACCTCACAATTTGAGTAGTTTTACCACCGCCTTCGCCACCCTCAAATGTGATTAGCAATCCTTTGTCGGCCATAGAATCTTTCCCAGTACTAGATATTCAATCCAGATTAATTTAATTTATCCACTTTAAATACTTATAAAACATTTCAGCTTGGCTGGGGAGTACCATTTTCGCTAGTAGATCGTCGCTAAATTAAGATCGCTAGATGGGTGAACAACCAAACAACTGAGTGAGCGGTCGTCTCTCGCAAAGATCAAATCAACAAGTTGCTTCATAAACTTTGATTGACAATGACAATGACTTGGTCAATTTTCGCTTCCAATATGGAGCCACTCCCGCAACCTTACGATCGGGGTTTCGGCTTTTTTGGCGGAATCCCGCCGTGGCTTTTCTTGGCTTATATCCCCGATCTCACGATCGACGTTTTTTGGCTAAGGCGGGGCAAGCTATTGCTCGCCAATCTTGTTCGATCATCAAGCTGGCTCTACTTTCAGCCGCTGTCGTAGCTTAGCCAAATTTTCCGCCGAGTGGTGCCAATCCGCTATCTCATTTTGGTGCGGTTGCCAGTCTTGCGGCTGGAGCGTCCTTAGCTTTCGATCGCGAATCGCTCTTAGACACTTTTCAAAATGACAAAAAGCCCAACTTGCGTCTTCACCGGTTAATGCTCGACCAGTCAAAGGATCAAGGCCACTGTAAAACTGAGCTGGTCTGTTGGCTGCGACTTTGGCGATAGTTCTGTCTAGCTGCGTGATACTAACAAATGGGATAGGTAGATACTGACCTAAGGAATACAATCGCCGCAAAGTCTCGGTGATTGCTTTCGGGTCGTCTTGCGAATCCAGAATCACCTCGCTCAATTGATCAATCGCCGCAGAATTTTTACCATAACCGTTCACACCATGCATGAGTTGGCCAACAGACTCTGGTTGTTGATGGGTCGTCATTAAATAGGCAAAGTAGTAATTCAAAACATCCATTAGTTCATCAAGCGCAGCCACGTGCTCATTCTGATCAAGCGCTTCTTGCAGTTCGGCAACTTCACCCACAGCAAGTGGCAATAGCAAGTCGGGTTGCTGTTGATCCTTCTCTTTAAATAAACCCCGACTATCCCGTAAATCACCGATGCGCTGGCTAGCTTGTTCTAATAAATGTGGCACAGCTACACACTCAACCACAATATTTAGTAGCAATGCAAGTCTTGACAAACTAGATCTTGTTTGTTCCAGCCCAATAAATCAAACAAAAATGATATTTTGTGAGTGAAATTAATTGTTAGTCAAGATTTTTTTATCGAAGGTGAGCACCTTCATATCTTCTATCTGAGCGGTAGTTTGCAAATAACTATCGACGAAATGAAATCCCCTGATGTACCAAGGCCATAAAGCCAATAATACATTTCTCTGCTCGACGTGCAACCAACGCTGACTGAGTAGTACTTCAAATGCAGTGCCAATTTTTTGACGAGACATTTTGTAGTAGCTTTCTAATACATAACAACTCTCAGCGACTACAATTGGCTTTATATACAGATTTAATTTATTTTGTTCTGCTTTTCGAAACCAACGAGCTACTTGTTTTTGCTGTGGAAGATTATCTTCCAATAAAAAACGCAATATAATGTTGGTATCAACCAAGTAACTGTGCTTCATTTGCTTACAACTAACTACCTATCTTCAGCCCATTTCCTAGAAAAGTTCTCCCTTGCTGCTTTCAATTGGTCATCAGTTAATTTAACATCTGACTTCAGAGAGCCTTGTAAAGACCAAAAATCATCCTTAGGCTTGATAATGATTTGATTTTTATTGACTGATAATACCGCCTTGGTTGCAGTTGTGATACCAAACAATTGGCGTACTTCACTAGGAATGGTTACCTGCCCCTGACTAGTGATGGAGACTACTTTTTGCATAATAATGAATATTTGATTAATAATGTAACTTAGTTTTACATTATTATACCGATGTGTAACTGTTGAATCAAGCTACATGATCGTATTCTATCCATCACGGCTGATATTAACCTTACACATTGAAAATTGAAGTCTTATCTGATTAATATCCAAGGGTGTCTGCGCACTAGCGGGATCGTGGGACAACTCCATAAAGGGCATATTTCTTGATGCTTTAAATCCAATCAGTGATGTGGCAATCTGAATTTCTTTTCTCACGCTAGCAGAGGCAATGATGATTATCTGAGGAGCATTATCATTCCAGAAAAATTGGTTAACTTCAGCAATGGCGGCGGTATCAGCTTCTGGTAACTTAGCTAATATCACCGCCAAAGTCTCACCCAAACATCTGGCCTAACTTCCCGATTCAGCATCTCCTCGTCAACAATGGGTTGCAATAATTCTTTAGTATATGATCGTTCTGAATTCACAAAACTGATCCAGCCACAATATATGGTGTTAATGCAAGTCTTGACAATCAATATGTTGTCTGCTCCAGCTAGCCGATTAGAGGAAAATGGCGAACTTATTCGAACACTTTTCGCAGTAGCCTAGATATAGGATTTCTCTTTTTCTGTAACAGTATTAATGTTTCTTGGATTGCGCGTAAATTATTTTCCATCTGTTCGAGAACAGATAGTTGCTCTTCTGGAGTCAACGGACCATGAACAGATCCATTATAGTTTGGCTCAACTCTAATTGCGTAACTTTCTTTCGAAAATAGTAAATTAACTACCCACTTCATCTTTGAATCAGAATCTACATTATTGTCTATATCTAACATCAATGGCATTCTTATGTTAACAGATCCTGATCTATTATCACCTTTCGAGAAAACAAAAATATGAGCCCACTTACCCTCATCTGGTTCAAGTGGAGCGCTCAGTGATTCATAGTTATTATCCCTCTCGTACATTCTTTGTATTTCTTTAGAAGTAAAAAACTTATCTAAACACATCCCTGGACGGAATAGTGATCTCACATCCATACTGTCACTATTGTGAGATATGTCTTGAAAGTCTTGATCTGGAAAAACATATCCTAGTTTTGATAAAGATTTTAAAATTTGAAAAGTCAGTAATGCTACAGGGGCAATTTTTGTATCCGTCTCAACTAAATCCATTACCTGTTCATTAATAACGCCCAGTTTCGTATTTTGGTCAAACTCCAACTTAGCACGCTTACTCACTGATACAAGTCCTTCTTTCTCTATCATAGATCTAATATTATAGCATTTTTTTTCAATGGAACTACTTTTTGTGTCAAACTAATCAGTTAATTTGAGTTAGTTAGATATTTAGTACATTCTCACAAAGCTAATCAATGCAAATATTAACATAAAACTCAGAATGCACAGTGAATAATGGTTGCAATTTTCACTTCCGACCGGTGCTGCCGTAACCGCCGCGATCCTTAGTTTGAAATCGATCTTTTTCAATCAGCTCTACTCGCTCGCGCGACATGATGATCATCTGCACAATCCGCTCACCTCTTTCCACCAAAACGGGCTGCTGAGTGAAGTTGTACACAGCCGCCAAATACTCATCGCCATCACCACGATAATCGTAGTCCCCCACTCCAATTCCGTTGGCAAGCATCAATCCTAGCTTGTGCAAGCTACTCCGAGCAGCGAGCAAAGCCCAGTGGTCTTTGGGCAGCTGCAGGGCAATATTCAACGGCACGTATCCTATACCCTCTGGGGGTATCTGCGTATCTTGGCGGGCGCACAAGTCAAATGCAGCTGCCCCAGGTGTTTTATACTCTGGCAAAGGCAGTGACTTATCAAACCGCTTAATTTTCACTTTCATACTTCTCCCCGCCATTTTCTGATCACAACTACTCAGTTGTTCATCATGATAATTAGAGATCTATAGTTCTAATTTCTTTTTAAAATTCTTAGCAATTCTCGTCGTAATTTCTGTCGTCGCCATTATTACAATAAACACGGCTCTGTTGTGTTGTAACCGACTGAGCGTTAGTTGGCAAGTCGTACCTTCACTTAATTCGTCTTAGTCAACCACCTATTCCCTGCAAAAATGAGTATCAATCGACTAATTAACTCACGAGAAAGTTACTAATAGATCTGCAACAACGGCAAGCCAGCATCGGCTAGTTATTAGAATTATCTAGGTAAATTCGGTTGACCCTGCGCATTCATGAATCCTTCAACAAAATCGAGCAGCTCATTGGTTGTAGCAAAACTGTCAAAGATTGGTTCTAAATATGGCCACACATAAGTCATGAACAAATTACCTACGATCAACGAGAAAAGGATCACTAGAATCAAATTGCCTAGTCCTCGACTCATACCTGCAAGCAAATTTCGCCAAAAAATTTCCCAGACGCTTGCTTCATAAAGCGTCTTACCTGTTTTGCGATTAACAATATCTGGATCACTAAAATCTACTCTCGATTTTGAAGCCTGATTGGCAATTGTTTGATCTGGCGATTGTGTAGGAGTGCCAACAGCCACAACATCGGTTGTTGGTTGATTGGGTTGATTTGGTGCGAGCTCGGCAATCATTATTTAGCCATTCTGCAAAGTATCCTTGCAAATGTTCACTTCAATAAGTCTAGCATATTATTTGCATCGAATTAATTTGGAGTTATTCATTTGCAACTCATTCTTCCATTGCAAACTTTTCAAAATCAGTTAGACTGGATTAATTCTCCTGCCCGAGGATATGTAGTAGTTAACTCATTGGTCATCCACCAGATTTGGTATGTATCTTTCAGATATTGACATCAAACAAGCGCTGCAACTAGGTGATATTGTCATCAAGGATTTTGATGAGCGCCGGTTGCAACCTGCCAGCTACGACATTTTGTTGGGCTTTGATTTCATGGTCTTCAAAAGACATGAAATGTCGGTGATCGATCCCAAACATCCTGCCGAAGACTATATGGCCAAAATTCGCTTGAAATCTGAAAAAGACTTTTTTATTCTCCACCCCAATGAGTTTGCGCTAGCTGTCACCCATGATTATTTTGGGGTTGGTCCCAAGTATTGCTGCAATATCATGGGGAAAAGCAGTTTGGCCAGGTTGGGACTGATTATTCATACTACCGCCGGTTTCGTTGATCCAGGCAATGAGCTCAATGCCACGCTTGAACTCTACAACACCAACAGCATGCCCATTAAGCTCTATCCTAAAATGAAAATTGCTCAAATTGCCTTTTGCAGTCTAAAAACTCCCGCCCAAAAACCATATGGCCATGCCGACCTCGGCAGCAAATACTACAAAAATACCACTGTTGAAGCTAGCAAAATGTCGCGCAACTTTGTCAAAAAAAGCTAGGAAAGGAAATCGTGGCTCGCTCAAAAAAAACTCGACCATTTATCTTGTTGACTGGTGACGACTCAGTGCGCGCGGAAGGATTAATTTTAGTCAAGCGTGTCGTGGAACCATTCGCTGATTTTGCCATGGTAGCCACCAAAACCCAACAATCGGCAGTAGGAGGGAAAATCACTTTCGGTCGACCAATCTCTTGGGGTACAGAAATAGTTGATGGCACCACTGCTTATTGGGTGGATGGCACGCCATCTGATGCGGTTTATTTTGGATTTAACAAACTAAACAGAAAACCAGATCTGGTAATTTCAGGAGTGAATATTGGCCGCAACACCACCTCTAATATCCACCGCTCTGGGACGGTGGCAGCAGCTATTACCACCGTACAGGGATTTTTAATCCCAGCCATTGCTACCTCCATCGTCACCGACGGGAGATGGTTTCATGAACATGATGGGAGTTTTGATGAAAAGCTCCTCGCTTATCCCGGTCGGATTTTGGGGGAAATTATCAAAAAAGCATTGAGTGCCAAGTTTGAACCCTACACTTTTTGGAACATCAATTTTCCTGAATTAGCGACTGATCAAATTCGAGTGGTCAAAACTGCCCAGCAGGCTTATTGGAAAAATGACATCGTCATCACTGAGGATAACTTTAGCTTTATTGATTCAAAATTTAACGACCGTCCACCGAATACAGATACGACAGCCCTGGAAGATGGCAAAATTTCTATTTCGGCCTGCAAACTTGATTACACAGATTATGACGGCTTACCCAAACTCAAAAGGTTATTTAGCGAGCATTTGGAGAAGTCTGACTGAGTCGATTGAGCAAACTTGGAACTAAGCTAATCCGCAAAAGTCTGAACTTAAGATTAATTTCATACATCAAATTGGGGCAAATCATGACCAATAAATTTCAATTTTATCCCAAACTTCATATCGCCAGCTTAGAAAGCCAGGCTAACTGGCATCAATTAGCTGTACATACCCTACTCCAAGATCCCAGACGTAAACAACCTTCAATCAATGCTTACTTGGGAGCGCGCTATAGCCGGTCTGCAGATTCGGTGATCGAGATCGCCAGGGAAGTGCTAAAAAATGACACTGATGCCGCGAGCCGTTTAGAAGCAATTTTCCAGAACTATGGTCATAAATCGGTGGGTGACATGGCAGATATTTTTGTGTGCATTGAGAACGTACCGATGATTACTGCCATGAGATTATTTTACCGCAACGCCGTGGTGGCTGGTCAAGAAAGATCCACCAGATTTCAAAACTTTGCCGAACCCAAATTTGTGAGGTTACCAATTGGGCGCCGCGCGGCCGTCAAGACCGACTACGAAGAGATTATTAATAAACAAATGCGAGACTATCGTGAGCTGCTGCCCATCACCCGCGCGGCGCTGGCCACCTACTTCAAAATCGACCAAACTGATAAAAAACAAGTCGCTGCCCTCCAAGCTAGGTCATTTGACACCGCTCGCTACTTGCTGCCCATGGGTCTACAAACTAGCTTGGGTATGATTATGTCTGCTCGAAACTGGGCTGAGCTGATTGCCTTGCTCAAAGGCAGCACGGGCATCGATCAGCAATTAGGGGGTTTGCTTTATGACTTGCTCGTCAAGGGTGGTCAACATCACGACACTGGATACATTCCTGAAGCGGATGGCTTAATCAGACACACCACAGCCAACACCAGACAAAAAGATACCAATC
>CAZKSJ010000006.1:39117-47216 GCA_964555515.1 uncultured Pseudomonadales bacterium
GCGGATGGCTTAATCAGACACACCACAGCCAACACCAGACAAAAAGATACCAATCTGGCTGTCATCAAACAACTGCAAAGTATCTTCAAAAAATCAGCAGTTAACAAAACAATCGGTCGTTCACCACATACAAATCTTCGGGTTTTTTACAACACCAATGCCTTCAAGGCCTACTTGCGTCATCTGCAGTTGCTTAATGCACCGCTAAGCCAAGAGAAGAAATTTCCCCTCAATCACCAGCAACTCCAAAAAATTGGTGAGCTGATTTTTAGTCAACACAACCATCACTTTCAACTAGGCTCAGTAGCCCAGAGCGGCGCGATTGCCATTGAGGGCATGGCGGATTTTGGCATTTTGAAAGACTTAAATAGGCATCGCAGCTTGGAGCGCTTCGTACCCATTTGGCATGATGAAATCAATCTTGACGCCGAACTAGACAGACCAAATCAAGCTTGTTTCTTTTTATGTGATTACTTGGCTATTCCTGAACTCAAACAACTCCGGCAGGAATATCAAAAACGACTCATAACCACCTATCAACTCATCAAAAAATGGCGCCGCCAAGCAGTTCTAGAACTTGATTCACCAATAGCCGATGAATATACCAAATATTTACTCCCCCACGCCCACGCCACTACTTATCGTTTTTATGGATCGATCGATGATCTGCAGTACCTCATTCACTTGCGCACTAGACCAGGTGGCCACATTGCTTATCGTTCGCTAACTTATGCTTGGCTGAAAAAACTACAAAATCTCAATAATTTCTGGCATGGCATGGACGCCAACATCCCCCCAGTCGATTCCACTTCTAGGGAACAATTCCTTAACCGCGGCTAAATTAAACTGCCATTTGCGATGTTGGTTGACCGGTAATTTGATAGCCCCCTGGTACCTGAAAAACCAATTGATAACCTGTGTCATCTGTTTTGCTAGTACCTACCCAATTGTTGTGCGCTCTCTCAATCATCTTCATTGCTACTGTATCAGTGATGCGCTCGTCGCGATCACTGGGAAAATAGTTGTTTGTTACACCGCGATCATCAAACCACTTGTTAAGCAACTTATCTTTTCTTAAGTATTGATACAAAGTAGAATCCTTCAAAATCCCCTTTTCTGCCAATTTGGGGAAAACATTGATCAAAATGTGATGGGCTATTTCATGATAAACAATAAAACCAACCGAACCAGCAGAGTACCTATACTCATCATTGGAACCAAGCTCTGTATGCTCGTCTACTCTAGGATAACTCATGTCTAGGCGAGGCGTGTTTTTCGGGCTACGCATGCTGCCTAAGTACTGGGTATCAACAGTTATTTTACCTAAATCAGTAAATCCAAGAGTAATTCTTTTCTTGTCTGCAACTTTCTCCAAGTCTGGTGAAGCTATAAATACCACCGCATCATTACCAACATCTCCTGGCACAGACTTATTTGCTTCTCGTTGATGATAGTATCTGCCAATAGCCATATGAGTTCTATCAACTATGAAATAAAAAAGACTTTCTGCTGCAGTCATACCCTCCAATTCCATTTTTCTTGCCTCATCCTCAAACAATTGTCGTTGCATCCCTTGATAATCATACGTATTTTGTTGATGATCATCTCTTAACTGCTGCAATCGTAATTTATCCCAATCAATTAATCGCTGATAATAATCAAGTGATTCACGATAATATTCGTTCGCCCTATTCCACATTGACTCATATGGAATCCCCAAACCCGCAAAATCAGGCAAATGTGACCAATAATCACTTTCTACCCACGGTGCGTTAACATTACAGATGATCAGTTTGGTCTGTTTCTCTCCCTCAATTAGGTTGTCGTTCAATAACCGCAAAGGCTCTAAAATACCCCCTTCACCAAAAATTGCCTCTCGGAGGTAGAGGTTGCTGTAATTGTCAATAGATTCTTGGTTAATAACTGTGACACCACGTTTGGCCATTTCTTCATCACTAAGCACATCGTCTGGCTTTTCTGTGACATATGGTCTTTCTGGAGTTGGTTCTGCCAACTCAACTGGTAGATCAACTTTGAATTGAACTGCTACTTTGCTCTCGCTACTATCAATCGCAAATTGTTTAATTTTCTTAAATTTCTCCAATTCATCAGCAGTGAAATCATTTTTTTTCTGACCATCCAGCCGATAAGCAAGCGGAGTCTCCTTCTCATCAAAAAAAATCCTGATACCATCAAAAATCTTCCTTCTTTCCTTGGTGGGTGCTGCCTCTGGTTGAGGAACAGCCTGTGTAGCAACTTCGGGAACTGAATCTGCGGCAGCCGCGGGTACAGGCAAGATTGCCTTCAGTGCTGCTGAAACCGCACCTCCCCCCAACATAGCCAACATGATCCTCCTTGAAAACTTGGGAGGTATCTTAGTGAGTCCGCCTCTTTCATTTGATGGTTGCCTCAATTCTTCATACTGAGGTAGCCCCTCCTGCTGTGCTGACTGAGTTGGCTTGCTTGATTGGGTTGACGCAACTGCTTGACGTTGATTTTCGACCAGGTTGTTTTCATTCATCACCACCAATATATAATTTCCAGATCATAGAAACAATAACTTATCAGTATATTGAAATGAAATAGCTACATTGAGTGTAGTATTTACTGATCATTTTTTAGAAGCTCTAGCTTTCTTCTTATGGGTGGCTTCTCGCTTTTTTTTGCGTTCAGCGCGAGCTTTTTGCTGCTTTTTCCACTCAGTTTTGGAAATTGTCTCGCCTACTTGAGGTTGTTTCCAGCTTGCCCAGTCACATTCCGGATAAGTTGAACAGCCAAAAAACTTCTTTCCCCAACGCGTGTTCCTAGAAATCACTTCACCTTTGCCACATAGCGGGCATTTTACTCCTGGTACAGTGTCCACAATGTTCTCGGTAAACTCACATTCAGGAAAACGACTGCAGCTCTTAAATTTACCATACCTGCCACTGCGAATAACGATCTCACCTTTTTCACTTTCACCACAAAGCGGACATGGTTCGCCAGTTTTTTCAACCGGCACCTGAGCGCGATCGGCCGCCTCAGCTTCTGCTACTTTCTTATGGAAAGGTGTGTAAAAAGTTTTGACTACTTTTTCCCAATCTTTTTCACCTCTGGAAATTCTGTCTAAATCTTCTTCCATCTCAGCGGTGAATTCATACTCCATAAAAACTGGAAAGTGTTTGAGCAGAAAATCGCTGACAGTCATCCCCACTGGTGTGGCCTTAAATTTACGGTCATCTCTAATCACATAACCACGATCTTCAATCACCGAAATAATGCTGGCGTAAGTGCTGGGCCTACCTATACCGCGCTTTTCTAACTCTTTTACTAACGAAGCGTCGTTGTAACGGGCTGGCGGCTGCGTAAATTTTTGCGCAGTGAGATGATCTGCGTAATTTAACCCTTGCTTTGGCTGGACGGACGGCAAAATTGAATCACCGCTGTTTGGAAACAACTTCATCCAGCCGTCAAATTTCAACACAGAACCCGCTGCTCTTAGCTGCGCCGACTTAAAACCAGCCTTAGAGGCGGTGATCTCTGCATTAATCTCCACATTGGTTTGATCGTAAACTGCTTCAGGCATTTGGCTAGCCAAAAACCTACGCCAAATTAAGTCATAAAGCTGAGCATGACGATTAGTCAGCCTTTTTGCTTGATTCATCACACCTTCATGACTAATTTTTGGATCTGTGACCCGGATGGCTTCATGAGCCTCTTGGGCATTTTTGCTAGTATTGCTAAATACTCTGGGTTGAGCGGGTACGTATTTGTCTCCAAATTGACTGGCAATAAATTTCCGCGCATCGTCAATCGATGAAGAAGAAAGATTAACAGAATCTGTCCGATGATAAGTAATTAAACCCTCCTCATACAAATCTTGGGCTAGCTTCATGCTTTGTTTGCTACTCATACCTAATCTGTTGGCAGCAGCCTGCTGTAACGTGGAAGTAGTAAAAGGAGGCAAGCTTTTACGGCGTCGTTCTTTTCGCTCAAGTTGAGTAACAACATACTCTGCCTGAGGCAAAATTTGATCTAAATCACCAAGGTCTTGTTTTCTCTTGGGTTCAAACTTGTGGCCATCAATCTTGACCACCCGCGCGATAAAACTACCTTCCGGCAACTGCTCTAACGCTTTACCATTAATGAATATTTTTGATGATCGGTCACCTTCTACCGAAAGTGCGACATCAACTTCCCAATATTCTTCTGGAACGAACGCCTCAATTTCTCTTTCGCGTTCGACAATGAGGCGCAGCGCCACTGATTGGACTCGGCCAGCAGAAAGACCTCGTCGTACCTTTTTCCACAAAACTGGCGAAACTTCATACCCTACCAGCCGATCAACAATCCGCCGGGCTTGTTGCGCATCCACTAGATCCATATTCAGTTCACCAGGATTAGCAATCGCTGCTTGAACCGCCGATTTGGTAATTTCATGAAAAGTGGCTCTTTTGAAATTTAAGTTTTTACCATCAAGCACGTGGGTAATATGCCAAGCAATGGCCTCACCTTCCCGATCAGGGTCAGTGGCCAAATAGATAATTTTAGCCGTCTTAGCCTCTTTGCGCAGCGTGCTGATCACATCTTTTTTGTCTGGATTAACTTCATATGTCGGCTTGAAATCATTTTCAATGTCAACGCCCATTTTTTTCTTTGGCAAATCACGAATGTGACCAACCGATGCTTCAACTTGAAAACCGATGCCCAAATATGTCTTTAGTTTTCTAGCTTTAGTAGGAGACTCCACAATCACAAGATTCATAAGCACAGACTATAACCGACAGCTGCTTGTTTGGCAATGTCGCTAATTTGATCGCATATTTTGTTTAATGATTCTAATCGAATAGTATTTTAACCTGGGTGGCAAGTCGCGAACTGAGTGGAGTTTGTTACAAACAAAAGCAACCTCATCTGACAATCTTCCAACTGTCACCTATATTAGTAACCACCCCCTCAATTTCCAACTTCCCGAGTACGTGACTAAGTTGCGGCGCAGGGCAAGCCAAAGCATCGCACAACTGATCAAATGAAAGGCTTTTTTTGGCTAGTTTGGATAATAATTGGAAATCAAAGCTGTCAAGCTGGCTAATTATTGACCGGGTGGCTGGCCGATTTGCCTGAAACGGCCGGCCGGCTGATTGAGTTGACTTAAAGGGAGATTGGTTTGACAACTTATCCGATTGAGTTGGCTGTACAACCGAGTGCAGCGATCGATTTGATTTTGAGTGTTGAATTGACTGCGGAGATGATGGCGTCAATTGTTCAGCTTGTGGCATCGAACTCTGAGGGGCTGATGATAAAAAAACTGGGGAAGTCGGCTTGGCTGAACCTGTTAAAGAAACTGATCTATTAATCTCACCAACAGACCTTGCTTCTGACCTGGGTGAAGCAATATTTCCAGGCGGCCAGCGCAAATATTCGATGATGTCATATCCAGAATTAACGAGCGTTGCACCTTGGTTGACTAAATGCATCGTGCCTTCACTATAGGGACTGTCTATCGGGCCAGGCACAGCAAAAACTTCTCTTCCTAAGTCAACAGCCACCCCAGCCGTGATCAGGCTGCC
Organism: uncultured Pseudomonadales bacterium; assembly: GCA_964555515.1. Taxonomy (GTDB): domain Bacteria; phylum Patescibacteriota; class Microgenomatia; order UBA1400; family PJMF01; genus UBA1388. Next base: position 44,667 of record CAZKSJ010000006.1, read on the forward strand.
GCTGTGCGCGGCAGCCTCAGTGACCAAAACGCCGTGACTCATCCCCGCCACAATCTGATTACGAGCAGGAAAGTTCCCTTTCTTGGCGGGTAAATCGGGCGCGAATGGTGAATAAAAGGTCATGCCATCTGCCAAGCATTGCTCAAACACCGGGAGTTGGGTGTCTGGGTACATCTGACCAAACCCAAAACCCAAGATCCCAATTGTTTTTCCTCCAAAGCGAAGCGCTGCTTGATGAGCAGTCGTGTCGACACCATACATAAATCCAGAGTTGATCGCCACGCCCTGCTCTATTAATTCCATCACCAGTTGCTCTGTCACACTTGAACCATATGGGGTCATGCCGCGGGCGCCGACCACCGCTAAAGATAACCGATCAGGCTGCCTCACCACCTCACCCATCCCAAACATAACCAAAGGCGCCCGCTCCAATTCCGTCAGCAGCGGTGGGTACTCTTCATCGGCATAAGTGACGACCCTAATTCCCCGAATCCTCAATGTGTCTCCATATGAGTAAATAGTATGTTCTTTTATAAACTTATTGATGCTATTGATCTGTTTTTCATTTAGTTTCATTTCTCGATAAAACAGCTCATTGCCCGCCCAAAACTCTTGCCAATCGGTTCGGGATTTTTTCAGGTGATCAAGGATCTGTTTTTGCGCCACCGGTCCAATGCTACCGATCGCGCAGAGGGCGGCCAAACTGAGTTGCAGCTCACGATGAGCGTCCTCAGGATTTAATTTGGATCTAAACAGATTTTCCGAATACTTTTTAGACTGAGTAGATGAGGATAATTGGGGCAACATTTGCGTCATAGGAATAGCTCAAATTAACTTTGGGCAGGCTGTTGCTCATGCAATTGACTGCTCATGGAGTTAGCGGATTACTATTTTATTTAGTCACTACTAGTATATGAATCAAGCTTGCACTATCTGTAGTATGTGAGCTTGGAAATCAAGCAGTTTTTGATTAAGTAACCTAAATCTTAAATTGAAGGTTAGCATGCTTATATTGGGTGCGATTCTTCTCTTAGAATGTGGGCTACCCATACAACCCTCCAGTGTGGTCCGCCATGTTGTACAATGAAAAAGATGAAAGCCCTATTCGCCCCCCTGCTTCTCAGTTACTTACGCGCCCTAGCTCACCTTCAGCTCAAAAGGTATCGCCCAAAAATCATCGGTATCACTGGCAGTGCTGGGAAAACCAGCGCCATGGCAGCCTGTGCATCCGTGCTCAAACCAAAATACTCAGTTAAAGTTTCGTACAAAGCCAATTCAGAGTCAGGCATTCCCCTAGACATCTTAGGTCTCAAACCCACTAATTACTCGCTCGTTGATTGGTTGCGGCTCGCGGTACTCGCTCCGGTGAAATTGATCACCACTCAAGATAAACCTGATATTTATCTAGCGGAAATGGGAATTGATAGCCCCTTGCCACCGAAAAACATGACTTATTTACTCTCGATCATTCAGCCTGACATTGGAATTTTTTTGAATGCCTCGCTCACTCATGCCCAGAACTTTGACCCACTTGTTAAAAATAAAAATCTATCTGCTGGCGAGCGCCAAAAACATCTGACAAAACTGATTGCTCTTGAGAAAGGCAAAATCATCACCTCTCTTCCTAAATCGGCAATTGGCATCATTAATTCTGATGATGAACACAGCGCGGAGATCATGCAAAAAAGTCGTGCCACTCTGCTCACTTTTGGCACCAAAGGTCACCCCATCGTGAAAGTCACCGGGGTTGAATACGACCGAGCCAAAACCAGGTTCTTAATCAAATATCAAGCAAAAACCTATCAACTCAATCTGAATAACATGCTCCTGCCAATTCATTTTGGCCACTCTTTTGCCGCTGCCATTTGTTGCGGTCTTACCCAAGAAATATCGATTAATAAAGCAATTAATCACCTTGAACAGAGCTTTCAGCTGGAACCAGGTCGTTCCAGCATTATCGAAGGTGTGCATAATTCAAACATAATTGATAGTAGTTACAATGCTTCCCCTCAACCAACTATAGAAATGCTTGATCTGCTGAAAAAAATACCAGGCAAACGCAAGCTTGCCTTGTTGGGAGACATGCGTGAGTTGGGAGAATCCGCACCTTCAGAACACATCCGCATCGCAAAAAAAGCAGCCCTAATCTGTGATCAAGTCAATTTAGTTGGACCTCTGATGGCAAAGCACGCGTTGCCAGTGCTGCAGCAAGCTCAAGTCAAAGTCACCTGCCATGATTCTGCCCGACAGGCGGCGGACGTACTCAAAGATCAACTCCTGCCTGACGACGTTTTACTTGTCAAGGGATCGCAAAATACTATATTATTGGAAATCGCTATCAAAATTTTGATGGCACACCCTGAGCAAGCTGAGCAGTTGCTGTGTCGACGGGGCGCATATTGGGACAAACAGCGCCGATCATTAATGTAATCGGATTAGCCCAACTCATTCCCCCACCACCCCCGCCGGCGGTTCCACAGCTGGTGCGGCTTCCACTGGCGAGCCTTGCACCATCCAGTCCAAAATCTCTTTTGCCACCGGAGCGGCGTC
>CAZKSJ010000007.1:0-25476 GCA_964555515.1 uncultured Pseudomonadales bacterium
GCAAAATTAAAAGCGAACCCGCACATCTCGCACCCAGCAGCGCCCACATTCTGCTTGAAAAAAATTGCGCTCACTTAGAAACTTTAGCTAAAAACTCTAGACGTTCTGAGCAATTGATAGAGGCTGTAGATGGGTCGGCTTGGTTGAGCAGACAAGTTGCACCGCATCTAAACTCGAGCCTCACCGGCAATGAGCTTTGAGAAACCAGGCAAGTCATCCCTTCCTCACTGGAGGGTTGATTTGTTGCTACTCAGGTTCACACCGATTTTTTTGGTATTTTGAAAGGAGAAATATATATACACACTATCCGCCAAATATCTTATGGCAGATAATTTCCTGTATGCCTGTTAAAGAGCTCTTGTTTCGCGGAGACGAGTTGAACAAGTTCAACAGCCGCAAAAGCAAGAACAGTATCTGTTTCAGGCATGTGATCGTCATCAAAACCGTGTGTGGTTAAGTGACAACCCCAAAGCTACTGAAGCAGGTGAATATTGATTTTGAACAAATCACCATCCAGCTACTTCAATCGCTTGTCCGCTGCCCTCCAGGGAAAATAAAGGGAAATGAGGGCAGTCAAGGCATCGATGATACCTATAACTAGGGAGAAGTATATCATTATAGAGCAATAAAATCAATACTATGGGATAGTAGATGATAAACTGACGATTAAGCCAGTTGGCGACGTGTGAAGTAGGCCAACCCACCAACCACACTTAACCCAGCCACAGCGGCCATGGTTTTAGTATCAAGGGCGGTGTCTACCGGCACGTGCACTTTTTGACCGTCTACGTAGACAATGGTTTCACCCAAAATGTCTTGACGTTGTTTTTGTTCGCCTTCTTGCTTGAGCTTCAGTTTGCAAGTGATGTCCTGGCCGTAAGCACCACCGGTACATTCAGCTTCGCCTTCTTGGACGAGTTTTTGCCACTGTTCTTGGGAGTAATCGGTTGCTTGAGCAGGCATAGCCACTAAAGTAGCCACAACGACCATTGCTAGAGAGGTGAGCGCGATTTTGTGCATGATAAATCCTTACGGTACTATAAAGATATATTAAACTATAAAAATATCTATTTACAAGAGGGTAATATACCGCCAATGCATCATTTTGTCAATAGTTATAGGTTAAAAATTTGGCTGAACAGAAAAAACTAGGAGATTATTTTAAGTGCCAGTATAAACTCATGTAGCCATCGTCATGAAAAATAAAGACGCCGTTACCGCCATCACCCAAGCAATTGCGGCAGAAGTATCCTTTGCCATCGTCGACGGCGTAAACGGTGGGATCGCCAATCGCCACTAAATCTAGGGCAGGATGGGCCTTACCCCCGTAAAAGTAGTTATAACAGGTGTTGCTGCCATAACTTTGGGTAATTCTAATCCCTTTCATCGGCCAGTCCCAGTCACCGCTGCCAGCATTTTGCTGGCCAGACGGATCATTACCACAACTTGTATCCCAGAGGACTGAGAAAGACTTGAGTTTATCAAGAGGGTTGATGTAGTTGCTATAGTACCAGCCCCATTCGCCGATGGACTGGAACTCTTTGACCGAATATTTGTAGACGCCAAAATGGAGATGAGCGCCAGTAGAATAACCAGAATTACCCATCGTCCCCACGCTTTCCCCGCGCTTGAGCTCAACTTCATTGCCCTCTCTAATGACGATGCTCGCAGCAGACTGGATTTGGGCGAGTTCCTTACGGGCTTCTTCGATCAACTGTTGGAATTTGCGCTCGTTGCTGTTGGTGACTTCAAGCAAACTTTGTTGTTCTTGGCGTTGGACAGCGAGCACTTGCTTTTCTTTTTCCAGTTGGGCACGTTTTGCCTCTACCTCTGTTTGTTTGGTTTCTTTGAGGGCTTTTTGCTGGTCATAGACCAGGCGTTGCATTTCTGCGCGCTGCATAGCTAAGGCGGTTTGAGCCCCAGCCACGTTAACATATTCCTCACGGGCGACGACCTTATTAAAAGACTCGGTGCTGGCGAGAACGGCAAATGGCGAAGTACGCATTTCTTTGTACTGGGCACGCACTCGTTCTACCAACATGCTGGTTAACCGATCGAGTGATAAATTAAGACCACCAATCCGTTCGGTTAGATCGGCGATGTCTTTTTCTAGACGGGCAATTTCAGCCTGGGTCTGCTGAATTTGCAGCTGTTGAACATTGATTTTTCCCTGAAGAATGGCGATGGTGTTGCTAAGAGTAACTTTTTGACTCTGCGCTTCCGCGAGTTTCTGTTCTAAGCAGCTTTTCTTTTCAACTAGGCACTGCGTGTATTCGTTGGGGTTATCTGGATTCTCTGTGCACTCTCTGTCCTCGCAACTTTCTGCCAAAGCTGTAGTGGCGATGGTTAGAAAAATAGCCACCAGCAACAATAATCGACCAAGTCGAACGGATCCACCAACTAAAAAACGGGCAAATTTTGTGAAATTTGTCATCTTTTATCTCAAGTAACAATGGTTCTCACTTTACCAGAAAAATGCTTTATTGTCTAATCAAGCGTTGAGAAGCAGCCAGGCCAGCCAGCGCACCTAAGAGCATCGCTCCAGTGAGGCCAATGGCAAACTGGGCAGCGGCAAATTGCCAAGGGATGGGGAAGAGCTGGACTTCAGATACAAATTCCTGCACATCTGGAGACAAGCCAAGCACGATCGCAAAAGCGATCAGCCAACCGATGATGGCGCCCACGGCTCCATAAACCATACCTTCCACCATAAAAGGCCGTTCCACGTACCACTTGGTGGCGCCGATCAGGCGCATGACCGCAATTTTGGGCTTCTGCATCGAGACGCGCATGCCCACGATGACCATGATGACGAGAAAAGATAGCAACAGAAAAATTAAGGCTGTGGCAATACCAATGGTGCGGGCAGTGGATGTCCATGTCTGCAGTTTTTCGATCACGATTTCTTGATAATCCACATCTTCCACACCCGGTGCTGCTTCCAAATCTTGTTTAACCTGAGAGAGGGCTTCAATGTTGTTGGCGGAAACCTCGATGCTTGCGGGCAAAATATCGGCACTGACTAACTCCAAGAGCATTGGTGAATCTTTATATTCATCACTGTAGATCTGTAATGCTTGTTCTTTGGTGGTGACATTGGTACTGGCAACGTACGGTTTTTCATCCATCAGTTTTTTGGTGGCGGCAATATCCGCATCTGAGGCTTCAATTTCAAAAAAAGCAATAATTTCTGGCCTGGTTTCATAGTGCCTGAGTACCAGTTGGGAAGCGGCTAAAAATGAGCTCAGCAAAAAGATGATGGCAAAAGTAACGGTGGCAATCATGATGGCAGCCATGGCCTGATATGGCGAGCGGCGGATACTGGACAGGGCGGAAGAAAAGGCGTTCATATGATTGTAATTGGTGAATAATTAATCTTTGTCCTCTTCGGTTATTACTTCTCCTGATGACTTTTTTGGTTTACGAAAAAATTTTGACCAAATTGATCCTTGATGGGAGTCATGCAGGCGGCTTTTAGCTTCATGCGCGTCATTGGGTGTGGCAACCGATGTTGGATCGATTGAGGCCTCCTTATCGCTCATGTCGTCATTTTCGGGTGTTGCGTCAGCAGACTTGGTTGATTCATCTGAAATATCCTTGGCAGGGGTCTTATTTTTTGAATTATTCTCAAGAGAAGATTTTAGTTGCTCTTCATCTCCTTCATGAGTCGTTTTAGGCTCAGTTGTCTTGGTTTTGTGGGAAACCGGCACTTTTTTCGGGCCGTTGTCGCTGACGAGTTTACCCTGGTCAAGCTTGATGCGACGATGTTTGTCGCCATGTCCCAATACTTCTTGATCGTGGGTTGCAATCAGGACAGTCGTGCCCAGTTCATTGACTTTATGAAGCAGTTTGGCGATGGTATGTGAGGTTTCTGGATCAAGGTTACCGGTTGGTTCATCGGCAAAAATTAACTCTGGGCCAATCGCCAGTGAACGAGCAATACTCACCCGCTGGGCTTCTCCGCCAGAAAGTTGAGAAGGGAAGTGAAAGGCTTTTTCTGGCAACTTGATCAGTTTCAATAAGTCGGTGACCCGGCTTTCAATCTCGGCACTTTTTTTGCCCAAGACCGATAATGGTAAAGCAATGTTTTCCCAGACGTTCATTTCTGGAATCAGGCGGTAGTCTTGAAAGACGACGCCAATTTTGCGCCGGTGGTGATGGACTTGGCCTTGTTTAATACGGGCAATTGGTTCGTCTCTGAAGTAAACTTCGCCAGCAGAAGGGGTGTATTCCTTGGTGAGAAGGCGCATCAGTGTGGTTTTGCCGCTGCCTGAAGGGCCGGTGATGTAGACAATTTCTCCTGGTTCAACTTCAAAAGACACATCTTTCAACCCAAAATTATTGGGGGAGAACTCAATAGAAACAGTTTCGTAGCGTACGATTGACACAATAGTGCTTATCTTAACCTGAACTGAAGATTCTCTCCAGTCAATCTAAGTATATCAGTTTAAGGAAAAATGGTTAACTAGATTGTCGAGGTTGGTTTATTGGGAAGCATTTGGCCACGATATCAGGAATGTGGGACTTAACGAGATTGCTCACATAATACATACTGCGATATTGTCGAAATAGTCCCGACATACCCTCGCGAGTCAGTTGAACAAAAGGTTGAGCAATATCCACTTCCTTACTATTGTCAATCTGCTCTCGAAGTAACTCGATTGTGAGTGTCATTGGTGAGAATGTCGCGCTATTCACCTGGTCGGTGTTATTGCCCAATTGAGATAATTCATAATTATTATATTTCTCTGGATCGATACATTCCACCATATTTTGAAGTGCAATTCTCGCTCCACCCTCGACATAAGCAGCCATACTATTACGAAAACTTTGCGGATTGAGACGACATTCCATGTTACCATACGCGTAATGGAACATTTGTGACAAAGAATGTCTTAAGTGTTCGTCTGGAGTGCAATTATTGATGTAACTTTCAACCTGACTTCCGGCTAGGCCACTCATTACCCATGGTCGATTATCCGCTGGCTGTCTGATTTCGTACTCAGTCATATTTTCAAATGTGATTGATAGAACCGCGAATTATATAGGATATAAAATCAACAGTCAAGCTGACTGGTTGACCTTACCAGGCTAACAGAGTAAGAGCAGAACTTAAAAATCAAGGAAATTTGGAATAACTGCGTTATTCAAGCGGCTTTTCGCCCTCAACTTTGACAATTTTAACTCGGCCGACGTCCATCAACCAAGCTGCCTTTTGTCCTTTGAATGTTTCTCCCCAGACTTCAATCTCCATACCCACCAATTTATCCAGATCTGTAACCGATGAAGTAAGTGTCACCGACTGCGATGGGCCACCGGGTCGTAACAGCGTGTGCGTACCTTCCCCATCTGTGCCGCCAGCTTCTAAATAACCTTGAGCTTGATTGGGAAAGTCTTCAACATTGGCGCTGCCAAAAACATCGCCTGCTTGAGCTTGATCTGAAGCGACTGTAGCAATGGGTTGTTCTGTCCCTAAACCACCCGTTTTGGCATACAATTCATAACCGCCATAACCAGTGGCAATGCCCAGTACCACTGCAATTACACCAGCCATAACAAATTTAATTCGTGAGTTTTTTGGAGATTTGGCCATAGACGATTTTTCTTCTGCAAATGATAGCGGGTGCACAACTGACCGCGGCTGATTATTATCATCGATGGCTACGCTCTCGTCAACAGCGGCTTTAGCCTGCTTTTGGGAAATTTTATCCGAAGATTTGGATGTAGCTACTGTTTTGGGTTGCTTGAGTTGATCCTCGGCGATGGTTGTTGGCATAAAAATTTTTCTTCAACAGAAGTTTTTTAACAAGTTAAGTATATCAGTTAGCTAGTCTAGCAGCAAATGAAGGAGAAATCTTATACTCTGAGCCTGATTTCCGCCTGAATGAACTCATCAATTTGGCCATCCAAGACCGCGGTGGTATCACTCGTCTCAACTTCTGTTCTCGTATCTTTGACCAATTTGTAAGGATGGAGAACGTAGTTCCTGATTTGACTGCCCCAGCTGGCCAATTGGTGCGCCCCTTTTTCCTTGCTCAATTCTTGTTCGTACTCTTTTTCTTCTTGGAGGGCAAGGGTAGCTCTTAGTTTTTGTAAAGCGCGCTCTTTGTTCTGTGCCTGGGAGCGTTCCTCACGACAGCGCACAACAAGCCCACTAGGGAGGTGGGTTAACTCCACGGCGGTGTTGACTTTGTTGACGTTTTGGCCACCAGCACCGCCCGCCCTGGAAAAACTCCAAGACAAATCGGTATCTGGAATGACGATATCGGTGCTAACTGCCTCCAGAAGAGGCATGACCTCAACCAGCGCGAAAGAAGTTTGGCGCAAACTATCGGCGTTAAACGGGCTTTGTCTGACTAACCTGTGGGTACCACGTTCCCTTTTCAGATGGCCATAGGCGTATGGTGCCTCTACCACATACTCGGCTGCCTTGATACCCGCTTCTTCGCCTCGTGATTCAGACAGCAGCGTGTGCTTCCAACCTTGCCTTTCAAAATATCTGACAAACATTCTACGCAACATATCTGCCCAATCCATCGCTTCAGTACCACCTTGGCCAGAGTGAATTGAGAATAAGGCACCCTTTTTGTCATATTTGCCAGAGAGAAAACGCTGCAACTCAATCTGGTTTAATAGTTTAGTCAGCTTGCCCATTGAGTTTGATAATTCTTGGGCAAAGCTGGCATCGGCCGCATCTTGATCATCTACAGATAACAGATCAATCGCAGCCTGGAGATCACCAGCCAGCGCAGCGACCTGATCATATTGTTCAATTTGTTGTTGCACGTCGGCCAGCTCTTGCATGACCTCCTTGGCTTCGGGACGATGCCAGAAGTCTGGAACGATCGATTTTTCCTCAAGTAGCTGCAATTGGTTGGTTAGGGCAGGCCGATCAAAGCCTACCAATAAACCAGCTGTTTTGGTTAATAACTGATCAATTTCTTCTTTTTGAGTTTGTTGCATCAAGTTGATTGTATCAGAAATGGATGTTATCTCAGCTGCAGGAGCAGATCTTGGTCGTGCTCCATGGTGAAAGATTTATCAGGAGTATTTATCTGGTATGAAGTATTGGGGATTCCAGCCTGTTTGGGTATAAGAACGATGGGCGGGGCAAATCCATCTAGTGTAGAGAAAGAAATACTTAAGGTAGTTTGGTTTCCTGCGGTGGTGGCCACTAAAACACCTACCTCTCGCAACTCCGTATCGTCACTACTGACAATCAGGTTGTCATCCCACTTAGTGACAACCTGATCATCAATCAAGATAGCCTCAACTTGATATGTTGGATCTACATAAAACCGATGGTAATTAACGTAGCCGTTTTGGTTATCCTTGGTCGTCAAGGCAGCAATTTGGTCATCTGTGACTAAAGTGCCAAGAGTAGAAAGGCCAATTTGGGGAGCTGCATTTGAAAAAGTGGTCGTGATTTGCAGGTGATTGGCTGTAAACTCAAGTGTGCTCGTCCGCTCAATGTGAGCGTTGACCTTGTTGATACCCACGTTGGACTCCACCTGCATGATGATCCGGGGTTGACAGCCACAATCTTTTAAGACAGTTTCGGAAACTAGTGGCGTTTGACCTAGTGTCCCACTAATCTGGGCTGAGGCAATTTTTGCCTGCATATTGGGTTGGGTAGCGTAGATTTGAATATTTTTATTGTTGAGTGAGACCAAGAGCAGCGAAACAACCCGAAATTTATCTTCTTTTGACAACTGACTAAGTTTTTGGATCAACATGCTTTGACTATGATTAAGGATGTTCTTTTTTTGTTGACTACCTGGAAAAAAACTATCTCGCTTTGACCTTAACAGTTGGTGGATGTTAGTACTGGTTAACTCAACTTGGTTGTCTGGCAACCAGACAGGGCCGGTGACTTCGAGGAGATTGGCCACCAGCGGTAGGTTGATAGCGATCACGCCAGAAATATCTTGCCGATTGCCAAAGGCAAAAAACTGCAGCATGGTTTGAGCCGATTTTGGGAAATCTGGCCACCAATTGGCGTCTGGCAAGCGGAGACCATGATTGCCGCTGGTATATTCTCTGATCCCTGGTGGAGCGGTAATGTAACCCTTGAATTGGCCATCGGCGTCATAAATGTCCTCAATTGTTAAATCTGCGAATCTTCCATTACTAAACTGCAGTAAGGCATATGATCCCACAAAGCCACCCGTCGCTCTAATTTCGTCGCTATTTTGAAGAAGAATGACCCAAGTTTGATCAGGATCCTGTTCAAGACCAGTTGTGAGAGCAGTTAAGACTGGTAAGATTTGTGCAGCAGTTTGGAGTTTAGTCAAGAATTCTGGGTTGATGTAGCGCTTAGTTAACCAAGTGCGTGGGTATAATTGATTAAATTGGTGCAGGTGATTCTGCAACGCTTCTAAATTGACTACTGCGGAGGAAATTTTGGGTGAAGATGGATCGCTCGCTGAACCGGTGAGCTGAGCCGTCAATTGTTCACCTAAAACTGTGAGCTGGATTACATTATCTAGAATGGCTAAAGCGTGATGCCAGCTTTCCAAATCAGGGGAGAGGTTGATGCTACCTAAATTGACCAGGTTGAGGATGGGTTGTGCGAGGTTGACATAAACTGTTGCTTGCTTTGTTTTTCCTTGGGAAAAAGTAACCAGAGCTTGATTGGTGAAAAAGCCGGCCAGCATGAGAAGACCAATTAATACTAAACCAAATCCCAAACATAACATGGAAATAGCTTTAAGTTTGGGACGTTGCTGGGGTACGAGCGACATAGCGGTAATATACCGCAATCGGGGGATTGATACCAGGTTACACTCTAGTTGATGCTAGGCGCCAATGAATATGGTTTATTGATAGCTAATTGATTGGATGGTGTCGCCGATTGTCAGTGAGCTGACCACGTCCATGCCGGCGGTGACTTTGCCAAAAACCGCATGCTTGCCATCCAACCACTCGGTAGGACCAAAAGTGATGAAAAATTGACTGCCACCGGTGTTTGGTCCAGCATTTGCCATGGATACAATTCCAGCCGCATCGTGTTTGAGCGCAGGATCAAACTCATCGGCGATGGTATAGCCAGGGCCACCAGTACCCCATTCTGCCTGTAGTGCAGGATCTTTTGATTTAGGATCACCCACCTGAGCCATAAAATCCTCAATCACGCGATGAAAAACCACCCCATCATAAAAACCGTCTTTAGCTAATGTCAGAAAGTTGACGGTGGTTAGGGGAGCTTGGTCACGAAATAACTCAAAAGTTATGTCACCCTTATTAGTGTGGAGCGTCGCTTCTGTAGCGGCAACTGGCGTAAAATCCTGTAATGTTTTCATAACTGGTCCTTTCTGAGCAGGTATGGGTTGAGTCTGGTTAGACTCGGTTTGTTCCCCGAGCACAAAGTTATTATTGGCACTGACTGATTCAGAGTTAAGCGAGTCGGAACTAGCCGAGTTGGGATCAAGACTATTGGGATCAGTCGTTTCCAGTAACATCTGGCCGTCTTCGATTTCAACTGAAGGAGCGTTTTTATCAACCGGCTTAGAGCAAGCGGCAAGCGTCAGCCCACTCCAGATTAAAATTAGGAAAATGGATAAATTTCGAAATGACATAGGGGTCAGTATATGAGAATTTGCAAGAGAGTCAAGAATCTAAAAAGTAACAGCTAAAATGAGCTGGAGATTGTTGGGGTTGATGCCAAGTTGAAAAAACAAATTATTTGGTTTCCAACAACAAACTGGGAGACGTCTTTCTACGAACTTGGTGAGTCCAGATGTACTCCAGAAATATTGCCGGGGGGTCTTCAAGAAAAAACTGTTGAAATTCTTGGTAAATTTCTGTCCGATTCTGCTGGTCAATTTCTTGTCGGCCTTTTTCTAATAGATTGTCAATTCGCGTATTTTTATAACCAGTGAAGTTGGTGCTTTGATCTGAATGCCAAATGGAATACTGATCTGGATCTGGCGGAATTTCTTGTCCTACTAATAATAGTTGGAAGTTGTTTAAGTCTGGAAAGTTGCTCACCCGAATATTGATCTCAATTTTCACATTTTCACACAGCACTTTCTCAGTCACATCGGCGTCGTTCTGACAATCTGCTGCCACTTTTTGACCAAATTCCTCCCACTGTTTCTTAATTTCCTCTGCCTTGTCCGCAAAGAGCGTGGTAGTTGTCAGCTCAAATTTGAGGGGTTCGCGGGGTAGCTCATCGCGCAGTCTTTCTGAGCCTCGTTCCCAGTCGAGATTGTAGGTTTTTCCTCCTGGCAAATACGCCCATGAATTGGGACTAATCGGTCCAATCGCTCTTTCCTCTCCCTCCTTTTTGACTAACGCATAAGACAGAGCTTGACGAACATTTCTCACTAATAGCGGGTGTCTGGTGTTAAAAAAAACTGCCAAATATCTACTTTTATCGAGTGATGATTCGACGGTGGTAGTGGGCCACTCGAAAATATCGTGTTTGCGGACTAAATCTGGAATAATGTCTACTTCTCCTCTTTTGAAGGCTGTCACGGCGTCATCCTCTGTCAAGAAAAAGCGATAAATGAAGCGTTCGCCCTTGCCCTCAACGATTAATTCAGACAAACGGTTGCCTTTTTTGGTGTAGTCCACGATTGAGTACTCACCAATCCCAATCAAGGTTGGCTTGGATAAAAAGAAGGGTTGATCGGTGTTGGCTTCCCTGAAAATTGGCTGAGAGACATTGGTCGGAAATGGTGAAAAGGGAGTAGGGAGTTTAAAGACGATGTCATTGGGGTTAAGGATGGTCTCAACTTCTGGAAAAGAGTAATGAATGTCGTTTGGCGTGAGCGGCTGGCCGTCTTGCCAGACAAGTCCTTCCTTGAGCAGAAATCGATAAGTGGTGTTGTCTTGTTCAACGCTCCATCTCTCAGCAAGAGCCGGACTAACCGAACCATCTTCAGTAATTTGGGTTAAACCAGCGCTCAATTGATGGGTGATGAGATTGGGTAGGGAAGGTAAATCAAATTCTCCAATCACCCCAATATAATGTCTGTTTCTGATTTCTACTAAATTTGCCAAACTGGGGATGAAAAACCAAAAAATTAGTAATCCGATTAAAAGTGAACCAAAGACAATTAGTCCGTGTTTATGAAGATAGGCGGTAAGGTACCAATAAAATTTACGCATGATGCCTGTTTGCAAAGTACAAGACCCATTATATCGCTGCCGCTGAAACAAAAAACCACCAACAAACTAGATTTGAAAAATTAAGAGGGAAATTGACGAAATAGTAAACAACACCGCACAAACAATAGTCAAGTAAAAAATGACTTTTTCCAATCCCCTCCGGGTATGGTATGTTTCGCCACCACCACCCCAAGCCGCACCCAAGCCTGAGCCTTGTGACTGCAGCAACACTAGCGAAATCAAGAAAACACTCAGTATGATTTGAACGATGATTAAAACTTGCATCAACATATGATTTGTATTCTATATTCTACATGACTAGTAAAGCTCAAGCCATCTTGACCTTTGGCGGCGTGCCTCCGCCCAACTCAATGATTACAAAATAATTCTTTACCGCTGTTACTTGGCTGTTCTGCCAAGCAGATTTCTCGACCGCACATAAATCTTACCACTTACTTCGTCGCCAAAAACTACTTGGCAACTTCTTGGGCACGAGTTTCTCTAATCACCGTCACAGTGACGGTGCCGGGATAAGTTAATTTGTTTTTAATTTCGTCTCTAATTTGCGTGCTGAGTACCATCACGTCATCATCCTTGGATTGCTCTGGATTAAGGATGACGCGAACTTCGCGTCCGGCCTGAATGGCGTAGGCTTGCTTGACAGCACTGTGTTTGGTAGCAATTTCTTCCAATTGTTGCAGCCGCTTGACATACTCATCATAATTTTCATAGCGGGCACCTGGTCTAGCGCCAGAAATGGCATCGGCAATATAGACCACCATTTGCTCTGGGCCAGAGAATGGTTCGTCCTCATGGTGTTGGGCGATGGAGTCGATGACTCCCTGCGTGAGATTGAATCGTTTGGCGATCTTCACACCCAGCTCAACGTGACTGCCTTCTTCTTCGTCAGAAACCTTGCCAATGTCGTGCAGTAGGCAGCCAAGCTTAACTGTGTTGACATCAAGGCCTAATTCACTGGCTAACTTGATACCAATTTTGGTTTCTTCCAAAGTGTGAGCGATCAGATTCTGGCCATAAGAGAAGCGGTACTTAAACTTACCGATGAGTTTCATGAGATCAAGGGGCAAGTTGTAAATACCAAGGTCATGGCAAAGTTTTTTACCGGCTTCAAAGGTAGTTTTATCGATCTCGGCTTGCACTTTGTGGACAACTTCCTCTACTCTAGTGGGTTGAATCCGGCCATCTTTAATCAACCGTTCGAGGGAAATGCGTGCCACCTCGCGACGTACCGGATCAAATGAGGATAAACGCACTTCGGTGGGGGACATGTCTAGGTCAACATCTACACCGGTGGCGCGCTCAAAAGCATTAATATTTCTGCCATTCTTGCCAATGATCTTGCCCTTAGCATCTTCTGAAGGCAGATTGACCACTGACACGGTGTATTCAGGCACATAATCTGTCGCGCCATGCAGCATGGAATCGATTAAAATTTCTTTGACCCTTTCATCTGCCTCAGCTGCAGCTTCTTCTGCTTTTTGGCGCACTAACAGTGCTTTATCTTTGGTTAGTTTCTTCTCTAAAGTGTTGAGGATTTGGGCTTGTGCTTCATCTTTCGTCAAGCCTGATGTTTCTTCAAGTTGTTTAAGTAGTTTTTCTCTTGTCGTCTCAACTTCTTTTTTGATTTTTTGAATTTCTTGCCGATCATGTTCAAGCTCTTCTTCACGCTGATCCATTTGGCTAAGCCTTTGATCGAGTCGATCTAACTTTTGTTCAAGTTTTCTTTGCTGCGTATCTAGTTGGCGAGCCATTTCTTTAGTTTCTTGCTCCGCCTTGCTACGGAGTGACAATGCCTCAGATTTGGCTTCCACCACTATTTCCCGAGCTTTTGCTTCCGCTTCACGCACAATGTCTTGGTTAGAGATCATGGCGGGAGTTATTTGCGGCTTTTGTGTCACCTGAACCTGCTGCTGTGGTCTGGCATGACGAGGTCTTCGTCTGCGGCGAGTTTTGTCTCGTTTAAATGGTGGTTTAAGTTGGTTGGGGGTCTGAGCGGATGGTTGCTCACGTTTGCTCACATCTGCCTCAGCCCCAAATAGGGTTGATAAATTATTGAAAAATGTCATAACTGCTCCTTATTTGTCTTGTTGAACTATTTTTGATTTAAATCTCAATAGCAAAACAACACTGCAATAGCGTGCTCAACAATGACAAGAGGGGGTAGTGAAAATCAACAGGTAAAACCTATGATGGTTTTACTTGTTTATATGCAGGTTTGGTTTTAACTCCAACCAAGCCCGATCCCGGTAGTCGGGGTAAGTAATCTACTAGATACATACTTACGATTAATAGTCACTACTATTTCTATATATTATTATTTACTTAAATTCTTGTCTCTTTGCTAGAGCACCCGCTCATTGTACTCTCAGAGCCATCAAAAATCAATTAGATTCTTGCACTTTTTTCCAGATCTCCCTCTGGTATTTGTCCAGTTCAGTAGGATGTTCTTCAAAATAGGCTTTCGTTGCTTCCCGGCCTTGAGCGATCACTTGACCATCAGCCTTGTAAAAACTGCCGCTTCTTTCGATGACACCAAAAGTCACTCCTAAATCAACTACGTCGCCACTCAAGGAAATACCATTGTCATCCATGTCAAACTCAGCCGTCCTGAAGGGTGGCGCAACTTTGTTTTTCTTAACTCTCACACGGTGTCTGCTGCCTACAATTTTTTCTCCTTCTTGGATGTTGCCAATTTTGCGAATATCAAGTCTTTGGGTGGCATAAAACTTGAGTGCTTGACCGCCGGTAGTGGTTTCTGGATTGCCAAACATCACGCCAATTTTCATGCGGATTTGGTTGGTGAAAATCACCAGCGTTTTGGTTTTGTTAATCGCCGCGGTGAGTTTGCGCATCGCTTGCGACATTAACCGCGCCTGGACGCCCATCTGAGAATCACCCATCTCACCCTCTATTTCTGATTTAGGTACCAACGCAGCAACCGAATCAATGACTAGGATTTCAACTCCACCGCTGCGGATCAAGGTCTCGGCAATCTCTAAAGCTTGTTCACCGTAATCTGGTTGGGAAATTAGCAAGTTCTCCAAATTGATGCCAATTTTTTCAGCCCGAGATGGATCCAAAGCATGTTCGACGTCAATAAACGCCGCGACACCGCCGTGTTTTTGAACATCAGCGATCGCATGCAGGCAAAGAGTTGTTTTACCTGAAGCCTCTGGGCCATATATCTCGACAATCCTGCCTTTGGGGTAACCCCCCACACCCAGAGCTAAATCAAGCGATAGTGAGCCAGATTTGACTACAGGAATTTTCTCCGTATTACGCAGTGATTCACCGAGCTTCATGATGGAGCCCTTGCCAAACTCTTTTTCAATCTGCTGCATGGCAATATCAACTGCTTTCAGCCTGCCATCCTCGACTGGGGTCTCTTTTTTCTTGGGAGTTGGTTGTTTAGACATTTAAGATCCTTTCTAGTTAAATAGTGCTATTTGTTTTGGGTTTTTTTATGTTTGGTGATTAATGTATATTACAGTCTGAAGCTTTCGTAAAGTGTAGAATCTGCCAAATTGCTGTGTCAATTTCAGAAATTAGCTACTCCTAAATTGGTTGCAGTTGGGTTGTGTTCAATTCTGTCCAATCATCTGGCAAGCTGATAGAATGTTGGTATGCTACTTAGAATTAGACTGTTATGAAAATTCCGTCCCAGATTTGTTTATTGTCGCTAAAGTTATCATACTTACTGACCCTTGGCATCTTTCTCCTGGATGTAATCTTTTATGCTGGTTTTGTTCATAATCATTTTTTGTTCACGCCACTACAATTTTTATTGGTTACACTCATATTTCATGGTTTATTGATTTACTTCACCAAAAAGAGATTGAACACTGATTTTGTGATAGCCAATTTATATTTTCTAGCGCCGCTGATGCTATTTTTTGGTGGTTTAGCATACTACTTAGAAGAATACGGTTTGCTTTTCCCCAATTACTTTTTTGCAAATTTTAAGGTGTACTACATGTCGCTACTATTGGTCGCAGCACCCGCCGCTGCATTTGGACTCCTGCACGCATCTCGCAACTTTTGGCGCTTACATTGGCGACAGCTTTTCTTTTTGTTGATGTTTATTCTTATTTTAGCTGCTGGCAGTTGGCATACCATTGACAGGGTGGATTATAAGCAATTCATGGCAGAAGATGGGTTAGTGGAGTATTTAACAGCGATCTTATTTGGGGTGAGTGGTATCCTTGCGGTATTATTAACAAAGAATAGATCTTATTTTACTCATAAATGGCCAAGAAAATTATTTGTGACAGGGTGTACTTTAGCGGCGGTGGCATTCTTTGTCGTAGCAGGAGAGGAAATTTCTTGGGGTCAGAGGTTGTTGGGATTGGAAACTCCAGCCGCTATGGCTGAACAGAATCGGCAAGGTGAGATCAATCTACATAATTCTGAAGCGCTGTGGCCGTTTGTCTACTCAGCTTACGCCTTGATCGGGATTTATGGCTTAGTGATGTGGATCATCGATTGGTTAACAAAAGATGTGTTTTTTCAAGAAAAAAAATATCAAGTTTGGAAAAAAATTATTGTGCCAGGTGGATACTTATTTTTTAATTTTGGACTGATTTCTTTGTACGTTTGGCTGCGGCGTAATCATGGTCCGTGGAAATATAGTGCTTGGGAGGAGATAAGTGAGTTGTTCTTGGTATTGGGTATCACGGTTCATCTCATTGAGTTATATTTGACTTTTCCTCGCAAGTCTGGCAAATTAATCGCTTGACAAGTTTGATAAAGTCAAGAAGATAAACCATCAGTCAGCTTTAATACCAATACGTCTTGTATAATAGGGGTGATCTTGTGTCAAGTGATGGTATAAATACGGGGAGTAGTTCAGATGGCTAGAATGCCCGCATGGGGTGCGGGTGGTCGCAGGTTCGAGTCCTGTCTCCCCGACTGATTGCCACAGAATTTAGTTAGCTAAATCGATGGGATGTATGCCATTCAATTTCTTATCCAAAATCTTTTCATCTGGCAAAAAAGATGAAAATCCCCAATACACGATGGGCATGCATCATTCCAAGCAATTCACCAAGCACGAGCCTGGGGTAGAGATGCCAAGTCCGACGACTTTTGGTCAGGATCGAGCGCTGAAAATGGAAGAGCGTCTCCAGACTGCCATTCGTGACCGACAGCGACTAGCGCGTGCGCAGGGTGCATCCGGGTCTGATCTGCAATCATATTATGATCGCAAAGCACAAATTGAAGAAAATAGAATAAAAAATCTGCAAGATTCAAGCGCAGACTCAGGTCATCGATAGTGATATACTGTCGCCCATCATGGCCGATCAAACAGTAACTTGCCCCCACTGCCATCAAGAAATCCCTCTTACTCAAGCACTGACTGCACAGCTTTCCACACATATTCGTGCCGATCTAGAACAAGATCATCAACGTCAAATTAAGCAGCTTGAAGAACAGTTGGAGCGTGACAAAAAACGTTGGTGGGCAGTGGCGCAAGCTAAAGCTGAGGAAAAACAAGGGAAACAACTCAAGGACCTATTGGCTCAAGTGAAAGAGAAGGAGCAGCAACTCAAGGCGGCAGATGACATGGAGTTGGCACTCCGCAAAAAAACCAGGCAACTTGAAGAGCAGGCTCAAAAGCAAAAACTAGAGATGGAAAGGCAACTAGACTTAGAACGTGCCAAGATCAGAGCTGAAGCCAAGCAACAAGAATCGGAAGTTCAACAAAATAAGCTCAAAGAAAAAGACAAGCAGATTGAGATCATGAAGAAAACAATTGAGGATTTGAAGCGACAATCTGAGCAGGGCTCGATGCAAATTCAAGGAGAAGTGGGAGAGGATGCTTTGAAAGACGTGTTGATGAGTAATTTTCCCAGAGATTTGATCGAAGATGTACCGACCGGCATTCAAGGCGCAGATTTGATGCAAAGGATTAATGCCCAAATTGGACCTGCCATAGCCACGATTCTCTGGGAATCAAAAAATACCAAAGCTTTCACCGATAGTTGGTTGCCAAAACTGAAACAAGATCAAGAGTCAACTAAAGCCGATTTGGCGATCTTGGTTTCAAGTGTCTTGCCAAAAGATTTCCCGCACTTTGGGATTAAAGCTGGGGTTTGGGTAGTTGATCCCAAGTTTGTAGTGCCCTTAGCCACGGCCATGCGACTTCATCTGACAGAAGTGGCCAAAGTTAAAATGTCTTTACAAGGTAAAGATGTTAAAATGGATTTGCTGCACCAATACTTAACGGGCAATGAGTTTCGTAACAGAATTGAGAATATTGTCTTGACTTTTATGCAAATGAAAGAAGATCTTGATGCAGAAAAGAGGTCATTTGTGCGAATTTGGAGCAAGCGGGAAAAACAGTTGGAAAAAGTGATGCTGAGTACGTCTGGAGTGTACGGCGATTTGCAAGGCATTATTGGCGGAGCATTACCGCAAATT
Organism: uncultured Pseudomonadales bacterium; assembly: GCA_964555515.1. Lineage (GTDB taxonomy): Bacteria > Patescibacteriota > Microgenomatia > UBA1400 > PJMF01 > UBA1388. The sequence continues at coordinate 17,557 of CAZKSJ010000007.1, forward strand.
GAGCAACTTGAAACAGAGTCGATCCACACTGCGCAAATTCCTGCTGGAAAGTCACTGTTTGATGAATAGGCTAGTAGATCATGATCGATAATTGCTTGCCAAGCGATCAACTAAAGTCGATTAATGTCGATCAGACACAACTAACATACCTACTAAGATGACTAATTCAAATCAAGTCAAATTTTTAAAAATTTACGACGGCCTGAATGCTGCTCAAAAAAAAGCAGTCGACACAATTGAAGGGCCGGTGATGGTGGTCGCGGGACCAGGCACAGGTAAAACCCAAGTTTTGGCTGCGCGCATTGCCAACATACTATTAAAAACAGATATTCAACCACATAATATTTTGGCATTAACATTCACTGATTCAGCCGCAAAAAACATGAGAGAAAGAGTTGTGTCAATGATTGGCCAACCCGGATATTATGTGCAAATCGCCACTTTTCATGCGTTTTGTAAAGATGTGATTGAGTCTCATACAGAGTCATTTCCCATTGACCGCGACAGTCAACCCCTGACAGATTTGGAAAAATACAATCTACTACAAAATCTAATTTTAGAACTACCTCTTGAATCATTAAAGCCACTCAACAGGCCGTTGTTTTATATCAAAGAAGTCATGAAAGCGATTTCTGATCTGAAACGGGAGGGCGTTGATCCACAGAGTTATCAAGGATTAATTGAGCAAGAATTTTCGCAGCAACCGGATTCTAGATCTAAAGTTGCGCAAATCAAGTTTGCCAGAACGAAGCAAAAAAATAAGGAACTACTCACTATTTATCAAGAGTACGAAAAAAGTCTTAGACAGACTTTGAGGTTTGATTTTGATGACATGATCTCACTCGTTGTGTCGGCATTTCTCAATGACGAGTTGTTGCTTCTTGAGTATCAAGAGCAGTTGCAGTACATCCTGGTGGATGAGTATCAAGATACAAATTCGGCGCAGAACAAGGTGGTGAGATTGTTGAGTAGCTACTGGGGGGATCAGGCTAATGTGTTTGTGGTTGGCGATCCACATCAATCAATTTATCGTTTCCAAGGAGCTTCACTAGAAAATGTCTTCAGTTTTGTAGAGCAGTATCCTAATTTAACCCTGGTGACTTTGGACAAAGGATACCGGTGTCCGCAACCAATTTATGATGCTGCTCATCAATTAATTGGCATGAATAGTAAAGCTGGTTTAGTAGACAGTAGGTTGCCTAATCTAGAGCAGGCTTTCCATCACAAATTAAACAGTCAATCAAAACAAACAGCCTCGCCGCAGCTGATAACAGCCCCATCCCAACAATTGGAATTAATTCAGGTGGCAGAAAACATTCAAGAATTGCTTCGTAAAAACGTTTTACCTGAGGAAGTAGCGGTGCTTTACCGAACCAATGCAGAAGCTGCCACCATACAAGACATTTTTGAAAATTGGCAGATTCCTTATGAAATTGATGGTGGGAAGGATATCTTGCAAACGGAGTTGATTAGGCAGGTAATTGAGTTGTGGCAGGTGATTGAAGCGCTTAAAAATGGTCAACCGGCCTTTCAATTATTTGAAGTGTTGTGTTATCCATGGTTAGCTTTACCCACTGGAGTAGTCTACAAATTGGCTCGAATTGCAGGTAAAAATCAAGTACCCCTTGACCAAGTGATTGAGCAATTTGAACTTTTTATTAATCAGCATCATGAGCTAGATATCACTCCACTAGAAGTTGAGCCGTTACAAGCTTTTCTGAAAAAGTTGGCCGCATGGGCAGTGTTGGATGCGCAAGTGCCATTTCCTGAATGGTTTGAAACAGTCCTCGTTGATTCGGAGTTGTTAAGTTGGATCACGCAGCAACCAAACCAAATCGAGCTGACATTGAACATTAACGCCCTACACAAAGAAGTAACGCAATTAGCCCGTAGTGATCGCGGATTAAAATTGGCCAATGTTCTCAACATCCTAAATGTGATGATTGATCATGGCTTGAGTATCTATCCTGAGGATTTAAATATTGACAGAGGAGCGGTACGGCTATCAACGGTGCATAAAGCTAAAGGCAGAGAGTGGCAGTACGTGTTTATGGTGCACTGTCTTGATGGCCGTTGGGGAAACAGAAAACACAAAGAGCTATTACCGTTACCAACTTCCTTGCTCAAACACCACTCGGCGATTGAGAATGAGCGGAATGAAGATGAGAGGCGTCTTTTTTATGTGGCACTGACTAGAGCTAAAAACCAAGTGTTTTGTTCTTATCCTAAAACCATCATCACTAATCAGCGCGTTCAAGATGTTACTCAGTCGATGTTCTTGATGGAGATTGCCGATTACCTAAAACCTAATGAATCACAAAACTCACAATTAATTGACAAACAAGAAGAGTATTTAAGCAAGCTGTTAACCCCTCCGCCTTCAGGAGTATTCAAAAATAGCGAACGTGAGTTATTTGCGCAACTGGTTGACCGGTATAAGTTATCTATTTCTGCCCTGAATGCTTATTTGAAAGATCCTGATCAATTTGTAAAAGATTATCTTCTAAAAGTACCTCAGCCGCAGCCCGCATACTTAGCTTATGGCGTGGCGATGCACGCTGCTCTAGAAAGATTGTTTAAACATTGGCTGCAACAGCAAGAGCGACTACCACTATCAACACTGACAAGTCATTTTGAGACCGAGCTTGGTAAGCAGCTAATTGTTGAGGATGAATTTCGCCGTCGACTCAAGAAGGGTCAGGAGGCTTTAACTGCTTATTATGAGCAACAATTTCATCCTGAGAATCACGAAGTGTTGTTTATCGAAAGATTTTTTGGGTCAGGGTTTGCAAAAGTCTGGTTAGATGACATTCCCTTATCTGGGAGGATTGATCGGGTTGATTGGCTTGATAAAAAAGCTAAAACCGTGCGAGTGGTGGATTATAAAACAGGCAAGCCAAGATCGATGAACGAGATCGAAGGCAAGACCGCCTCAGCCGACTTATCAGAAAGGGAGTTAGCATTGCCAGAGCCAATTAGAGGATCTTACAAACGACAGCTGTTGTTTTATAAAATTCTCGCAGAACTTGACAAGTCTTTTATCCCTCAAGTGACAGAGGCCGTGTTTGATTTTGTGGAACCAAAAGAAAATGGCAAGTTTGTGCAAAGAAGCTTTGAGTTGGTGGATGAGGACGTCAATTTACTAAAGGATCTAATCAGGCAAGTCATGAAAGAAATTAGAGAGCTTGCTTTTTTACACTGAAACAGAACTCAGCACTTACTAGCGCTACATTTTAGTGATCAGAAAGTAAAAGTTATTTTTCCAAGCAGTGGGCAGACTAATCCCAGTCCAGTGTGGAAACCAGACTATGTAGCAGAGTACGATGCTGCCCAGCATGATGATGGCCAAATACCTCATCCATTTTGAGCGACGCTGCAGCAGATGGACTAGCCAATAGCTGAGTAAAATACTCATCAGTGGTACGGCTGGTGCATAGTGGTAGAAGAACATAATGCGAGGAGATAGTATCCACGGTAACCAAACTGCAAAGTAAGCAAAGCTCAAAAAAAACAGTGGAGAAGCAAGCAGATGTTGCAAGCTGGTTGAGATGAGCAGTGTTGGCTTTAATCTCTTGACTGCCTTCGATCTTTGGCAGGTGAGTGATCTTGGATAAGACGACCGGATGGTCTTCCAGAGTTGATCGATCGCCTTGGCTAGACTTGCCATGACTGCGAGGAAGCCAAACCAATAAAGTGCAAAATTACCAGCAGCATAAATATCAGCCCGGAATGGCTGTGGTTTAAACCAAGTAGCATAGGTTGGCGTTTGATAATCAACGTAATACCAAACGGGTTTGAGATTTAACGCCCATTGCAGTGGTCTAGATTGAGCTGGGTGGGTGGCATCAAGATGAGTTTGATAGTACCAAATTTGGTGATGCATTTCAGTAAAATGCGCCCAATCTTTACCTTGCAGCCACATCTGGCTGTAGGACAGTAAGTAGATGATGGCAGGCAGCACGACTAGGGCGACCAATGTCTTACTGGCAGTCTTAATCCAGTTGAGCCAAACTTGTTGCTGATGAGGTTTCTGCCAGTTGTGAGTGAGCAAGACATTGGTCGCCCTGATGATCTCAAAAGACAAAATAACTCCCAAAGCAAAAACACCTGACCATTTACTGCTGATTGCCAAGCCGATGAGTAAGCCCGTCAGCCAAAGTTTGGATGGATGACCCACCTGCCGAAACACCCAATACTGCCACAAAGCCAGCAAAATAAATAAAGTTACAAAGATATCATTCATCGCAATCCGCGATTGCACCAACAACAACCCATCTAAACTGGTCAGTAGGGCTGCTAGCAGCGCAACCGATGCATTGTTGAGTGTCGAACGGGCTAATTGATAAACCACTAAGATTACTAATACGCCAGCGATAGCAGAAGCGATGCGCCAACCAAAACTGGTGGCGCCGAACATTTTGACACCAGCTGCTTGGATGAGTTTAGCGGTGGGGGGGTGCAGCCAGTCGACAGCGGTATCTGGTTCAACCGGCTCATTCCACCATTCGTAAGCGCGAGGATCATTCTCGGCGATTAATTTAACTGTCAGGGCATGATAGACCTCATCAAACATGTAATTTTCAGGGAGGTGTAATCTGTAAACCCGACTAAAGAAAGCGCCAGCCAGAATAATCAGCATCACCGTGCCGGCGTATTGTTCTAGTAGCCCCATGATTTTGGCTGATTTGGTTGAGGGCTGGCGCTGTTTCATACTCAGTTTCTAAAAAGCGGCAGGCCACTAAAGCAAATAAATAATCACCAACACTGACAGACCAAACAGAAAGACGGTAATTAGCAGCGGTTTGTCATTTAAAAGCACTCGATCAGGGGATTCACCTTGATTGCTTTCGTAAATCAGTTGCAGGTAACGCATCACTCCAAAGATGACAAACGGTAAGCTCAGCATTAGTAACTTTTGGGAATGTAGAGTTTTTGGCAAGATAGTGTAGAGTGTCGCCAAACTAGCGTCGGGCACAGTCAACTGATTTTGAAAAGTAAAAAGCGCGTACGTCAACCAAGTCGCGGTGGCAAACATAGCCGTAAACTGGTCGAGCAATCTTTGGCTGTAGCGCTTTAAAATCTTGCGGGTACTGCCCAAGGAATCTTGAGCAATACTGCTCAACAAAGTGCGCTCACTCTGCCGTTTACCGACTGCTAAAAACATTGATAGAGAAATGACAGTGAGCAAAAACCAGACATTCATGTGGAGATTAACCACCACCGCACCTGCATACACTCTAAGTAAAAAACCTGAAGCGATGGTGGCTACATCCATGATTGGAATATGCTTTAAGTATTTGGCATATGCAAACTGGAGCAAAAAGTATGCCAAGACAAGAATTTTAAAAAAGATTGAAAGCCAGAGCGATAAGAAGATGACACCTCCAAGCAATAGGGCAGCTGCCACAACCGCTGTGCGCACCCCAAGAGCTCCAGAAGCGATAGGCCGTTTTCTTTTAAAGGGGTGCGCGCGGTCTGCAGCCACATCAATCACGTCATTAATGATGTACACGCTGGATGTTAAAAGACAAAAAGTGGCAAAAGCCAAAGTGACGGTCAGAAAATAAGGTACCCCATCAACCGGATCAAAGAACAAAAAACCAGAGAAAACAAGTGCGGCATAAACAGCAAAATTCTTGATCCACTGTCTCGGTCTAGCAGATTTAAGGATTAGATATGGTGTAGAAAATTTCAAGAACCTACTCCTTTACCTTGCTCAGGTGTCTGGTTTTTGCCCAAATCAAAACGCCAAAAACCAAGGATATTGCTGCCAGTATTGTAATCAACTTGCCGAAACTATTCAAATACAAAGACAGAATGCCCATCATCAGGGTTGCTGCCCAATAAAAAACCGCCACCTGGGTTTTAGTCCAGTGAAATTCATCAAGTAATTTGTGATGGAGATGACCTCTGTCTCCCCAGAGCGGTGATTTGCCTGCTAAAATTCGGCGGGTGATGGTAAAGATGGCGTCGGCGGTAGGAATGGCCAATACCATCAGAATAGTTGCTACCTTTGCTCCAGACAAAATTGCTAACACACTCAAAAAATAGCCAGCCAGTGAGCCAGCGCCATAACCCGGCAGGATCTTTTGTGGATAAAAATTCCAGATCAAAAAGCCCAAGAAGGCGCCAGCAGCGATGAAGCTGAGGACGGTGGTATTAAATGAAGTTGGATCGCTGAGGTACTGCATTGACAGAATACCCACAAAAACTAGAGCAATTGACACAAATCCAGGCATTTGTCCATCAACTCCCTTAGACCAATTGACGATATTCATGTTCCATAGAATAAAAAACAAAGCAAACAGATCGGATAAGATCCACAAATTTCGTTCAGATCCAAAGAGAAATAAACTAATCTGAGGTTGGTCCAAATGAATCACGCCTGAGCCAAATGGGTTAGAAATAAAAGCGATGCCAATGCCTGAGCCTACCACCATCAGCGCTGCAATGAGACCAGTGACTAATCTAATCATGGGGTGCACATCAAAAATATCATCAAGCGTGCCCACCACAGTTAAGACGAGTGCCCCCATCATAATAGCTAATAGTTGATAGTCGTAATGGAGAAATAGGACGCTACCAAGTAGTACGCTCAAAAATATGACAATCCCTCCTCCTCTGGGTACGGGTTGGGTGTGCACTTTTTTTAAATGATAGACTTTTTGAGGATCGTCCAACCAACCTTGGGTACGATAAAGTTTGATCACCAACGGTGTGATTGCCGCTGCAAACAAAGCAGTAATGGTGAGTGACCAAATAGCCAGCATTAAATTGTGATCAAAATAATTCTAAATACTACGAGTAACAACATCGCTTGAATAAAAGCAGTCATCCAGGCATATAGTTTGAGGATGAGTACGTCTAAATCTTTAAAAATCCCGATCATAATCAGCTGCAGGAGTGTGATTAAGAAAGAAATAACAGGAAAGAGCAGCATCCAAGCTTTGTTTGCCAGAGCACCGCTGGCCAAGGGTAAGGTATAAAAAATTGGCAGTTGCGGTTGGGCAACAAAGTAGTAGACCACAGCAGCAAGTGTAATTGCTGCTGTTAGATACAAAGAAATCAAAGCCTCTTTTTTGACATCAAGCGGTACTAAACTCCACTGACCCATTGATCCAATTCGCAACTTCATCATTTCATTATAGCAGTCTTGAGGGGGAGAAGCAGCGATCAGTTACCTGTCAAGTGACCTGTTTTGCCAAAGAGTGAAATGCTCGTATAAATTGACTAGTCGGTAATTTTCTGACAAGTAGTTGTCTAAACCTGGTAGTGGCACAGACTCATTGTTCATGACCACAATCGCAGCTGTTTGTTCTGTGATAATGTGTTGCATGGTTTCTTCATAAGCATCGAAATCATGGATGTGAAACGCCACAGTAAACCTACCCACAGGATGTCTTTCACTGAGGGCATACAACATTGGGTTGGTTCCCCAAATAAACAAAGTATCTCCTGGCAAAGATTTTAAATAGGCGGCAGCTTGATAGTTGTCAAACATCATGGAGTTGAATGATTGGTAATACTCTGCCTGTGAAAAATTACCTGTAAGGAAGTGCCAATAGTCTTGATAGTAATCTTTGGTTGAATAGGGTGCAATTTTCATCACCACCATCAAACCGATGAATAAGCTAACCATCGCTAAAGTTATGCCCGATCTGAATAAGATGGTGGCTACAGAGCGATTTTTAGTGAGCAATGCCGATCCTACCCCCGCCACCATCAGCGTAAACGGCGGCACGACTTGCATGAAGTAATGAGGGTAAGGTCTATTAGAAAGGAGGCTGGCCACCAAGGCCAAACCTGACCACATCATCAGCCACTGCAGTGGCTGATGCATCCTTTTGCCAATCACACTTAGACCAGCTAACAAAAACAGCAAAAACACTAACTTGCCTGGCAAGGTAAACCAAAAAGCCA
>CAZKSJ010000007.1:25576-32025 GCA_964555515.1 uncultured Pseudomonadales bacterium
GCTAACAAAAACAGCAAAAACACTAACTTGCCTGGCAAGGTAAACCAAAAAGCCAGCCAGGATTGAGAAAGACCTAGGTCCCAGTTGCCAGCGTACCGGAAGTTATAGAGTAGGCCATAATCTAGATAAGCATGACCAGCGCCAACTGCGACAAAATATAGAATTGAAGCCAAGATAGGAATGACCAAACCCACCAACAACCACAGTTCAGCTTTTAACACAGATAACAACAGTTGTAACCAAGCATGGAACTTTTGTTTTTTAAGAGTAATTTTGTTAACTAAGATCAACCAACCAATCACCGCTATCGCTGCATAATCAAAGATGGCGGGCACTTTGGTCAACACCGCCAGACTTAATAAACCACTTGCACTAATTAACAAAGCGGGCTCGACCCAGGGACGAGTATTTTTAGACTGATTGGTTGATTTTTTAGCCATCAGCTGCTGCCAATACTTTGTTTTTTGAAGCACCAGGACGCCAAACAAGACAAAGCCCATCACAAACAACTCACCATTTGGAATATGACCCTCAAACCAAGGTAAAGAAGTCAGGAGTACGAAAAAGAAGCCCCCAAAAGCCGCACCGGCTGTTGATCGCCACAAATTACGGGCGACAAAGTACCAAGCAGTGGTGGTCATTAACATCCAAAAATAAAACAGCACGCGAAAATTTAGTTGTGAATCTGCTCTAGCCAAGTAATAAATGATTGGCGTTTTATGATCGATGATGTCTTGATATAAAACTTGTCCATCGTTAAGCGCTTGACCAATCGTCAGGTAGATGGCTTCATCCCCATACCAATATGGTTCAGCAAAATTTGGCAACCTCAAAAGTGTCATTAACAGCAGTAAAATAGCCAGCTGCACTGGAATCTTCAGCAGAAGCCGGGAGATACTTGATAGGACAGATCGAGAGGAGTTAGCGAATGAAGTTTTGGGCATGGCATCCAAACCAAAAAAAATTATGTGGTGATGCCCATTGTAGAGAATTGCTCCGCAACAATCAATGAAACTTTGATAAATTATACTTTTTCGGTGACTTTGTACTCAATGTATTTGCCCAACATTAAACGGGTGTGGGCGTCAATACCGGGTAGAGCCGAGAAAAAGAAACCAATGATAGGCAGCAGCAAGAATTCTAAGGGTTGCAGAATATACGACAGGTAACGGCGCTTGTCTGGCCTCGGGGGACGGTTGATCGCGTCCAAAATAAAGATCACCACTAGGGAAATCAGCGACAACGTGAGCAGCGTTGAGGTTACCTGCGGTAGAGTTTTACCCAAAACTGTTCGGTTGAAATTGGGATTCAGTAGTGGTGGCAGAAATGCAGAAATGGTGATGGCAAACCAGTTGACCGGCCACAAAAAATGATCCTCAATCACTTTTAGTACCCGGAGTGTTTTGTCCCAAAAAGGAATTCTTTTGGCCATAATGAATTTTTTAATAATGTAGGCATCATCGCTCACACCCCATGCCCATCGCTTGAGTTGCTCATACTGATTCTTCATCGATCCCCACGCGGTATTAGATTCCGCCGCATCAGCATAAATGGGTAAAAAGATTGGTTCAACCTCAAAATCTCCATCTTTTGCAAAATAAGATTTAAAAAATAAACGATAATCCTCGGGAATGACATCGGTGTCCCAGTAACCAATGTCGTGCACATGTTTGAGGGAAGTGCTGTAGGTGGAAAAATTTATCAATCGGTCTCGTCTCATCAAAATATACATTTGAATGACTGAAAACATCGAGGCCAGCACTCTGATTGGTGCCGGAACTTTCCAGATATTATTGTAGAACACGATTGCACCCTGCCAGATGTGATTGTAAGGTTTAGGATTGGCCAAAAATGCATAAGTGAGCGCTGCAAAATAAGAATGATGAAAGAGCGCATCAGCATCCTCACTACTGATGGTGATCATTTCAATGGGAACATGACCTTCATCAACTAGCTGCAGTTTAGCTTTTTTTGCACCCCAGCAAGTATTAGAAGATTTTCCCTTAATTTCGCCTAAAATATCGGGATGAAAGGTGGTCCATAAGTGACCAAAGTGAGTACCAAACTCTTTTTTGAGCAGTTTAGCTTTTTCCTCAGCAGCTTCACCTTCCCTCACTTCAAAAGAAACCATGATATGTAGATTTGAGTGGGGATAAGTTTGTTTAGTCAATGCGCCCAGGGTTCGTTGAAGCGTCGGTAATGGCTCTTTATAAGTGGGAATGACAATAATGTGGTGAAGCTGATCCCATTTACCTGGGAATCTTGACTTGAGATCTTTAATCCAATCAAATCGGCTGGCCGCCTTAATTTTAAAATGAGCCACCACTGCCAACACTGCCAAGGTGAAAGATCTATACAGCCAATAAACAGCAAAAGCAATCACGTAGTAAGCCACCAAGGTAGGAAAAAAGAATGAGCCCCAAAAGGGGAACAAAATTAGTGACCAAGACATAAATCCAGGCAAAATTTCCAGAAAACGTTGTGTTTTGACCGGATGTCTAGTGATGTAAGTTCTTAAGTGATCGCTCATGGATTGCTAACTGTTATGTTTGATGGGCCTGAAAGCGGGAAAAAATAATTGTGTATTCTCAAATATTTGCTGAGTATCTAGATCAAAGGTTTGTTTCAGGTACCTTGCCGTTAATTCTATCATTTCTGGCAGGCAAGTTTGACCACGATGTGGCATTGGGGGTAAATAGGGCGCGTCTGTTTCTAGCAAAATCCTCCTGGGTGGCGTCATCTTCACCAGAGTGCTCAGCTCATCGGCACGAGGGTAAGTGACATTGCCATCGACTCCAACGTAAGCTCCAAAATCAAGTGCTTTTTTGAGAAAAGATGGTGGCCCAGACACACAATGCAAGACAAATGGTTGGGTGCATGCAGATTGATGGTATGTTTCTAAGAAATCCCAATAAGCTTGTTCTGCTTTGTCTCTGAGGTGAATGATCAGCGGCAAATTTAACTGACTGGCTAAGTTTAAGTGTTGCTGCAACAACCATTTTTGCAGCTGGATAATGGCTGATGCTTGGGTTTGATTAACTGGGAGGCGAAAGTAATCCAGACCACATTCGCCAATAGCAATGACTTGAGTAGAACTGGCTAGCGTTTGCATTTGGTCGAGCTCAGTGGCAAGTTTGTTTTTTGCTGTTGCTATCGAGTCATTGATTGGTTGGGCAGATTCGGGATGTACTCCTACTGCGCATCGCCACTGATCAACCTGGCTTGCTTGATCAATGGCGATCCGGCTGGACGGTAAGTCGACGCCAATTAACAAGGCACCCACCACGCCATGCGCTTGCGCTCGTTGCCAATGATGTTGCCATTCATCCTTCAAGGGTGACAAATTATAGTGGACGTGGGTATCAATAATTGGCATAGATCTGATTTAATTTACCCCTTTTTGTGTCGTAAAGTGCTCTTGATTGGGTTACTAATTTGATCAGCGACGCAATTCTTATGACTGAATTCTTGGAAATAAGGCCTGATCAAGCTTGTTAATTTTGGCTGAGGAAAAGTGTTTAATGATCTGCTCGGCAGTTTCCGGTAAAAACGGTTGTAAGTGCCAACCTATTTTGAGTAGTTGCTTCACCGCCGTTACTAATATTTCACGTCTTTTGACCTCATCACTCTCTGCCCAAGGCTTATTCTCACTCAAGAAGCGATCTGTTGCTCCGACCCAGTCGAAGATCAACGATAAAGCTTGTGATAATTCTTGATCATTCATCAACCTCGCCAACTCTGGTTCAATAGCTTGGTCTGAAATTTCTGGCCAAAGGAGTAATCCGCCAACTTGATTTTTGTCACACAAAGTTGCCAACCTGGAACACAAGTTACCAAGACCATTGGCTAAGTCTGCGTTGTAGCTTTCCTTGAACTTGGCGATGGAAAAATCCCCATCACTGTGAGTTGGCACATGGCGCAACAGGTAGTAGCGCACAGGCTCTAGACCATAATCCTGCACTATTTGAAAAGGATCAATCACGTTTCCTAACGACTTACTCATTTTTTGGCCTTCAACGGTCACATAACCGTGCACCGAAATGGTTTTTGGTATTGCCAGCCCAGCCGAGAGCAACATACCAATCCAATAAACGGCGTGGAAGCGAGCTATGCCCTTGCCAATTACGTGAGCCTCTGCTGGCCAAAATTGATTGAAAAGGGCATCGTCATATCCCCACCCAATGGCGGTTAAGTAAATACTTAGGGCATCAAACCAAACATACATTACTTGTGAATCGTCGCCAGGCACGGGAACACCCAAGCCCCGCGCTCTCCCCACCGATCGTGACACACTAAAATCTTCCAGCCCAGACCTGATAAATCCCAACATTTCCTGTTTGTATTGGTCAGAATTTACTCGTAGCTGATCTGATGCAATCAGCTCTTCAATTTGCTGTTGGTATTTAGATAACTTGAAAAAGTAATTAGTTTCTGTGATCTCTTCTGGCACTGTCAGATGTTCTGGACACTTACCATCAACCAACTCGCTCTTTGTATAGTAACTTTCACAACCCACGCAGTAGAGACCGGTGTACTTTTTGGTATAAATATCACCGTTAGCTTCACACAACTGCCATAACTTTTGTACACCCGGCCAATGGTTAGTTTGGTCGCTGCCTCTCATGAATCTAGTCAGGCTGATGTTAAAGTGTTCAAATGCATTTTGGAAGATTTGCGCGTACTCGTCTAGCCAAGCCTGCACAGATTTGTTGGCTTTTTCGGCAGCCTGCACATTTTTGAGACTATTTTCATCTGTGCCGCAGGTAAACTCAACCTGATCACCCGCCAGACGTGTATGTCTGGCCATGGCATCCGTCTGAAACCACTCCAGAATATGTCCCAGATGTGGTTGCGCGTTAATATAAGGAATGGCGGCGGTGAAGTATTTATTTGACATACTACAGTTGATTATAAATGACTTGGATTAGAAACGTGATGGTGAATTAAGGAAGCAAACTCTTGATTTTTTTAGCCATATTTTCTGCCCAATTATGAACTGCCAATTTTTCTATAGCTTCATCTGTGGATGGCTCATCCTTAATTTCTGCCATGCTAGAAATTGTCGCACTGGAAACTTTCAGTTCGTTTTGAATATCCTCATATGAGTAATCGCTGTAGAGTCTTTTCAAGATACCCATTCTTTTAGAAAGAGTGAGCAACTCACTTTTAGATAAAAACCGGACTAAAAAATCATTCATCTGCTCAATTTTTCGAATATCAGTCAAAACAATAGTCAGGTCTGTAAACAGAGCTGCTTTTAGAGCCGGCGATATTCTTTTATGCGACGCTTTCATTGTTAGAAGACCTACTTTAATAGCATAAAGTATAGCAAACTATCTTTTGATTACTATCTTTAAAAATATTTCTATACCAATTAAGACTCCAGCCAAAGTCAACACCACTGCGCTAGACAACACGACAGACTGGAGCTTTAAAAAAAGTAAGGTCGTGACCAATATTCCTGCCAATAGTCCACGGCGAGTATTTTGCAGAAAAAAACTAGCCATGAAAAAAACTGCCCCAAAGACTAACAGCAGCAGCGGCCAGTAACTGTGGTAAAGACCAATATTCGCGATTTGAGTGGGACGGACATTGCTCACTAATAAGCCAATCATCAATATAAAAAATAATCCAATGACTAAAGTTGGCCAGTAAGTTAGGTAATTTTGCCAGATGGGATGGGAGAGATTGAGCTTGAGCTGATTGGGCTGCTGTCGCTTGAACGAGAAATTGGGCAGGTGGCGCTTGGCTGCCAACTCATTGAGCCGATCAATAGACAATCTCGATTTTGCTTGAACCATTGTCTAAGTAGTATACTGCTCCTGTATGAGTTTTGAAGTAATAGTCATCTTGGTACTAATCGTTGGCTTTGTGGCCATCATGGGTAGTTTGTGGTATTGGTTGAGCCATCGGCAACAGACTGATATGGAGAAATTGGTGGAGAGTGTGCTTGGGCGCAGCGCTCAGCGCATCGCCGAGCAAAGCAAGTTAATTTTGCAGGGTGAAAAAGATGTGATTGCGAATGATCTGGCAAACAAACACAGAAGTTTGGAAGAATTAGTTAATCGGTTGCAAAAGGATTTGCAGGAAAGACAAAATGAAATTCGAGGGCTTGAACAAGATCGGATAAAAAAATTTGGTCAGTTATCTGAGACGATAGAAAATCAACGGAAGTTGACAGATCAGTTGGCAACTTCCACCAAGCAGTTGGCAGAAGTGCTGTCCAACAATCAAGCGCGGGGTGAATGGGGGGAACGGATCATTGAAGATTTGTTAAAAGCAAACGGCTTGGTGGAAGGTGTGCACTATGCTCGCCAGCGTACGATGCATGATACCAAGTTCAGACCAGACATTACTTTGCTTTTACCCAACGACAGGGTGGTAGCAGTCGATGTGAAGTTTCCATATGCAGAAATTCAAAAGTGGGTGCAAACAGACAATAAATCGGC
>CAZKSJ010000008.1:0-7347 GCA_964555515.1 uncultured Pseudomonadales bacterium
AAAAATATCTACAATATTAGCTGCAACCAGAATCTTCATTGAGTAATGGGCTATTTATTTCTTTTTCGTAATCTAAAATAAAGACTGCATTAGTTGTTTCTAAAGAAGACAACCTATCCTCAGTATAATTATTGTCAAGTGTATACCAATCCTGTTTAGCAAAATAACAAGTTAAGTCTTGGTGCACAAATGGCCTCCCGTGTCGAGCATAAATTTCATTCCTGGCAACCTTAAGTTCCCATGGAGACAACCCAACCAAATCTTCTTTTGTGATTTTTCTTGAATTAGAAAAAGGCAAAATATATTCACTTTGAGGTGAGTCAGCAGTAATTTCAGTTGATAGATGATCTGGCGGTGGTGTCGGTTGAGTGGTATCTCCAACATTTGTTACGGTGGTTGGCCGGTTAAAAGTTGAGGTGATTGCATCTTCGTTTTTACATGAAATATCAACTTCAATTTTCGTGTTGCCGTGCTCACTGGCTTCAGTAGTCAAATACAAATCGGCGTTAAAGTCGTCTTGATAAATATGGAAAAATGCTGATTCGTCGCCGGTTTGCATCCCAACTGGTCCGGTGTACCAGCCATTTAGGTCAATCAATTCTTCATAATAGCGATAAACTGTGGTTACAGAATCGTTGGTATACATCACCAATCGAACACAGAAAACTTCATTTGCATCTGGTACATCAGTACTTTCAGGATAAGAAAAAGCTTGTCTCAGCACATCTTCTTTAGAGAGTGGTTGAGTAGTGGGGGTGGTCGTGGGCTTGGAATTAGAGATCGAATCTTGCTGGATTGAAAACTTAGATGATGAATCGTGATTGAAATACTTTTGTAGTTGTAGTCCGACTAAGACAGCGATGGTCAAAAACGCCAGCACCCCTATGCCAATCCAAATTAAAGATGGAAACTGACCTGCGGATGATTGAGAGTGCTTTTTATGTTTAGAATCTTTAATTTCCTGAGACTGATGAGCAAGCGGTTCCTCCTCTAGTTTAGTGTTGGACTCAGATTTAGGAGTAGTGCTTTCTGACATAGTTGTTTGTCTTTCAATTAATAATTATGAATTATTTAGTCAATATCCAGATGCGAAACGTTCAAATAATCCATTGATAATAAGTTTTAATGCTTCTTGAAAAAACTGAGGATTAATAAGGAAAATTGTGATTAATGATCCCACTGCAATAATGACAGACAACCACCTGGTATAACGTCCACGCGTTCTAAAAATCAACAGAGTGGACAAAGTAGCTAGTAATAAAGGACCAAATATTTTAATGTCACCTAATGGCAGGTTATAACCATAAATATATTTTTCAGTTACTCCAAAGAAGGCTGCTAAATCAAAAGTAATATGAAATATAATCAAGATGATTTCTAAAATCAGAAACACAAGCAATAAAATGGCACTGAATTTTGTTGAAGCACCCTCCTGAGTACGAATCGCTTCATAAATAGCCGCGGGCAATAAGAAAAACAAAATCCAGAGTGGTTCTTTTGTAACTAACGCCAGCACGGCACCAATTAGCGCCACAATTGTCACCAACAAACACAACTTAAAAGGAGGTACAGAGGTTAGAACGTTTTTGTTTTTCGAGTGAGAAACACTCATACAATGATATTAGACCTTTGTGAAAAGCAAGTCAATAAAGATTCCAGTACATCAAATTTGTTTGGATGATGGCCCGCTTGCCCCGCTGACGCTGGATTTCGTCACTTTGTGATGGGATCAATGATCAGTCTTCAGAACGACAATCCACACAGAGCATTGAAGAAAATGAGTTAAGATTAGTAATCTTGGGCATCTATTTTTGAACAAGAATTTAGTTTATTTTAGGCAGATTTATCTGGAATAGCCCAAATAGAACCTGTTGCTTTTTTCTTAGCAAGAACATCTTTAAGTTTGGTTAGTATTTCTGCAGAAGTATGGGAGTAACTCATTCCTAGCATTTGATATTCTTTGATTGCAGTTAAAAACTTGTCATCATCAAATTTTTCAAGTCCAATTAGAATTTTGGTTCGATCAACAATCGATAATCCTCCATGCTGACGCATTAGGTCATCACAATAAAATGGAAACAAAATCAATAGATATTCGATTGGTGATTTTAAAAATAGCTTTGTTTTCAATTCCGTTATGAAGTTCATTTCTGTTTCGACCGCTTGCCTATGAGCGTCTAAAAACAAATCCTTATCTATTTCATACATAGTGTTTGTTATCAAGTGTGCTCTCAACCCATGTTTGAAGAGGGCGGCAATTTCTGCCTTCTCATGTAATCTCAATATTGTGTGCTCAGGTTTGCCAGACAAAACACACTCCATGTAGAAAATCTGTCCATTTTTTTGACCAATTAGTCCCTCATGCTCTTTGTTATGTGAAAGCATGATATCGATTGCTCTGGACATTTTGTTGAGGTAAGCTATCAGTAAATCATCAGGAACACTACTTTCAGTAGGTTTGGCCAGTTCTGTGATGACGTCCTGAAAATTATCTTCACACGATTCATTCATAGGTTAATCCTCTGATTTATACTCATTTATCAATACTAAATAATGACAAACAAAGATTTATTTGCGTTTTTACGTTTGTTATGATGCCCCGCTTGGACTCGAACCAAGATTGACGGCTTCAAAGGCCGCTGTCCTGCCATTAGACGACGGGGCAATATGTGCTCTTTCATTTTGAGCGACAGACCCATATTCTAGCAAATTTTTGTAAAACCTACCAGGTTTAAGTTTGTTTTTGTATATCAGAAAGCCTACAAATTATGTTAGCATTAACCAATGTCTACTCGTAATAATCTTGCGATGTCTAAAACAACTAACAACGCCCGCCTGTTGAAGTCAGCAGTGCTTGGTGCTAATGATGGGATGATTACCACTTTTGCGGTGGTGGCTGGAGTGGTTGGAGCTGGTTTCAAGATTGATGTGATTTTGGTATTAGGTATCGCTAATTTAATTGCCGATGGCTTAAGTATGTCTTTGGGAGATTATCTTGGCGAGCGTTCCGCAGCGATGTATCGAAATTTGTCGGTTAAAAAGTCATCAATCAAATCATACCGAGTTTGGGAAAGTGGCGTGGTGACTTTTGTCTCCTTTGTGATTGCAGGTTCTTTACCACTCTTACCATATCTCTTAATGTATCTTCAGTTTCCTCTGGATCCGGCACTGAGTTTGAAATACTCAATTCTTGCCACGGCGAGTGGTTTGTTTATTGTGGGGAGCATGCGCTCCATCGTCACCAAAAACAAATGGTATCGGAGTGGTTTGGAAATGTTGGCTGTTGGGTCATTGGCTGCAGCTGCCGCCTATATTCTTGGTACAGTCATCGAACAAGCTATTACTTGATTTTTGCAAGTGATTTTTTTGCCAGCTCCAGATTGATTTGACCGATGAGTTGTGGACCCTCAAAAATCATACCGGTGATTAATTGGAGAAGATCTGCTCCTAAATCCAGTTTGAGTTGAGCATCTGCCGCGGAAAAGATGCCACCGGTGCCCACAATCGTAAAGCGGTTGGGGTAATGCTTTTTGGTCAAGGCAATCAATTGATTTGATCGTTCAAAAGTTGGTTTACCGCTCACATTCCCCTTCATACTTTGCCAGCGTTTGGCGTCTTCTTTGGTAATCGCGGGGTTATGTTTATCTTTTGTCAAATTACCAAAAATTACTCCCTGAATATGATGTTTGTCAACTACTCGCAACAACGCTAGGGTTTCTTGTTCATTTTGATCAATCGGCATTTTGACATAAACTGGTCTCTTGATGTGGAGTTCATCGAGCGCCGCTAACAAGATATCTAATCTATCTGGTGTGGTGAAAGGTTCGCCACCAAAGGTATTGGGACAGCTAATATTGAGTTCATAGAAATGATGCTTTAAGGTTGAAGATTCAAACACTGCAAAACACTGCACAATGTCCAAAATTTGATCTCTGTCTGAATCAAAATGTTTGTTGGTGCTGGCAATACTAATGCCGGTAGGGATGTGAAATCGCTTCGACTTAAGTTTGTTGATGGTGGCAATAGCACCTAGATTTTTTAAACCTTTATTCACCAACAAACCCTTAGAGCTAGGGAATCTACCTAGGCGAGGAACTGGATTACCTTGATAAGCTTCTAAAGTAATTGTGCCGATGGTGTGCCAGCCAAAACCAATTTTTGGCAAAGTTTGGGTAAGATCGGCGTTGTAATCAAAGCCGGCAGATAAGCCAACTCGATTGGGGAATTTCATGCCATCAAATTCGATCATGTTGGTAACGTGACTAAACCCAAGTTTTTTGCTTAAGGCAAATCCGCCTACACCAGTTTCAGCTAATAATGAACCGAACCTCACTAAATTAACGTGCACCCGCTCTGGGTCAATCAGGAAAAAGACGGGCTTCATTAATTTGCTATAAACCCAGTGGACAAAAGGATACCAAATTGACTTCAGAAAAAGACTTGAGTTTGTTTTAAACTTCTGTTCATAAACCATCACTGTGAAAAACAATCCCATTGATGTCATTGCCGATAACAAACAATATTTACACCAATCACCGATCACAAAAATCATGATATACATTAAATAGATCGAGAAAATAAATCCCGTGGTGGTGGCAATTTGCAGCAGATCAAGGGTGGTGATGTATTGCAAAATACCAGATTTAACTTTGAGTAATTTATTAAGCTCCAATTCTAAGAAATTGAAAATGGCTAAAATCAAAATAGTTGAGTAGTAAATTAGTCCAAAGTAGACAATTGGGACACCAAACATTTTGGAATAAGGACTGGTTAAAACCAAGTCGCAGCCAGTACTCTCGCCACAGGGCACGATTACTTGATTAAATTCGGCATAAGATAGATATGTAGCATCACTCAAGCCAACAATTGCTAAAGCGACAATTATAAGGGAGATCGTTATTTTCATGGTACGAAGATTATAACTGTCTTTTTTAATTTGTCTTGTTTTGTTTGAGAACTAGGTATTTATTGCCTCTACCCTCTTTGCCATCTGATTCAAACGAATCAATCAGCTGTAATTTACTGGCCTGAATCAATTCTTTTTCTTCGGCTTGATCGGCGTAATGACAATAGCGATAAGCGGTAGATCCTCGCTTCCAATTTAACAAATAATCGTTTTTTTCCAGTTGAGTTAGATCAATTTGCAAACGATCAAAAGGTTCAATTTTCCGTTTTAATTGCTGGCTATCAAGAAATCTCCAAAGAGTCACAATCGCTACGCCGTGCTTAGCCAGTCGTTTGGCGAGAGCAGACATAATTTTTTTTCTGAGCTTGAGTGAAGGAATGTGGTGAATGACGCCAAATAAGGCAATCACGTCATATTCGCCATAGACGTCAGATAGGAACGAGTTATTCATCAGCCCTTTAACGACATTCATTTCTTGTAGCGTGACGTCCAAATGGGTAGTTGCCAACTTCACAGCAGCTAATTTTAATAGCTGTTCATTATTATCTAAACCATCATAAATCATTGGTACAGCAGGTAAATAATCGTATAAAAACTTGCCAAATCGGCCATTTCCGCAGCCAATATCAAGGATCCTTAGTTTTTCTCGTTCAGCCAAAATTAGTTCAATATAAGGCAGGAACTCCCTCCAACCATGCCAGTAATAAGAACGACTTTCATTGAAATCGGTCGCTATTTTTTTGTAAAAACGCGCGTTGAGGGCATCTAATTTGCGAATGGTGTCTAGATCCATATTGATGTGGATATTGTAATTTATATTGTATGAAAACAACAGGACTGGAGAAAAGGTATAATAACGCGCGGTGAAAAATTCTATGAAATATTCAATGAAAAATTTATTTGATCCAACTCAGTATCAGGATCAGTTGCTAGCTTTATTGCGGGATTTTGATCAGTTGCCACACGTGTCTCAACGGCATTATTCACAACTAGTCAAAAAGTATCCATATGATGCTGGAAAAATCTTTTCCAAAGAACAGCTCATTATGGCTGCTCGCTATTTTGATGAGAATAAAATTGGCAAATTTAATACTGTTCAATTAATTGCCAAAATCAGGATGAAGCCAACTAGAACTTTATCTGGTGTAGCACCAATTACAGTATTAACAAAACCATTTCCATGTCCAGGCAGGTGTATTTTTTGTCCAAGCGATGTACGGATGCCAAAAAGTTATTTGGCAGATGAGCCAGGTGCGCAAAGGGCAGAAAGGAACTACTTTGATCCTTACCTGCAGACCTATAATCGGTTACAAGCTCTGCACAACATTGGTCACTTTGTTGATAAGGCTGAAATAATTATATTAGGTGGCACATGGTCATTTTATCCAGAGTCCTATCAAATTTGGTTTGTGAAAGAGTGTTTTAGAGCATTGAATGATTTTGGAAGTGAGCAGGATGATCGAGATCGAATCGAAAAAAACTATGAGCAAATGAATGACAAGTTAGTCAAGAAAAAACAAGTTGGCCGGACAGCAAATCCAAAATTTAATCAAGAAAAGTTGGAAAAATATCAAATTGATGGCACTTCAATAGATAAAAGTTACAATCATACGGTTTCTGAGTTGTATTTAGCTCCGGAAAAAATTGCTGGCTTTGATCAATTTCAATCGGCCACATGGACTGAACTGGGCCAGGAACAAAAATTAAATGAAGTAGCCAAAGTGCGCAATGTGGGATTGGTGATTGAAACAAGGCCGGATAATATTTCTGTAGCGGAAGTGAAAAGAATTAGAAGATTAGGTTGTACCAAGGCACAAATTGGCGTACAAAGTTTAAGTGATAGAGTTTTGAAGTTGAATCATCGCGGCCACTCCGTGGCCGCGACAAAACGAGCTTTTAAACTACTCCGCCAAGCTGGTTTCAAGATCCATGCCCATTGGATGGCCAATCTTTATGGTTCATCTCCAGAGCAAGATCGTGCTGATTTTGATCGCTTGTTCAATGATCCCGCATTTAGGCCAGATGAACTAAAAATATATCCTTGCTCGCTGATTGCGAGTGCGGAGTTAATGCAGTATTACAAAGCGGGCAAATGGCGGCCATACACAAAAAAAGAGCTCTCAAGTGTGATCGAACACGTCATTACCCACACGCCACAGTACGCACGTTTGACCAGAATTATTAGAGATATCCCGGCCACAGACATTGTGGAAGGCAACAAATTAAGCAATTTTAGGCAGGTAGCCGAGGCTGCTGTAAAGCACACAGGAGTGATAAGACAAGACATCAGAGCAAGAGAAATTAGAAATGAAGAGGTAACGACCGATCAGCTTGAGCTAGACAACATCTCTTATCAGACGCCAGTCAGTCAAGAAATATTTTTGCAGTACGTTACCAAAAATGATCACCGGATTGTGGCATTCTTAAGACTGAGCCTGCCT
>CAZKSJ010000008.1:7447-12198 GCA_964555515.1 uncultured Pseudomonadales bacterium
AGATGGCGATCTTTACCAATTTTCAACGACATAGTTTTTGATACCAGTTTGCATTGATTAGTTCTGAACCATAGCAGTCAATCCATCCCTGACCAACTCCCCTAATCTGTTTGAGGTGAGTGACATTTGTTGGTCGATATAATGCCAGGTACTGGGCTTGGCTATCAGTCAAAATTGTGCAAGGATCAAGTCGCTGTTGTTTGGCCACAAACTCCCGATACTGCAG
Source organism: uncultured Pseudomonadales bacterium (assembly GCA_964555515.1). Classification (GTDB taxonomy): domain Bacteria; phylum Patescibacteriota; class Microgenomatia; order UBA1400; family PJMF01; genus UBA1388. The sequence continues at coordinate 7,674 of CAZKSJ010000008.1, forward strand.
TAATTTTTTTAAAAATATTTTTTCCTGATCATTATCCATTGTACGCAGCGTAGGAGGCAGATGAGGTAGACGCCGGCAGCGGTCACACTGGCCACAATTATGTGTAGTTTCTCCAAAATAAGCCAGGATAGAGCGAGTGATGCATTTTTTGCTTGTCGCTAATTTAAGTAATTTTTTTAGTTTTAAAGTCTGTCTTTTACGCTGTTGGCAATCTTTAGTTTCATTGATCAGCTGATAATTGATTGCCACTTGATTGGGGTTAAACAACAAATAAGCGGCAGCGTTCTGACCCGAGCGTCCCGCTCGACCAATTTCTTGATAATACTGTTCAATACTACTAGGAATTTGATAGTGAATGACAAACGAGACGTTTGGTTTATCAATGCCCATGCCAAAAGCGTTGGTAGCACAAAGCAACTGGACTTTGTCATCCAGAAATTTTTGCTGGATGGCTGATCGATCTTGAGCAGTCATTCCGCCGTGGTAGTAACCAATTTTTTCTTGTCCTGCAATGACTGGGCTGTGTTGTAGTTGCTGACACAACAACTCAGTTTGTCGGCGAGTGGCGCAATAGATAATACCAGCCTGATGGTGATGTTTTTTGATCAAGCGCAGGAGATGAATTTCTTGTTCAGCCGTACTTTGGCAGTTAATCATGGCAATGTTAATGTTGCGTTTGAAGCTTTTCTTAAACACCGCCGGTTGCTTCATCTTGAGTTGTCGGATAATGTCATCAATCGTTTGCGGGGTAGCAGTGGCAGTCACTGCGGTGATGATTGGCCGATGTGGAATTCGCTCCATAAATTTGTTGATCAGGCGATAGTTTGGTCTGAAAGTATGTCCCCATTCACTAATACAGTGCGCTTCGTCAACGACCAATTGGGAAATTTTTTGTTTGAGAATGACTGCTAAAAATTTCTGACTGATTAATCGTTCTGGTGCCACGTAGACAAGTTTGTAGTGACCGGACATTAACGAGTTGAGTCGCGACGCCGATTCTTGTTTGGTGAGTGAACTTGCCAAGTAAGTCGCGGCAATCTGGTGAGAAAGCAACGCATCAACCTGATCTTTCATCAGTGAAACTAAGGGTGAGATGACAATCGTCAGCCCAGGCATCATCAGGGCAGGTACCTGGAAACAGATTGATTTCCCGCCACCCGTGGGCAGTAGAGCCAAGGTGTCTCGGCCGTTTACCACAGAGTTGATGATGTGATCTTGAGGTGATCTAAAGCTCTGATAGCCCCAGTATGTGGCTAGTACCTGTTTGGGATCCATGTAGGTAGTGTAACTGGTAGCTGTGACGTGAAGTGTAGCGTCAGGACTTTTCTTTCAGATACTTTTTATTTTTAATTTTGTTTGGCAAAAGAGAAACATTAGCAGGTGGGTAAGGATTATAATTCTTGCCATATCCTAACTCTTTCATTAAATCTGTGGGCGCATTTCTAATACTAAGTGGAATAGGTAAATTGCCGTATTGGTCAACATCTGCCAAGGCGTTGAAGTAGGCGTCATAGGCAGAGCGGTTTTTCTTGCATTTGCATAAATAAGCCGCGCCGTGAGCTAAATTAATTTGGGCTTCTGGATAGCCAATTTTGTGAACGGCGTCAAAGACAGCGTTGGCTACCACCAAAGCAGTTGGGGCGGCGAGCCCAATATCCTCACTGGCAAAAATCACCATTCTTCTGGCAATGAATTTGGGGTCTTCACCCGCATGAACCATTCTGGCTAGATAATAAAGAGCGGCGTCAGCATTGCTTGCCCGCATCGATTTGATAAAAGCGCTGATGGTGTCGTAGTGTTCGTCCCCTGCCTTATCATAATTAATGGAAGAAGTTTGCAGTGTGGCTTTGAGATGGTCGAGAGATAAGTCACCATACAGCTCAAAAGTTTGTTCCATCAAGTTCAGTAGCTTGCGGGCGTCACCAGCTGAAAAATTGACCAACCACTCTTGGCTGACTTGATTGACGCGGACCCCTTTCTTGAGGGATCGAAAATGAGCCAAAGCACTGTTGATGATGATTTTCAAATTTTCTTCGTTTAAGGGTTTTAAAGTGAAGACTTTTGTTCGTGACAGGAGCGCGGAGATGACTTCAAAACTTGGATTTTCCGTCGTGGCACCAATCAAAATCAAAGTGCCATCCTCAACATATGGCAGTAAATAATCTTGTTGGGCTTTGTTAAATCGATGAATTTCATCGATGAATAATAATGGCGCTGCGTAAGATTCGCCCAGCTGTTTTTGCTGCTTGGTGCTTTTCACAATTTCCATTAAATCTTTTTTGCCACTCGATACTGCCGAAATTTCAATAATATCTCGTTCTTGCTGGTTGGCGATGATGCGGGCTAGGGTGGTTTTGCCAACACCGGGAGGCCCCCAAAAGATCATTGAAAAAATATGACCACGCTCTAAGGCAATGCGGAGTGGTTTGTTTTCACCAACTAGATGTTCTTGTCCCACAAATTCGTCAAGACTTTTGGGACGGAGGGTATGGGCGAGTGGCATAGACAAGCATACTTTAGCAGCAAAAGCCAGTTTGTGAAAGATTCGGGTAAATGGTCATCAAAGAATCATAGTCTTTCTACATTTCCTTCCAGCAAGTGTTGAGCGGGTGCTGGGTCGGTTTTTCCCAATGGATCATCGTTGGTTGGTTCAATTGTGACCACATAAATGGTGTGATCGGTTAAGTTGGCTTCAGATGTGTAGTAATTAACCCATGCCCCATTTTCATAGATCACTTCACCAGTACTAATAAAATGAAAAGGCTCTGCTCGCACTAGCCAGCCTTCATAAAATGTATTTTTTGCCAACTGCGGTAAGTTTTCAAAATTGGCCTGCAATTTAAACATTTCATCTTGAAAAGTTGCCATGACCACTCCAGTTGATCGACCACCAGTCACATCCTCGAGCATGCCTGAATAATCATAGGCTTCTTTTTGCAAATCTTGCTTCAGGTTTGGTGTGACTTCAATCAAGACCTTGTCCACATCAGGAATTTGCACATCCATCCGCTCCATCACAGTTTGATTTTCGCGCTCATCAGTTTCTACTTGTTTTTTTTGGCAAGCCGCAAAAACCCAGGTGGATAAAGTGATCAATACACAAACATAAAACAATTTCATATTTTTTTCCACAAATTTAACTTCATCCTACTACGGGCTGGAAAATTGATCAATTGGATTGGCTATTTTCAGATCATGTCATTTGACTAAGCCAAGATTGTGCAAGATGGAATAGATTTGGCAGCCGATGCAGTACTTAAACAGTGCTTCTAGCATGATCGCGGTGACAAAGAAAATTAACACCACATTTAGCGCCAAACTTATTCCTAGATATGAAAATAAAAATAATAACAATGACATCGCTAACCCCATCATGGCAGCAAACTTTTTGGGTGCAGCGTCAATCAAAACTGGTTTATCTTTACATAACTTCACAAGCGCGCGGTTTAGCCTAGAAACAAGGCTCGTGCGTGGGTTGATGCTCCTCACCATGAAATCTACTGCGAGGACCAGCCACAAGGAAGGATAAGCCAGCCCACCCAACACAAACATCAAGGACACGACTCCATTTAGCCTAGCCACTCTTTCGTCCACTTTGTCACGACCAATTGGGCAAGCGGCAGTTTTTTTCTTCATGATGATCTTCCAGAAATTGAAAAATAAGTACTATTTTCCAGTATAGCACTGGAGGCGGTACTTTGGTTAAATCGATCTTGATCGATTAGTTGACCGAATAGATAGATGAATATTGTGAAACCTAACGATTGATTTGAAGTTTCACAAATCAATTGGTGGTAGTCAGCTTGATTTTAGATAAATTAGTTAAAATCATTGACTTGAGAGAATTGAAGTGTTTAACCATCAGGTAACCGTATCCAAACAACAAATCTCCAATCAGAGTTCTGGTGTAAAAAGGCACAGCTAGTATGTAGCAAGTCAATAATCCAGAATAAGAATGGTCATACCAATACCACCACACCCCAAAATTGGAGATTAAAAAAAACAAGAATGATGCTGCCGGTAAATAAAGTACTTGTTTTTTGAGATTGTTTTGGGCAAATTTACCCAATAATGGGTAGGCAGCGAACCCTAAATAGGTGACCCAAAATCCAGGATAAAGACCTTTGACAAAGATATCGAAAGCTAGGATGGTGATAACGTATAAAAATGGGTGGCCAAAAAATCCAAAACTGCCTAGTGGGCTAATATTGGCTGGTAAAAATCCAAGGCGAGATACAAACACGATCAGAGCAGCCGACACAAGAGAAAAAAATTTATTCACTTTTCCAGAGAGTTTCATAAACGAACTTGATGATATCACCTTCTGCCAATTTTGTCTGACTGACGCCCTGCTCGGCGTACTGATTGTTAACATAAAACGCCCAATAATGTTCGTTGTCGGCAGCAATGCCATTGATGTTAGTCACGAACTTGCCCGCATCACCATAATCGATGGTTTCAATTTGGGCATTAGATGCTAGCAAATCAATGGCCAGTTGTCCACTCTCTGTGGCGACTAGCTCGA
>CAZKSJ010000008.1:12298-14770 GCA_964555515.1 uncultured Pseudomonadales bacterium
TTAGATGCTAGCAAATCAATGGCCAGTTGTCCACTCTCTGTGGCGACTAGCTCGATTGATGGTGAGTTTTGGTTGGTTGCGTTTGGGTCGGCTGAGTTTAGGTCGATCGGGGCGGAGTCAGCTGTGGTTGGTTTTGCTTGTTCTTCGACTCGATCCATCTGCACATCTTCAGTTAAGGTTGGCTTAGTCGTCTGGGTGACTGGTAGAAATCCTGCCACCATGAGGGAGATAAGCAAGATACCACTAATAAGAAAAATGTTTTTTTTGGACATGATTTTAATGATAATAGTTGATTTTTGTCGGGGAGACAGGACTCGAACCTGCGACCTCACGCTCCCAAAGCGTGCACTCTAGCCATCTGAGCTACTCCCCGATTTATTGTTAATAATTCACTCGAACCTGCGACCTTCCCGCCGCTGGCGGGACACTCTAGCCATCTGAGCTACTCCCCGATTTATCTACTAACACGGTGGCTCGAGTGGGACTCGAACCCACACGCTGTTTAGGCACAGCATTTTAAGTGCTGCGTGTCTACCAATTCCACCATCGAGCCGTCAACGCTTATTTCTTCCTCTATAATTCAATTGTAAACTATGGCAGTTTGGACACAAGATCATCAAGTTCTTCAATCTGTTATCGTTGCTCTCTCCATTGATGTGATGTAATTCTAGCGGTATTCTACCGTCTATCGACTGTTTTGCCCATCCACACAACTCACACCTGGGTTCCTTTATGTTTGCGTCAAACAATCTTTGTTTCAGCTTGAAGCTTTGAAAACCACTGTTTTTAACCAAAATATTCTCGAGCAATATTCTTGGTCTGTTAATTCCGCTTAAGCCTTTGTTCCACGCTCTTCCTTTCAAGTGAGATGTGCTTAAAGAGTATTCTTCAATATATTTTTTAATTTGCTTGTAATTTCCACCCGCCTCCCTTAAACCAATCTTCTGTAATATCTGCCTTATACTGGTTGAGGTTTTTACAGCTTGATTAAGCTGAGTTATTGTCCAGCTTCTTTTTTTCACGAAAGTTATTAGAAATTTATTTTGAAATACATTGATACGATGGCTGATGAATTATATCACTGCTACAATAGCTCCCTTGTGTCAAAAACAGGAAATTATTCAAATCGCACAATTTTATCCATTTTAGGCTTGGTGATGGTCATCAACGCCTTGAGTTATGGTACCATCATTCCCCTACTTTATCCTTATGCTGCCCGATTTGGGTTAACTCCCTTGGGTACAGGCATTCTCTTTAGCACTTACTCGTTCTTTCAACTGTTAGCCACGCCCATCATCGGCAAATTGTCTGATCGGTTTGGAAGGAAGCCACTTTTATTGGGAAGTTTATTTGGCACGAGCGTGTCACTCGCCTTATTTGCATCTGCTACGACGGTGCCCATGTTATTTGTTGCTCGGATCTTGGATGGTATCACTGGCGGCAATATTTCTGTGGCGCAAGCGGTGATTACCGACACAACTAGCGGCAAGGACAGAACCAAGTCCTTTGGTATTATTGGCGCATCGTTTGGGGTGGGATTTTTGCTAGGGCCAGCTTTGGGTGGAATCACGAGTGCCTACTCTTTGACAGCGCCCTTTTGGTTAGCGGCCAGCATCGCTTTGGTTGGATCAGTGGTGGGGTGGCTAGTTTTGCCTGAAACGCTGCCTCAAGGCCAGAAATTTTCGTGGCAAATGTTAGTTTCAAAACAAAACGTGGTGATCGTGGGCCTGAAGGAGCTGGCTCAATCGCTGCAACTGCTGCTCAACTCATTTTGCTTGCCCATGATTGGTTCATTATTTGTGGTGACGCTACTGGTCATGTCTGCAGACCAAATGCTTTCATTAGGTTTCCAGGCTCATATGAGTGACGTTTTTAAACTCAGTCCTACTCAAATTGGGTGGGTATTTGCTGGGATTGGAATTTTGAGTATTTTAATGCAAGCAGGTGGTATCAAATGGTTATTGCACCTCATACCCAATCGGCTGACCATGGTAAAAATTATGATGGTGGTGACCACGATTACAACTTTTCTATTGTATGTTTTCTACACACCTTCAGCTTGGTTTGTGACTCTTTTTATCTACGTGGCGGCTTTTATACCATTGCGGGTGATGATGACTGGTTTGCTTTCAGATAATAGTGATCAACAAAAACAGGGAGAAATATTGGGAATTAATCAATCAATTTTGTCATTAGGGCAGATTATTGGTCCGCTGAGTGCAGGTTTAATTGCCTCATTTGAGATTGGTTATATTTTTGTGGTCGCTGCTGCTGTGTTTGTATTTGGTTTAATCGCGACCAGAAGAGTAAAGTTACTGAATTTGTAGGGTTGAGAACATAGAGGTTAGGAAGATTGATATATCGATAAGTATCGACTGTTAGTGACAAACTCATTTTCAAGCTTGATAAAATCACGTAGTCGTTGCTATTTCCGCAATCTTGACTAGAATATAAAATGGCTTAGGCAACTGA
>CAZKSJ010000008.1:14870-28829 GCA_964555515.1 uncultured Pseudomonadales bacterium
AGTCGTTGCTATTTCCGCAATCTTGACTAGAATATAAAATGGCTTAGGCAACTGAACGTGCGGGTGTAGCTCAACGGTCAGAGCTCCAGTTTTCCAAACTGGTGACGAGGGTTCGACTCCCTTCACCCGCTCCATGAAAGACATTCCTCTAGCACTCACTTTTGACGATGTATTATTGGTACCACAACGTTCCCCGATTGATTCGAGAAGCAAAATTGATTTGTCAACCAAAATCACCAATACTTTTTCCATCAACTTTCCAGTGATCACTATCAACATGGATTCGGTAACTGGCGTTAAAATGGCGGTCGCCATGTCACATTACGGAGCAATTAGTTTCTACCCACGCTTTAAAGAACCTACTGAACAGTTGCAGGAAGTACAGTCCATCATTGAGCGCGGTGAGCGCGTCATTCCAGCAATTGGCATCAAGCCCGGTGAATTGGAACGGGTAAAAGTGCTTTATGAGGGTAGTATCAGGTTGGTGACGATCGACATTGCCCACGGACACCTTGATGCGAATATTGATTTTATCAAAAAAATTAAACGCGAATATCAAGGTTTGGAAGTGATTGCGGGAGTGATCGGGACTTATCAAGGTGCCTATGATTTGTTTGAAGCGGGGGCGGATGCGGTGCGGGTGGGGGTTGGTCCAGGTACAATTTGTACTACACGAGCGGTTGCTGGGTCAGGTGTTCCCCAAATTACTGCCATCATGGAAGCCAAACGCGCCGGAGATGAGTTTGGACGGCCAATTTTAGCTGATGGTGGCACCAAAACCACGGGCGACATTGTCAAGGCTTTAGCCGCGGGTGCAAATGCAGTGGTGATGGGTAATCAGCTAGCAGGTTGCGAAGAAACACCAGGAGAAATTCACGAAATTAATGGTCAAAAATACAAGTCATACAATGCTTCCACTAGCAAAACCGAGAAAATCAGGCAATATAAAAATTATTCCAAAGACAAGGCTAAGGTATATGTGGAGTATGTGGAAGGAGTTGAGTCATACGTGCCGTATAAAGGGCCAGTCAAAGGTGTTCTAGATAAAATGGACAAAGGTATTCGGTCTGGATTGAGTTATAGTGGCGCCAAAAATATTGCCGATCTTCACAAGCGGGCGCAGTTTATTAGAATTACCAGTGCCTCAGTTGGGGAAAATGGGGCTCATGGGGTAATTGTGAACGGCAATTGAGTAATGAAGATTGAGTGAGGTAGTTATTTGCCCGTTGCCATGATTGAAAATCGCGATTTATTAACTCCCGAGCAGCGAAAAGTGGTGATCAATAAAATCATTGATTATTTTGCGGTGGAGCGCGAACAACAATTGGGAATGATCGCCGCTGAAGATATACTGGATAAATTTTTGGAAATTGCCGGTAATGATCTCTATAACAAAGGTGTGACAGAGGCTAAAAAATTGGTGCAAGACCAGCTCCAGTCACTCAATTTTGAGATAGATTTATTGTTGAAGGAAGTTAGAGAATGATAGCGGGTGCCATCCGACTTATAGTAACTCAACATTGATCAACATTACTAAGAATGTTCGCTAAAGCTGCTAGGTTGCTATGGCTGGGTTGACAGCGCTTTTGAGAGGGAAACAGGCTCAACTTCCATGACTTTTTCTCCTCTTAAATCATCAAGTGAGTAAGGTCCAAACTGAACGCGCACCAGCTTGATGGCGTCATAACCCACGCGTTCTAACATGCGCCGCACCTGGCGGTTAAATCCTTCATGAATGGTGATGGATATAGCTGTAGAATGATCGTCTGCTTCAATTATCTCCACATCAGCTGGTTGAGTATAACCCTCAGAAAGTTTGACACCACGCCGCAAATGATTGATGGCTTTTGACGTGGGATGTCCTTTGACGGTGACGTGATAAGTCTTGGGGATTTGAAACTTTGGATGGGTCATTTTGTAAGCCAGCTCACCATCATTGGTAATCAGCAGTAGTCCTTCACTATCGATGTCCAGCCTGCCCACTGGATAGACTCTTTCTTTAATGGCAGGCAGCAAATCAAGCACAGTCTTTCTGCCTTGATCATCACTAGTGGTCGACACATAGCCAACTGGTTTATAAATTAAGAAGTAGCGGGATGGCTGCTGATTAATGGTGATGACTTTATCAGCGACGCTGACCTGATCTCGAATTGGATCAATCCGCTGGCCAATCGTAGCGAGCTGATTGTTAACCTTAACTTTTTTAGCTTTAATCAGCTCTTCTGACTTTCTTCTAGAGGCAACTCCAGCATGCGCCAAATATGCGTGTAGCTTAATGGTATCGGTCATAGACAGGTATTATATGACAAATTTAGCTATAAATCAGGTATAATTGCGGCTTGTGAATCAAAAACATATCACAACGCGAGAATTGCTCGTTTTACGTTCCCACATGCTTCAGGCGATTAGGGAATATTTTGTTGAGCAACGAGTGATGGAAGCCGATGTACCCCAGCTGGTCGCCCGTCCAGATTTAGAACCAACAATTGAATTATTTGCCACAGAGCTTATTCAACCAGATCAAATACATCAGGGTTTCCTCATCCCTAGCCCCGAATTTCATCTAAAACAATTATTGGCAGCAGGATCGGGCGACATATATTGGTTGGGTCATTGTTTTCGTAATCAAGAACCCATCAGCAACCGTCACAATCCGGAGTTTTCGATGTTGGAATGGTATCGTCTGGAGATGGATTACTTTGATTTGATGAATGATTGTCAAAATTTAATCAAGTTTGTGGTGAATCGATTTCATCAGCAGCAATTTTTAGAATCGAATGAATCTCTGCAGTATCATGATGTAAAAATTAATCTAGCAGGTGACTGGGAGCGGCTTTCAGTGGCTGAAGCATTTACTAAATTTGCAGACATTGAAAGTGAAGTATTATTTGATGAGCAGCAATTGCTTGATGCAGCGAAAAACAAAGGTTACACGATTGATCAAGCAACCACATATGATGAAGTATTTTATCAAATTTTATTGCAAGACATTGAACCTCATTTGGGTAAAAATAAGCCAACATTTTTATATGATTACCCTACTAGCCAAGCAGCCCTAGCCAAAATTAAAGCAAGTGATGATCGAGTTGCAGAAAGATTCGAACTTTATATTGGCGGGATGGAGTTGACTAATGCATTCTCTGAGCTGACTAATTGGCAAGAGCAGAAACGCCGATTGAATGAACAACAGCAATATCGCCGCGATCATCATCAATCTACTTGGCCAATTGATGATCAATTTATCGCTGCCCTCAAGCAAGGTTTGCCAGCTTGTGCTGGCATTTCACTCGGTGTTGATCGATTGCTAATGTTGTTGAGTAATCGCGAATCAATTATGGAAGTGTTGCAATTCCCGGCTAGTCGCCTTTTTTCAATCAGCTAAAATACTGGAAAATTATCCTAATTATGGGTCTAATATGATACAATTCTCCCGTTATGGCAACAATTAAAGCAGGTAATATTCGCAAAGGGATGTACATTTTATTCAAAAATGTGCCTCATCAAGTCACTAAAACCGACTTTGTCAGTCCCGGCAAAGGCTCGGCCTTCATGCGGTGTAAACTCAAAAATGCAGAAACTGGCTATACCCAGGAATTTACTTTCAAATCAGCCGAACAAGTTGAAGAGATCGAAGTGAATAGCATCGAAATGCAGTTTTTATATGCTGATGATACAGACGCGGTATTTATGAATCAGCGGGATTTTGAACAAATTAGTGTGCCGCTTGGTTTGGTTGAAGAGTCAGTTGGATTATTGACGAGTGAGACAAATGCCTATGTGCTGATTTATGATGAAAAGGCAATTGGAGTGAGTTTACCTCAAAAAATTAAGTTGAGGGTGGCGCACGCTGAAGAAGCGGTGGCTGGTAACACGGTGGGTCAGGCGCGGAAAGAAGCAGAGCTAGAAACCGGCCTGAAAATTCAAGTGCCGTTGTTTGTCAAAACTGGAGACACAATTATCGTCGATACTGCGACCAAGCAGTATATTTCCCGGGCTTAAATAAATTGATTGATGTTACAAGAATTCTCAGTTTAGCTGGCAACAACTAAATGGGTGTGTTGATCTCAAAAAATTGATTGACGGTAAGCTTGAATTATTAATGATTTGTCAGCTCGCGCTCAATTCTCAGCAATCGGTTGTATTTAGCCAACCGTTCTCCCCTATCTGGTCCGCCAAATTTAGATTGATCGGCGGCAGTGCCCACAACCAAGTCTGCGATCAGATCATCATTAGTTTCACCGCTACGGTGGGAAACAACCGATTTAAAGCCAGCCTCTGTAGATAACTTGATAGCCGCGAGAGTTTCTGTAATCGTGCCGATTTGATTGGGTTTTATCAGCGTGGCGTTCATCGCGTGCTGATCAATTGCTTGCTGGATTAACTTGACGTTAGTGACGACCAAATCATCGCCGACAATTTGTTGTTGGTTGCCAATTTTTGCGGTCAGCGCTGACCAATAAGACCAATCTGCTTGATCAAAAGGGTCCTCAATTGAGGCTATTGGGTAATCGGTGGCCCAGGTGACCACCTGTTGCAACCAGTCATCGGCAGACAAGATGCGGTTTTCTTCACTTCTCAATTGATAATTACCATTGTCCATGAATTCGGATGCCGCAATATCAACCGCTAGCTTGATCTGTTCACCAGGATGATAACCGGCTTGCTCACAAGCGGTAAGAATCAGATCAAATGCTTCTTGATTAGACTGCAGTTGCTCAGGGGCATAGGCGCCTTCAAAACCCACGCCCATGCTGTAATTTTTCGCCTTCAAAATTTTGCCAAGTGTCAAGAATATTTCTGCCCCAGCCCGTAACATCTCCCGAAAAGATGAAAACTTGTCACGCTGAGGGACAATCATAAATTCTTGAATATCGGTTGCCCAGTTGCCGTGTTTACCTCCTTCCATGATCAAAATCATGGGCTGCGGCATTTGGAATTCAGTCTGGCCAGAAAGTTGTCCAAAATATCGGTAAAGAGGCATTTTCTGTGATCTCGCCGCAGCCCGACACACCGCCATCGAAGTACCCACCATGGCATTGGCTCCTAAGTTAGCCTTGTTATCAGTGCCATCTGCTTCAATCATCAGCTGGTCGATGTTCGATTGATCGCTCGCATCTTGTCCGACCAATAGTTGGTTGAGCTTAACGTTGACGTTCTCAACAGCGCCGAGCACTCCTTTGCCAAAATATCTTGTTTGATCACCATCTCGCAGCTCCACTGCTTCAAATTTGCCGGTGGATGCTCCAGAGGGAACTTGGCCCAGGGCGCATGTGCCATCCTCCAGTTTGACTTCAACCTCTAGCGTAGGCTTGCCATTCGAATCTAATATTTCTTGACCAAAGACAGATGTAATTTTCATATGTTTTTTATCCTCTACTCCCTACTCCTAAACTAACATTATTTTGTTGCATCTGCCATATTGAAATTAGTAAATATTTAAAAATTTACTACTAAAATGTCAACCATTTTGCATCGTTACTTCAGTAACTTTTATGATGATGTAACTTGCAAAAAAATGTACTCACTGCATTTTTCAAAACATCCAAATTATTTCCAGATTGGGCGGAGATTTTAATCACGCTGTGTAATTTCATTTGATTCTCCGAGTCATTAAAATATGATGCTATTTCTTTCTCCAGTATGTGAGTTTGATTGTCAGTGATTAAATCAAGCTTATTGAGTACCAAAATTCGCGGTTGGTTGGCATGGAGCTGATCAAGAATTTCTTCAACTACTTTCACCTTACTCATGGCCAACGGGTCAGCACTGTCCACGATATGGAGCAGTAATTTCGCTTCCAAAGATTCAAGGAGGGTAGATTTAAACGAGTCGATCAACACCGGGGGTAAGTTGCTGATAAAGCCGATCGTATCGGAAACTAGAATGGGTTGATCCAAAAGCGGTGACTTTAATTTACCCACCACCGTATCAAGCGTCGTGAAGAGGCCGCGGTTGATTTCTTTATCTTTGCCGGTCAACGCATTAAAAAGGGTAGTTTTTCCTGCACTGGTATACCCTACCAAAGCAACGGGGCCAATACCGCGCTCTTTCCGATTGCTCAGTCTGGCGCGTTTTTGGGAGATCAATTTTTTGAGTTCTTTCTTGATCTTTTGCTGCTCTTGTTTTATTTTTCTTTTTTCAAACTCAATATTTGTTTCACCTTTTCCCCGATTACCAATGCCACCTCCTTGACGTGATAGTTCAGTCCTCCCCAGGCCATAGATTCGCGAACCCATGTGAGTGGCGCGGGCCAATTTGATTTGCAACTTCGCTTCTACGGTTGTAGCGTGTTGGTCAAAAATATTGAGAATCAAATCAATCCTGTCCCAAACTTTAATATTGGGTGAGACAGACCAGAGCTCTTTTTCTAAACGGAAAAGTTGGCTACTTTTGATCAGATTATTAATCACAACCACGTCGATTTCCTCAGCTTCGCACCTCATTTGCAGTTCGGTGACTTTGCCTCTTCCTAAATAAAAATTGGGATCAGGCTTGTCTTTACGCTGGATAAGATGAGAAATGACTTTGCCACCATAAGTAGCGATGAGTTGTGCAGTCTCAAGCAGTTCAGAGTCAACCATTTCTTGAGGAGTTATTGATGGCGTGATGTGGACGATTAAAAAACGCAATGGCCGAGCAATTTGATGACTCATAGCTTGATCATAGCACTTGATAGCAGTTTCACGTCACCATAACTTTCATCAACACTTCAGGCAACTCAAATTCAGAAAGAAATAAATATGTTGTTTATGATCAAACAAACTTTGTTGGTATAATACTTGGGTGCGAGCGCCAGTAGCTCAGTTGGATAGAGCAACTGCCTTCTAAGCAGTAGGTCGTGGGTTCGAGTCCCGCCTGGCGTACATTTGTTATAATCAAGCGATGGTGGTATTAGCTCAGTTGGTTAGAGCGCCGCTCTGTGGCAGCGGAGGTCGCCGGTTCGAATCCGGTATACCACCCATCCTTTTAACCTGAAACAAGATACCCTGACTAAGATTTACACGGAACATCTCAAGTCAGTTTTGTTCGTAAATTTTAGTCATTCCTTGATAAAATCAATTAAGAATGAACCATTCTAATCTAAATAGAATTCTTGTCATACATTGGAATCTACAAATAACGGCACTCACAGATGCGCCTCGCCAATTTGTAGCTGAAACATTTTTCGTCAAAACAGAAGATCAGACTTTCTTTTGTAAGGTGATAGATAAACCATTATTCATTGATGGCGTAATTACTAGTCTGCCAGCATTGGCAAACATCCACGATCTTGGTTATTCCAAAATTAACTATCCAATTCCTACAGTAGGCGGTGACTTGTTTGTAAAAGAAGGGGGCACTCTAATAGTGCTATTTAATTTTATTGATGCACCGCAAAACTACGAATATGATAATACAATCTTAGGTAAAACGATTGCTGAAATCCATAAGCTTAGTCCTCAAATAACCACTCCTATAAAACATGAACAATTCGAGTTTAAACATGCTAGCGTGTTTATGAATAAGTTGGATCAACTATCAAGCGAGGCTGGTCGAGATGAGATTGCTACTAATCTACACAAACTAATGAATGCAAATTACTCAACAATAGTAAGAGCTTATAAACAGTTTCAAATAGTTGCTGAAAATTGTTCAAACTCTGAGCTGGATTGTGTAATAACTCACGGTGATGCCCCGGGAAATGTCCTCGTTAAATCACCTGATGATATCTATATCGTAGATTGGGATGATATTCTGCTTGCTCCAGCTGAGCGAGACTTGTGGTTCATGATAGATAAACAAGACTTTGTGAATGGCTACACAAGAGAAATACCTGAATACAATCCCAATCAAGTAGCACTAGACTATTACTTGCTCAACAGATACTTTAATGACATGGTTGAGTATTGGGCAGAAACATTGGGTGATTTTGATGAAGAACACAGAAGATCTAACTTTGAACAGCTAAACAAAGAATTATTTAGTAAATATGGGTGGTTATACCCAATGATTGAGGAGTTTCTAAATAGAAGCAAGTGACTTTATTTCTCCTAGTCGCGAATTAACCAGCCCCACCTGCACCACATCATCAAAAGCTGATAAAATCCGTTCGACAGAGTTCGCTACAACCGACTCCAGATCTAAACTTGTATTTCTGGGTATTGGACCCCATCATATTCTTCCTCTGGAAATAATCATACCCCTCATCGGACGTTTGAACTTAAATACTACTAGTACTTGAGTTTATACTTAATTATATGACAAAAATAACTTACGTTGTTGGTGAACAAAAAGGGGTAATATATTGGGCGGCTAGTGAGCATTTCAAAGAGCTAGAAAATAAAGTGTTTAACCTTGGAGAGATGGAAGCAGTGCAGATAGAGAAGATCAGTAATCTTTCACTTACAGCTAAAATATTGTTATCTGCAGTTGCTGGAGCAATCATTCAACATTTAATTGATAATGGGGTTGAGACCGAGTTAATATTCAGCAAAGGCACTATTCTTATTAAGAAATAAGGTTCGAACGTCGCCGAATCAACGACTACAAAAAATATGTGAAGAGGGCATGTAATTATTTACATAATAACTATTCTAAATCGATGAAACGATTAGGTTCCCATGGGCATATCAAATACGCTCTAAGCGTTTATTCTGGTCCAAATCTATCATTTATTGAACTAAAAATCGTCAAATCATGTACGAATATATTTATATAGGATATAATACATGCATGCTACACTCAATGAGCGCTGAGAATCCAGCCTTCTGGGGCATGAATAGAACTGGTTATCAATATGAATACCGTGATCCAGTAGATATTGAAGCTATTAAAAATTCAATTCTTGGGCATATAACTTACTTCGGTTATACACCAGAGCAAACTATTTTTCTTGCCCCGTATTCAGCTGGCCCTCAACATATCCTCCTTTTAAATACTGATGACAAATTGACTGATATATCAGGACAGGCTATTCGAAATCCATTGCGCCACAATTCAGTACAAAGATTCGATTCTACCAATGTGCTTGAGGGTGAAGGATTTTTTTGTTTTCAGGATTACTTACTACTTACAAAACCAGGAGACTGCTTTTTCCAAGTCGTGCATGCTAACACAAGAACTGGTCCGTGCGTAGGACTTGTACACTCAGGCCGGCAGCCAGTTATGAGTGGACTATCGCTTTCATGGGTAGACCCATTAATTGCACTGTGTGACTCGGCAGATCAAATTTCAGTTGTCATTACACCTGGTTTGCAAAAAGAACACCACGTCTTGAAAGCAGACTACGCACATCCCAAATTTGGCACCAACGCTGATATTAAAGCGTATTTTGGGGATAAGGCATCGTTTTTGGGTGACGGAAGTTTGTGCATCGATCTTGAATCCTACCTATGTGCAGAGCTCAGTAAAAAGGGAATCCGCAAGGTTCAGGCAAGTGGCGAGGACACTTATGTCTTTCACGAAAAGGGACTAGGACACTCCCGCCGCTACACGACCGAGCATGGTTGTCCCAGAAATAGCAACATTTGTTTTGCCCATATGTCAACAGGCCTGTCATAATCACACTAACTATTTTCAAATTTGTGCCTGATGCAATTTTATACTTCATAAAATTATCTGGCTCATTCGCATCAGGCGTGAGGATTTTTAACTCTTCTAGGCTAGCGAAATACTAACCTGATTAGGAATGTATAATAGTGAAACGGTTTTAACACCCTCCCGCACTCTACCTATATCACTAACTGGCATTTCTGGCACGATTCGTGGCACGATTTTGGCATGATTTAGTTCAACTCAATCATTGATAAATTGTAGTCTACAACCTACAATAAAAAAATGTCATGGAAATCCTTAAAACAGATATTTTCGATAAATGGTTAAGAAAACTAAAAGATAGAAGAGCTAAAGCAGTAATTCAGGTAAATATTAATCGTTTGATCGAAGAAAAGTTGTGAAAAGTAAGATCTCTAGGTGAGGGAGTTTATGAAAAGAAAATTAATTATGGATCAGGTTATAGGCTTTATTTTATAAATCACGGACAAAAATTAATAGTTTTACTCCGCGCGGGAGACAAATCAACTCAACAAAGAGATATTAGGCATGCAAAAATCTTGAGCAAGGAACTAAAAAGTGAGTTGAAAGGACAAATATGAAAATATCAAAATATAACGCCACCGACTATTTAACAACAGAAGAAGAGATTAAAGAATATCTCAACGCTTCTTTTAAATCAGGAGATAGCAAACTAATTGCTAGAGCTCTTGGTGATGTTGCAAAAATTAAAGGCATGAGTAAAATTGCCAAGGCAACCAACTTAGACAGAAGTAGCCTGTATAACTCTCTAACCACCGAAGGCGATCCTAAACTTAGCACCCTAACTAAGCTGATTGAAAGTTTTGGGTATACTTTTTCCGTGAAATAGTCTCTCAGTCGACTTATGTTGTAAAAATTTTCAAGAACAGATTGATGAATAAGGTTAATAAAACTGTTGCAAAGAAAAGCTTTTGTTAATTTCAAACTAAATCTATACATCTCAGTTGTTCATTTGGAGGGTGAGCTGTAATGTTGAGCTACGAAGGCATTTTTAGAGTTAACGCGGAGGTTAATTGGCTCAAGTTTAATTTGCAGCGTCCAATGATCGATTGTAAGTTTGATCAACGAGCTTGGGTAATTTTGTGAATATGGGTCAGAAGTAGCTGCTGTACGTCAGGATCAGAAATAATTCCCTGGCGGATGTCGTCCAGCAATTTGTCAAAGAGCTGTGTTCGCTCTAACCGATAAGCATTTTCCACATCTTCAAGAGTACCGTCGGTTTTACCAGCGACTTGACTTTGTTTGACCATCTGTTCAAGCAGTTTGAGATCAAGTAGCCTGAATTCGATCAAATACCAGTTGAGCCTGCGAGTTTCAGGAGTTTCAACTCCGGTTTGTTGATCAGCAAGAACTTTGGCAAAGACGGTATACTTGAGTGCTTCAAAAAAATGATCAATCTCACCTGCTAAAGAGATGCACGTCTCAGCAACGGCGCGCACACTCTCATTCGCAAACTGATAATCATAAAAGAGGGTATCGGGAATTTTTGGACCGAGTAAACCTTGCTTTTCCAACATAATTTTATATGCTGAACCTTCTTGAACCCGAATCATGTCAAAAACGTCACCGATAAAATCTTTGGTGCGATGAGATATCAACCCAGACTCACGGATAAAACTGATATTTTCTAAAATTTCCTCAAAATTCATCAGCGGATCAAACATGATAAAGCCGCCTCCCACAATCACCTCTCGGTTGGTTTCTTCCGCCAGTTCTCTCAGCGTGCTGATCGCGTGCAGGTGTGACTCAGTAGTTTCTCCTTTTCGATACCGCTTCAGCTGGGTGTCGGATCCAGATTCAAATCCAATGTAAACCTGTGACATGCCAGCTTCGATTAAATCCTTTAAGGCTTGGCGACGAGCGGCTGCTTTTTTTACAGAATCATTTTTATTCCAAATCATATCAGACCTGACCGAGACTTGAAATTTAATATCAGGGCCAATTTGTTTGATTTCTGTGGCTAGATCTGTCCAGCGCTGTAGCTCTTCAAAATTGTTGCCCACAAGCATCTCATCATCCGCGAACACAAATTTCTTTGCTCCTAATTTATAGAGTTCTTTCATTTCTTGGGCAACTATTTCAACTGGCTTAGCTTCCCAACGGGTATTGTGATGAGTGCCCGTCATGTCTCGATAAGTAGCGACACTGCAAAAACTGCAATTCCAAGGGCAGCCCCGACTGCTCCACATCCAGATGACGCCTCCTGCTTTAATTATTTCTTGGACATACTCAGGAAACAAGATTTTTCCAGAAGCAGTCTCTGTGAGAGGCAAATTCTCGCCCGGATTGGAGAATGCTTCATCCCGTGTAGGATCATAATATGTAATTCCGGGGATGTGGTTAATGGTTGGACTGTCAATCAATGAAACCTTGGAATCGTTGTCTGCTTTCGCAGTCTCTATATCCTTAATTTCTCTGACCGCATCAACATAACGCTTAAATAAGAGTTCACCCTCTCCTCTACTCACTTTGAGCCAGGGATACTTGGTGACTAATTCTTTCGCTAAAAAAGAGGGAATGACATTGCCCACAATCACGCCTAGCTCTCCGGATGTAACACGTGGTGAAGTGGCTAATATGTCTAAGGCTCGGTGCAGTTGCGAAAGTGATCCATAGCGAGTAGAGATGGCAATAATATCCCTTTGCGCATCTTCGGCCAGTTGTTTGATGAGATCATCAACTGCTTCAGGTGATTTTTGCAGTTGTAGATCATGGATGCTCATTGTGGCAGTATCTGGTTGAGAGAGGAGCATGTAGGCGGCGGCAATTGCTAATAAGCCCAAAGCAAGACCTTGACCCTTATCACCTGGTTCCTTTGATGTGGCTACTAGTGCAACATTCACGGCTCGTTCTGATTCTCGCTGCATGAAGATCACTTTTTCAAAAATTTACACAGGTGCAGATTATACTCTGAATATATCCTAATTCAATAACTATGGGATTAATATGACTTTCTTTTGGAAATTACATATCAGATAGCTAAACGAATTGTCCTTTTTGCACTTATCAATTAGTTATTTAGTTTCGTTTTTATTTTTAATTATCGCCTTAAGACAAGTCTGATGATTACAGCACTACATTATGCAAGAAAAGTGTCAGGCTTCCTATAAATAACAGAATAAGAGTAACTGTAATTCCCCAGTCTATTATTTTACGGTTGGCGATCATGGCTAGAACTAAATAGACTGTAAACATGGGTAGCATATAGCGAGTGCCACATAGTAGCCAAGAAGTTGAGAAGGAGATGATTAAGTGGGCTAGCCAATACCCCAAATAACTAATTCTGATTTTTTTTAAGTAACCAACAATAATCAGCACGATAGAAAAGAAAAATGTCACTGTTTGTGGAATCCAAGTACCCAGTCTCATTAAATGATTTTGTTCAGTTAATAGATAATGGATTTGGTTCCAGAGTGCTTTATAAATTACTGTGTATGAGGAATACCAGTTTTCTTTTTGGTAATCTAGAAATTGAAACCAATTTCCAGAAACAACTTTGTTTATTAGAAGATACAAACCAAAGCTTATTAAGGCAGAGCTAGTAAGTAGTAAACCATTCGAGAGTAAGCTAGTCAATTGATGTCTATCGAGCTTGAGTGTTTTTTGCCGAAAATCATATATTAATTCAATTATTGCTGGCACCAATAATAGGATTCCTTGTAGGCGAGTCAGGGTAGCCAAGCCAATGAAGATGGCAGCTAAGAGCCATTGTTTTCTTTGAAGAAAGAAAAAGGAGAGGACGACTAAGAGAAGGAATATACTTTCAGTGTAAACCATGCCAAAGAAGAAACTAAATGGATAGATCGCTAAGTATTTGACAGTTCGCAGAGCAGTGACTGTTCCATAATCCTTTTTGATTATTTTATATAAAATAACCCCTGCCCCCGCAAATGCTAGCCAAGAGATAAGCAACCCACTGTAAAATGGCGAGAGAAAGGTGGATTTATTGACAATAAAAATTGTTAATGGATAAAGAGGGAATAACACTAGTCTATATCGTTCGTCACCGACATTTTGATATCCATGTGTCGCTACTGACAGGTAGTGGCGTGTATCCCATCTCGCCCAAGTATCATTAACAACACTAGCGAGTGGAGAGATGGATTGATTGCTGATTAATACATACAGCACTATCCCTATTACAAAGATTAATAAACGCGAGGCTAATAATGAAACGAAGATTTGAAAATAAAGTTTATTCTCAGCTAATATAAGCATAATGAGTCATCATTTGAAAGCCTTTTTGAGTGAATTGATCAGCTTTTCCACAATTGTCAAAGCAGAGCCTTGTTGGCGCTTGCGATACATCCAAAGCAAGGCTAAACCAGCAAAGATGCTCAGAACAAAGTAACCAATCTTCTCAAGACTATCAAAGCCTTCGCTGAG
>CAZKSJ010000009.1:0-26501 GCA_964555515.1 uncultured Pseudomonadales bacterium
TTTCTGCTTAAGGAAAGAGGACATTTGCATCAAAAATTATATTGGTTTACTAGAAATAAGCCTGAAATCGAGCGTGCGCGGGGTGTAATTGATCAAATTGAGCACCAACTAGGAGGTTGGGTGAGGGCTGAGATAATTTTGATGTTTACCATTGGTACTCTCACCTATATCGGTTTAGCTGCGCTGGGAATCAAGTATGCTTTACCGCTCGCGCTGTTGGCCGGGCTTTTGGAAATTTTGCCAAATATCGGCCCCACGGTCGCAGCGATACCGGCGATCCTGATCGCTCTGATAACAGCTGGACCATTGATGGCAGTGGCGGTGTTAATATTGGCACTGGTTGTGCAGCAACTGGAAAACAACTTTATTGTGCCCAAAATTATGAGTGACTCTTGTGACGTTGATCCACTAGTGACAATTTTGGTGATCTTAATAGGATTACAATTGGGAGGGGTTTTAGGTGCTCTCTTGGCAGTACCAGCTTATATTGTGCTAAGGGTATTTTACTCTGTTTACTTCCTCAAAAGAGTGGCAACTGAGTGATATTGGTTAATGATCTCTATTTGAAAAAGATTGACTAATCAGTTATAATACTGTTGCGGTATGACCGGATGATGGCTTTGTTCCCCGCCTTACGGCGAGGGATAAAGAGGAAAGTCCGGACAGCAGGCGTAGGGGATCCTGCGAAAGCAGGAGCGCTGTTTTAATCCCGCCTTGGCGGGAGGAAGCAGTGACAGTCAGAGCAACAGAGACGATTTTTGGCAGGCACACGTGATCTGTCAAAACTGAAACGCTATTGACTCGTTAGTAATAACGACGAGGCCTCATCTTAAGCAATTAAGATGAGTGGCAATCCTCCCCGCTGCAACCATCGAACTTCACCATAATGCACACGCGCGCTTTGTTGGTGATAATGTCATGGGCATAGATAGATCATCATTTAAACAGAATCCGGCTTACGAGTCATACCGCAATTTTAAACACCCATCGAAGCAAAAATAGGCACCCCAGTTGGCATGTTTATTGAAATGTCTGCTCCCCTTTTGGATTGTTTTCGCGTATACTAGAGCTGTGGTAAAAACTGATGTGAGGTGCTATGCAAAGCTTACTTGATTCTTTTATTTTAATCATTGCTCAGTCAACAGAAGCGTTTGCTGCTTATCTACCCAGAATCTTGGCGGCGCTGGTAGTGTTATTGATTGGGACAGCCGTCGCCAAAGTAATCAAACGATTGTTGGTGCAAATTTTTGAATCGATTCGTTTATCTAAAGTCATTAAAAATACACCAATTGAGCATTTTTTGGATAATGCCGAAGTTTCCGGTAAAGTTGAAGAAGTGATCGGAGCAATTTTCTATTGGTTAATCATGTTAGTGGTGTTGCAAAGCGCGGTGTCCATCCTGGGTCTAACCTCTTTATCGGTCATCTTGGAACGGGTTTTGGGCTATGTGCCACACATTATTTCGGCAGTGATTATCTTGGTAATTGGCGTGCTGCTGGCAGGTTTAGCTGAAGGTTTGGTAAAGGGCACGATTAAAACGATAGATGGCAAAAGTGCTCGTTTATTAGGCAAACTGACTAGTTATTCCATCATGGTGCTAGCCACGATGATTGCCATCTCTGAACTAGGTATTGCTAGAGAATACATCTTGATTATGTTTATTGGCTTTGTGACACTTTTAGTGCTAGGTTTGGGGTTAGCACTAGGTTTGGGCGGGCAACACATTGTGCGCTCTATTCTTGAGGTTTGGTACAAGAAGGTTCGTCAAGATATTAAAGAATAATTATTCGACTGATTATTTGTTCAAAATCTCACAACTATGCAGGTTTTTCAGGCAGTGATATTGGGTTTTGTGCAAGGGGCGACTGAGTTTTTGCCGGTGTCTAGTTCTGGTCATTTGGTGTTGATGCAGCACTTATTTGGCTTTTCTGAATCGATGCTCGCATTTGACGTCTTCTTACACCTCGCTACCCTGCTGGCTGTATTAGTGTTTTTTTGGCAGGACATTGTTAAGTTAAAAATGAAAGACCTGATTCAGTTGGCCATGGCAACTTTACCGGCGATCGTGGTTGGTCTTATTTTGAGTGGTTTGATTGAGAAAATATTTGTGCTGCCAATTTTGGTTGGTGTGGCTCTAATTGGCACTGGTGTGATCAATATGTTGAGCGACAAAATTCTCAATTCGGCAGAAAGCGTTGGGTCAAAATCATTAACAAATCTAACAGCCTGGAAGATTGGACTTTGGCAGGCAGCGGCTATTTTACCGGGGATTTCGCGATCGGGTTCAACCGTCTATGCGGGTTTGAGGATGGGTTTGGAGCGCCAAGCCGCTTTTCGTTTTTCATTTTTGTTGTCTATTCCAGCCATCATCGCTGCGGGTGCTTATCAAAGTTGGCAAACTTATCAATCAGCTGAAATAAGTGTGCAGTGGGTGCCGACGTTATTGGCGATGACGGCTGCATTTGTTACAGGCTTGCTTTGCTTAAGACTCTTGCAATACTTAATTAAAGCAGCCAAATTGAGAATTTTTGGTTGGTATTGTTTTGCGGTGGGAGGCTTGGTGATCATCACTTCTTTGATCAAATGGTGACTTTTCGATTCGTCTTAGCTTTGGGTGAATACTTATCTTTTTTATATCAAAAATAAGTTGTTCAATAAACAATAAATAGCATTATAAATCAATTTATATTGCTTTGCCTAAATGAAGTACAACCACGCAACTAAACCCGTTGTTTTCCCGAATCGATAAGCAATCCACCGCTGCGCCCATGTCCTCATATTCTTTGTGCAACATTTGGGCGTTGTGTTCTGGGCTCTGTAACCAGCCCTCAAAAGTTTTCCAAGCAGAGTTGTGATTGAAAGCTAAATTTTCGCCAGCGAGTTGATATTGATAGCCAGCATCCTTAAAAAATTGCCAAGTAGTTTGGCCGGATTTATTTTCATGTTGCCAGTAATCATCTTTGATCATGTCGATCAGCTTAGTCCGGGCGCTACGCTCCAAAGCAAGATTGATGCTTAACTGACTGAGCCGGTTTTCTTGGCGGTGGGTGTTGATCAGGCGGTAAAGTTGGATGAGTTGGTAATCGGGGGGAGAATCTAGTGGCACATCGGTCATCTCCTCGGCTGAGGTGTGGGCGCCCAAGACGGAAGTGGGCGGCGCTGTCTGCTGATCGTTGGTTGGCAATTCGGAAAGGGATACAGCTGAACCGAGAGCGGTACTAGCGGTACCGTTGGTAGGCGGCGGAATATTTTCTGGTGAAGTGTCGGCAGACTGATCGTTAAGTCCGGTCGGTGGTTGAGCATCGCGCGACTTAGGTTCGGTGACCGATATTGAGCTCGTTCTTGATTGCAGGTCATTTGGCAATCTTCCTTGTAGCGGTGTAGATATTAGACTTAGTTGTTGATTGACTGTGTGCCAAGTATCAACGAGTGGGTTTGGCTTGATCAATAAATACAAGCCACCCACAGCAATGATCAGCACCACGGCAAAACTGATGAATAGGCCGTAAACCATCTTAATTTCCATAAGGTTAGTGTAGCACCAAACGGTTTTTAACCCAAAGTATTGGGTAAAAACAGGTACAAAATATGAAAAAAGCATATAAAATATAGCAATGGAGAAAATGCCAACTTCAAACGGCAATCATTCTGGGGAACAAAAAAGTTCTGATTATTTGATACTTTCTACCAATGAGTTTTTTCAAGACCAAATAAATGAAGTCGCTCGAGCTGAGATAAGGACTTGGATCCAAACAATGGCTCTTGAACCAAGTTATTTTACTAATTTGTTGGTATTCAACTTAATTCAAGCAGCGCAAAGAGGAGTTGATGTGCGAGTTGTCCATGACGCATATTCCGATTATGTTACCGATAATTCATTTAACAGCTTATCGCTCTTACTACAGGAAAAAGTTAGACAGAAAAAGCGCACGCTTCAGGATCAAAGGTCAACAATGGTTGAATTGATGAGGAGATCTTATCCAGTTGTAAAAACTAACATCTCATCAAAAGTTATTGCAGCCACTCCTATGGCTGCAATAATGGGAAGGGATCATAAAAAAATCTCAATCGTTGATGAGAGTGCTTACATAGGTGGAGTAAATTTAACTTCATTAGATGAAAGAAGACTGGATTTAATGCTCAAAACTAGCAATGCAAGTATCGTCTTTGCATTGAAACAAGTTTATATACGTTCATTTTATGAGATGCTTGCTCAAGATATGGAAATTAAGTGCGATGAATTTAATCTATTACTGATCGATAGCGGCTTTAGAGGCCAATCAACAATCATGAATTGTGTTTATAAATATGTCCAAAGAGAGCAAGAAAAAATTGTAGTATTATCACCTTACTTGCCATCAGGCAAATTTAGAAGGCTGTTAAACAATGCAGTTATTAGTGGGGTTGAGGTAGAGGTATATACAACTGGCTACAACCAAACTGGTTTAGCCCCAAAGGCATCGCAATTTATTCATAATTTAGGACAGTCAAAGCCGAAGTTTAAAATAATGAGATATCAGGGAATTGTACACGCTAAGGCACTAATTTTTGGACAACATTCTGCTATGATTGGATCTCACAATTTCGATGAGTTATTTGTTCAATTTGGAACTGAGGAATTGGCTTTGTTGACCAGACAAAGAGAAATCATAGATCAACTACAGCAATATGTTGCGAATATGAGGCAATTTTGTGTCTGAGAGAAAAAACATCAAATGATAAGTGCTGACCGATCTTCTAACTTGGAATCTATAAAATATGCAGATTTGCACATTCACACCAACTGTTCAGATGGAAGTGCTAATCCTCAGGAAATAGTTGCTCTTGCTGTCTACAAAAGACTTCAGGCTATTGCCATCACGGATCATAATTTGTTCTGGCCTTCTCAAATTGCCATTGAGTATGCTCATGCAAACGAATTGTCTATTGAGGTATTAAGAGCGACTGAGTTATCTACCGCGAATGGTCACTTACTGATCTATGATCTCAATGGCGAAGTTAAACCTGGACTAGATTTAGAAGAAACATTGAAAATTGTACACAATTTAGGTGGTTTAGCCGTCGTAGCTCATCCCGGATTACCCCATATATCTTCAATTGCACTTAAAAGAATATATGAAATAATTCAATCAGATAACCAAGAACTTTATTTTGATGGAATAGAAACATTCAATGCCTCTGGAATGAGAATGCAAAAGTTTGATAGAATGCAGATAGTTTTTGGCAAAAGTTATCAAGAATTAATTAAATTTCTAGTTAAGAATATTGGTAATCCAAAAATTGGAGCTTTGTTGGGAGGCTCAGATTCTCACACGAAAAGTGTTGGCGATGCCGCAACTGGATATTTTAGCGACAGCATTATTGATGCAATTAGAAAGCGAGAGTGCTTCGCCTACATCGCTCAAAAAGGTGTATTACTAGATACTTATGAATTATTTAATATGTTCTATTCAATTCTTAGATATCATTTAATGAAAAGATTTCGAGAATGAAAGTAGATGCTTAAAATTGCTACATACAATATCCAGTTTTCTGTGAATTCCCAACAAATAATCAATACCTTGAAAATGCTGGCGAAGGATGGAGTTAGTGTATTTTGTCTACAAGAGGTAGTACCCAATTTTCAAGATAACATTGTTGACAAAATATTGGATGGACTCGGATCTAATTGGCAAGCGATTTATCATCTTGGAGATGATCAAGGTTTTTTAAATATGGGTAATTGCATAATTTGGAACAAAAGAAAGTTAAAACTTACTAAAAGTAATAAAGTAACACTTCCATATTCAGGAAATCTTCTTCTTCACGAAAAAATATTTTCATTATTAGCTGGGGGAATCACCAAACCATTTAAAAGAAGGGTAATTACTGGTTATTTTACATACAGAAAAAAATCAATCAGAATTACTAACATCCACCTAGATCATAATGGAGGTTTAAAAAATAGAAAAAAACAACTGCAATTTTTAATTGAAAAATTAAATTCTGACGAAGCTTTTTTTTACGATATTATTTGTGGAGATTTTAATAATTTAAATTTATGGAAAAACGATCGTGAAATATTAGCGCATCAAGAAATATTGACAGGATATGTTGAAGCAACATCAAATATTTTATGGACTGCAGATTTGAATTATATCGATACATCGTCTGGAGTAAAGTCATTACAAAGGTTAATTGTATTATTTGATATTCACTTAAAAAGAAAACTTGATTATGTATGGACTAGTAACATTAGAAATATCAGTTCAGAAACAATTCTAGCAAATGGCTCAGACCATCTGCCAGTGGTTGTTCAGTTAGAAATATAAATACTGCATTTTTTGTATCATTCATAATTTATTTCTAGGTGGCAGGATAAACGTTATGATCAATCATGAGTTATCTCTTGGGGAATCTTTCAGATTAATGAAAGCATATGGAAAAATTGGCGTAGAATCAGATTCATTATTAGAGTTTGCCTGGGTCATTAATCAAATAGTTCGGGAGGATTTGCGTCAGCTATCACAGATTACTGGAGAAACTATTACTCCATCTCTCCACATTCCTGTAATTACTTATATCCAGAGAACAATAGAATTTGCCTACATATATTTAGAAGTTTTCTTAAGGGGTGAATATCAGGAATGGAAACCAAATAATACTTTTCCGAGGATTATTGACCTTGGTGGAGATCCTGGTGCAATTTCTGTTTTATACTGGAAATATATAGCACCTCAGGCTCTCATAACAGTTGTTGAGGCAAATCCAGCGACGGCTGCTGTGATGCAACGCAGCCTTGAGAGAAGAGGTTTGTCTGATATCGAGGTGTTAAACGCTATTGTTGTTGGGAACAATGCCGACGTTGCTTCTCTTAATTTACATCGTCCAGGAAAAGGGTTTCATACTCAAGATTACGTAAGTAGCAGCAACTCTGATTCAGAGATCAATCCTTATAAAGTTGATGTTCCGACAGTTCAATTGTCCTCATTAATAAAAAATGACGAGCAGGTGGATCTCTTGAAAGTAGATATTGAAGGAGCAGAGGGAGAAACCATGCGAGAATTATGGAGATCGGGCAAGTTATGGCAAGTAAATTACATAATAATGGAATTTCACCATTGTCCTGTTACCTATCCTTCTAATTCAATTTTAGAAATGCTCGATATTCTTGGTCAATGCGGGTTTTCTATTGAAGAGGCGCATATTACAATGGGAAAAGGTCTAAGAAAAAAAATTCCTCTGAGAGTTAAAGATATCCCCAAAATTTGCACCAGCAATCAAAAAATATATTTAACATTTAGCGCTCAACGAATTTGACGATTTTCTTGATTTCCATATGGGTGTCACACCAAACTGGTGATTTGTTTAAGTTAAGACAATCTGTTCAGGCAGTTGCCTGAAGCGGTTATGGCAATTCAATCAAAGTTTAAGTCACGATTTCCTTTGGACGATATTGAAGAGCCTCAGTAATGTGAACATCACCAATTTTGTTTTGATGCTCTAGATCGGCGATCGTGCGCGCCACTTTTAAAACTTTAAAGAAACTGCGGGTGGTGAGTTGAAAACGACGCTGTGCTTGGTAAATGGTTTGTTCAGCTTGAGCATCACAAATGCAGTGCTGCTTAATGAGTGCAGGTGACATTTCTGCATTGTAAAAAATGGGTAGTTTGGCAAATCGTTGTTGCTGCAGCTGGTGAGCAGCCAAGACAGACTTACGAATTTTGAGAGTGGAATAAAGTGCGGAGTTGGTACTTTCCTGATTTAACTTGATGTTTTGGGTCTGCACCCAGAAATGCAGATCAATCCGATCAATGACCGGACCAGAAATTTTTTGGGCATACATCTTTCTTTTACCAGGTCCGCACTGGCATGGCTTGAGTTTGCTATTCCAGTAACCGCACGGGCAAGGGTTGGAAGCAGCCACTAAGCAGAAGCGAGCTGGGTACTCAACAGATCCCTTGGCTCGGGTAATATGGATGAACCCATCTTCCATTGGTTGGCGCAGGGCTTCAATGGTTGAGCGCGAAAATTCAGGAAATTCATCAAGAAATAATATACCACGATGAGCAAGAGAAATTTCGCCTGGCGTGATGTCTGAGCCACCGCCGATCAGACCCGCTGTGGAAACAGTGTGATGAGGTGACCGAAAAGGTCTGGTGGTAATTAGTCCAGTGTGTGTAGTGATGCCGGCAATCGAGTGAATACTGGTGGTCTCAATGGCTTCTTCTTCTGTGAGCGGCGGCAGTATAGAACACAATGCCTTCGCAAGGAGAGTTTTCCCTGCCCCTGGTGGTCCAATCATGTGTAGGTTGTGCCCCCCTGCCGCCGCGATTTGTAGCGCTCGTTTTGCTCTGAACTGACCCGTAATATCCTCCAACCTAATCTCTGGAATTGGTTGATTTGCCAAGGTAAATTTCGTGGGACTTTGAGCCATGAGTAACTGTTTTTGTTGGGCATGCTTGATGTAATCAGAAAGATGCTGAATGGGAAAAATCTTAATCCCGGTTAATATAGCAACTTCAGTCCGATTTGCTTCAGGAATTACGACATTTTGATAACCCATTTTTTTTGCCGCCATAACCAGTGGCAAGATACCAGAGACGGGTTTGAGTCCACCATCTAGAGACAATTCGCCAAAGAACATGGTTTGATCAGTATCAACAGAAATCTCACCAAACATTTTGAGTAACCCGACTGCGATCGCCAATTCAAATGCAGTCCCAGTTTTGTGTAAATCAGCTGGGGCCAAGTTGACAATCGTTCTTTTAGCCTTAATTCTAATGCCACAGTTTTGTAGGGCAGCCGTGACTCGTTCTTTGGCTTCATCAATGGCTTTAGCAGCTAGACCAATTAAAACAAAATTAGGTGTCCCAGACACACCATCCACCTCTACTTCGATTTTGACAGGATTTAAACCCTCCATGGTGGCCGTAAAGACACGTGCGAGCATAATCGCAGTTTAACACTAGAAGCTTGACTAAAGTGTAGCGTGCGGTGGGTAATTATGATTTTTGCGCAGGCTTTGCACCAGACTGGTGAGGCCTAAGCTGGCTTGAAAATTAGCGCCAGCCATCATCAGCAATGTCGCAGCAATACTCTCATCACTCAGTCCCACTCGGCGCATTTCTAGGATGTATTCTCCCAACAGATTGGGAATCAGAGCTGATTCTTGAGCAAATTGGTTGAATTGTTGGTCATTGCCAAAAATGACCAACATACCTGAAATGGTAAAAGTGACGAAACCTATATGAGTCAGTAGTCTCAATACATGAACGGCAATTAGATCTTTGGTTTGATGATCATTGTTGTCAGGATGACGACACCCAACTGATTCTGGTGGTTCAGACACAGTTAATTATAACAAAAATGATCAAAGGCACACAATTTTGCGTTACACTAACCCAACTTGTTCTACCAAGCGGTTGCAGTAGCCAAATTCGTTGTCATACCAACTAATAATCTTGACTAAGTTGCCTTCAATCACGTTGGTCAATGATAAATCCACAATTGATGACTCACGACGACCCACGATGTCTGAAGAGACAATTGGCTCATCGGTCACGGCCAAAATTCCTTTCCACTGTGGTTTGGAAGCTGCATCGCGAAGTATTTGATTAACTTCTTCAATCGAGGTATCTCGCTTGGTGACAAACACCAAATCGGCCAAAGATCCCACGCTCGTGGGCACTCTAATCGCCAGACCATCGAACTTACCCCTGAGTTCAGTTAATATCTGTGTGGTCGTCTTGGCGGCACCGGTGGTGGTAGGAATGATGTTTTCAGCCGCGCTCCGCGCTCGGCGCAAATCCTTGTGAGAATTGTCTTGGACATTCTGGTCATCGGTATAAGAATGAATGGTGGTCATCAGCGCTTTTTCAATACCAATTGTTTGATTGATGATGGCGACAACTGGGGTAATGCAGTTGGTTGTGCACGATGCATTGGAAAATATTTGTTCATCAGCACTTAGTTGATTGACGCCGATCACACCCGTGCTAATGCCTTCGCCTTTGGCTGGCGCAGATAAAATCACCTTTTGCGCTCCCCCTTGCAGATGCAGGCTAGCTTTTTCTTGAGTGAGAAAAACTCCTGTCGAATCAATCACTACCTCGACCCCATTTTGCCTCCAGGGTATTTTAGCAGGATCACGTTGGGCGGTAACGACGACTTCTTTATCACCAATCCGGATTGACCCCAATACGGGATTTTCATCAGTCACATCCTTGGTGCTTTGAAAGCGGTTGACCGCAATTGGTTCAGCAAAGATGCCGTAGTTGGTGTCATACTTGACTAAATGCACCCAATCTTCAATTTCCATTGAGCCTGAAGTGTTGATGACTTTTAGATCAAGCTGGTCGCGTTGATACTGCCACCAAACTCTAAAGCTGGTGCGTCCGATTCTGCCAAAACCATTAATCCCAAAAGTTCTCATATTCGCTCCTTGTAATTTACTACCAATTATTTCCTTGGCTTTACAATCTGTAGTTGATTAATATCTCGTTGATCAATATCTCGCCGGTTATTAATTTGCTGATGATTAAATTATCAAGTCATCGAAGATCGCTTCATTCTTCAAGCTTCAAGCAAACTCAGTTTTGACATCGTTGCTGACGTAAGTGCCAATGCTCTCACCTCTTACTGCCTTGACTAAATTGTCACCTTTGAACAACTCAAAGACCATGATGGGCATGTTGTTTTCTTGACACATGGCTAAGGCGGCTGTATCCATCACTTCTACTCCATCCATGGCAATGGCATCGTGAAAGGTAATCGTTTTGAAGCGTTTGGCATCTGCAAACTTTTGCGGATCTCTGTCATAAATCCCATCTACTTTGGTGGCCTTCATCAGTACATCAGCGTGTAATTCCAAGGCGTGTAAAGAAGCCCCGGTATCGGTAGTCACAAACGGCACACCTGTGCCGGCGGCCAGAATGACCACCCGACCTTTTTGCATGTGCCGGAGCGCTCGCCTCCGGATGAAGCTTTCCGCCACCGCCGGCATCAACAGCGCAGATTGGACTCTGGTGGGCACGCCTGTCTTTTCTAGCGCGTCTTGCAGTGCCAAAGCATTCATGACCGTGGCCAACATCCCCATGTAATCGGCCGTTGACCGATCAATCCCATTCTTAGAACCAGAAACTCCTCTAAAAATATTACCGCCACCCATCACCAAGGCTATTTCTACATTTTCCACGTAAATGGCCTTGATCTGTTCTGCCACTCTCATGGCTGCCTTGGGGTCAATTCCATACGGTCGGTCACCAATCAGCGACTCGCCGCCTACTTTGAGTAGTACTCGGTTAAATCTTGTCGAAGCCATGGTGTCCTTTCGTAAATTACTGCCTGTTTCTAAATGCCTATTTTTGCGCGCAACCGCAAAATTGTCCAACGCACATTTTCTGCCACCCTATAAAAGCCATACATCTGTTTATTTAACACTAAGTCATAAGTACCAATAAACTCCATCAGTTTTCCCCCGTAACCTTCTTTAAATTTGTGAAAACCATACCAGGGATCATTACTATTGGGGTTGGGACCAAGCGAGCCCCACATATCAAATGTCTGACAACCTTGTTTTTTGGCATAGGTAATCATTTCCCACATCATTAAGTTGCTCGCCATTACATCGCGGTGAGCACTGCGGGAAGCGCCATAAGGATAGTAAAACGTGTCATGAAAATGAAAAACAATCCATGAAACAATAATTTTATCTTGATAAACTCCGTGGAAAATTCGCAGCATGTCGGTCGTGCCTAAAGTATTCCACAACGTTTTGAAGTACTCGGGACTATGGGCATAAAACCCTTGCCGGGCAGTTGTTTCTTGTAAAATACTGATGTATTCATCCATCCCCTCTTGTGAGGTTTTTTCAAAAATTTGCACACCTTTTTTGGCGGCCAACCGAACGTTATATCTAGTCTTGCTCTTGAGCTGCTCAAAAAGCTTTTCTTCACTGGGCTTGAGATCAAGTTGGAAAGTGTACTTGGTGAATAAAGGTCTACCCGGTACGCAACCATGATCAACTAAAAAGCGCTTAATGGCATCATGGGCGCTGGGAGCGCCCGCTTCTTGAGCGATATTCGGCTCAAGTTTAACAAATAAAGCGTTGTGTTTTTGACCAAGCTGGCGTAACACGTCTAGCTGTTCTTCATCGGGCATTGGTCCTTTGGGCAAGTAACCAATGGTTTTATTTAAATGGGGAATGGGATGGAAAGTTACTTGGAAAGCTTGAATAAGCTTTTGCCCTTCAAAAAAACCAACTCTTTCTACTTTTACCCCGGTCTGTTTTCTAAATTCTCCCCAAGCCCAAGTCTGTAACGGGTGTTGGACGACTTGATCGTAGAGTGATTTCTCTTCTTCTCTAATGGCGCGAATGATCATATTTATTCATTATACAGAAAATTACCGATCCATAAACACTTCTAAATCAATTTCTCCGCTCAGGACATCGTCCATAAATTCGTCATCGATGACCAGTTTTCTGACTTCAGCTTGAGGGTTTGGGTCTTGACTGAAGTTTTTTGTTTCAGAATCAAAATGTAATAAATCATTGGATATATCATGTAAAAACCTACTTGGTACTGAGCTAGTATGGCTGCCATATTGATAACGGGTGCGGGCGTAAGAGAAAAATAATTGTTGTTTTGCTCTGGTAATGCCCACGTAGCAGAGCCGTCTTTCTTCTTCAATATCTTCTGGATTGAGCATTGAGTGGCTATGTGGGAGCAAGCCATCCTCCATGCCCACCATAAAAACAATGCTAAACTCCAAACCTTTGGCTGAGTGCAAACTCATCAACTGAACCGCATTGTCGTTGCCACCAATGGGATTGTTGACATCCACATAATAATTATCTTGAAGTAGTGCCACATTTTCTAAGAACTGGGTGACCTGTTCAAATTGTCCAGCCATGGCTTCCAGTTCGATCAAGTTTTCTAAGCGTTGGCGTTCCTCCTCGACCTTTTCAGAGTAGAGTGCCCGATAATCCGTTAAATCGAGTACTTTTTTTAGCAATTGCTGGGGATTTGCTTCTGCCCAGTTTTGGTTGCCATGATCATCACGCCATTTTCCTAGGTTTGCCAACCGTCGTTTGCCAAGTTTAGCAACCCGCGCATAACTGACCGTGTCGGCTGGGTTAATCACGACTTTGACATACGCCAGCGCATCTTTGACTTCTTTTCTTTCGTAAAATTTGGTGCCGCCGACTAAGCGGTATGGCACGCCCTGCCTAATCAACGCTTCCTCAAATAACCGTGATTGGGCATTGGTGCGATAAAGAATGGCCATTTCCTTAAGAGGAACTATGCCCTGCTGGGATTTGATAAAGTTCACCACTTTGGCTGCTTCCAACTCGCCTGATTGATTATCTAAACAAATAATTTGGTTAGTGGTTTCACTTTCCGTCCAAAGCTTCAAAACAGGATGAGTCGTATTGTGTGAAATGACTTGGGTGGCCGCGTCTAAAATTGTTTGGGTGGAGCGATAATTTTGTTCTAGTCGGTATTCTTTGATTGCTGGATAATCAGTTTTGAGCAATAGCATGTTGCGGTAGTCGGCCCCCCTCCAGGCGTAAATACTTTGGCTGAAGTCGCCGACGACGTAAAGATTATCTTGGGGCATGGCAAGAATTTGACTAAGCTGATATTGGGCTTTATTGGTATCTTGATACTCATCTACCAAGACGTGCTCAAATTGTTGCTGATACTTTTCAGTCACTTCAGGCCTGGTTCTTAATAGTTGGACAGTTTTGTTGAGGAGATCATCAAAATCGACCGCCTGGGCTTGAGCCAGGGCTTTTTGGTATAGCCAGTATACTTTTGCCACAAACCTTTGATATTCCCCCAAGGCGATTTCTTCGTACTCACCAGGCATGAGTAAATCGTTCTTAGCCGCCGAAATACTATTTTTGACTTGGGATGGTTTAAATTTTTTAGGGTCAAGCTGATGATCCTTGTAAATTTGTTTAATTAAACTGAGTTGGTCATCACTATCATAGATGACGTAGTTGGGATCAAGGCCAATTTGATAGCCGTCACGACGCAAAATTTTTGCGCATAAACTATGGAAAGTACCTGCAAAAGGTACCGCCGAGCCAGCCAGCGCTTCAATGCGCTCCTTCATTTCTCCTGCTGCTTTGTTGGTAAAGGTTACTAACAAAATGCTGTTTGGATCAACATTTTTTTCTAAAATTAGATAAGCGGCGCGGTGGGTCAAGACGGTAGTTTTACCAGAACCAGCTCCAGCCAGCACCAAAGCGGGTCCTGAAGAATGCAGGACTGCCTTTTTTTGATCTGGATTGAGCTTTTTTAACAGATTTGTCATCAAGCGTTCATCCTAGCACGTGCGGGGGCAGTCGTCAGCAGGTGTTCTCAAACCTCTATTCTCAAAATGATGACGTGACTCTTTACGAATGACACTTTCTGGGTATAGTGAAGATATGAAAGCAAAACTAATCATCGCCAACTGGAAATCTCATAAATTAGAAAAGGAAGTCAGCGACTGGTTGACGGAGTTCAATTATCAATTCCAGCCCTCAGAATTTGTGCAGCCAGTGGTTGCCCCTGCTTTGCCGCATTTACATCAAGTCAAATTAGAATTGCCAGATGGAGTGGCGCTTGGAGCCCAAGCCGTCAGCTCTTTTCCTATGGGTAGTTATACCGGCGCTGTCAATGCGCAACAACTGAAAGATCTGGGAGTGCAATATGTGATTGTGGGACACTCCGAGCGCAGACGCTACTTTCATGAAAATCATCAAGACGTGGCGAAACAAGTCCAGGAAGTTTTGGCCCAACAAATCAAACCGATTTTGTGTGTAGACAAAGATTATATTGATGAGCAAGCAGCGGCGCTTGACCCCAAGCTTTGTCGAGAATGTATCGTTGCCTATGAACCATTGGCAGCAATTGGCACAGGGCAAAATGAGCCAGTTGGCCAAGTTAAGACTATAGTTGCGCAAATCAGAGAAATTTATGGTGACGTGCCGGTGATCTATGGTGGCAGCGTTGATCAATCAAACATCGGCGAGTACATGTTGGTTAGCGACGGCGCTTTGGTTGGCGGCGCTTCTCTGGATGC
This sequence comes from uncultured Pseudomonadales bacterium, assembly GCA_964555515.1. Taxonomy (GTDB): domain Bacteria; phylum Patescibacteriota; class Microgenomatia; order UBA1400; family PJMF01; genus UBA1388. Next base: position 15,058 of record CAZKSJ010000009.1, read on the forward strand.
TCAGCAATTCATGGGTATCCTCCGCGCCGCCATCGTTCAAAAGTCAGTTTATTAGTTCAATGGTATCAATAATTGATTTTAAGTCGTTTATGTCCGTTTCAGAAACTTGCTGATATGGTCCTCCAATCAACCAAATCATTTCCTCACCAATCGACACGATTAATGGACTCATCAGGCTGTTACTTAACTCAGTAGCATAAGATTTATTAGATGGCTATTTAGTTTGATAAAGAATAGTGTTGCCAGACAGCTCAATGACGGGATAATTTTTCTTTAAAAATTCCTCATTAACCTCGAAGTTATTTCTCTCCGTAGGTCCAACGAAAATATAATCAACATTATATTTTTTAAGGAGTTTGATGGCCTTTTCCCCACCGGCAAACATTTGCGCCACATCTGCCTCTGTCTGAGAATAATCAATCCCATGAGTCCACAGCCACCCTCGATAACCCAACACCACTGACCTACCAGCGAGCATGGGCACCAAATGGTTATGAGCGTCGCTAGTCAGAAAAATGCTGGTTGGCTCGGTTTTGGCTTTAATCTGCTGAGCAACTTCGACTTCCTCTGAGCTGGCTATCATCCATGAAGTATAGGTTTCTCTTAGAATCGCCAACGTGCCAGCAACAGTCATCAGTAAAACAATCATGATCACAATGAGGTACTGCTTTTTTTCCCACCATATTGTAAGCAAAATACTCGCCATCAACATCACGCCCCAGTAAGCCAGAAACATCAGTTTGACATTGTCGTAGGCAAATGGTTGAAAAATCAATAAGTTGCAAATGATGAATAGCACTAGTAGTGGAGCAAGTATCACTTTCACAAATTGAAGTCCTTTGACAAAATGAAAAAAGTAAATCGATCCCAAAGTGAAAAATAAAAAACTAACACCCATGTTCCACATCCAAAAAGAAGCAAAACTTAAGGTAGAGTCCATCCAGCCGGTTTGGAAACGGACAAACTGATGAGCATCTGGAGTGTTGCCAAACATCCACCAAAACTGTGCAAGTGCGGGCAGCAGGGACAAAATCAAAACGGACACTGACATATAAACGGTCAATCGTTTGCTCCACCAGCCAAAACCAATTACCCACACCAGCATGCCAAACAAGGTGAGAAAGGTATGAACGTGAAAAAGTGGCAGTAGGCTGATGAGCAGGCTGCTCGCATAAAGCAAATGATTTTTTTTGGGTTGTTGCCACCATTCATACCAGACCAGTATTATTAAGCAAAACACTGCCATTCCAAATAAAAATCCTCTTTGAGGTAATATTGAATCAATAGTAATATTTGTAAAAAAGATGTTATTATCAAATAAATTTGCATAGTTAGACTGCATAGATAAGATAAAATTCCAAATTGGCTTATCACTATCTTGCCAATCACGCCAAAAATAATAAAAACCCAACCCGCCGTTAGCCATGAATAACCAAGTAAATAACCACCCGGTGATGATTTTACCAGTGATTTTCCAAGCTAAGAAAAACATTAACAAAATAATCGACAAACCAGTCACTACGCCGATGCTAATGAGTGCTTGAGATAAAGTGAACCCTCCTCGATAAATGAGGGCAGTAAAAAAATCAAATAAAAATGGATAGTTGGTGGTGTGGGAGGCGTAAATGGGTGAAGTCAGATCCAATTCAGACTGTACAGCGAACTTGTTAATCAGCGTGGCGTGCAGAGCCATGTCTCCCCAAGAACTACCGCCTGAATAAAGTCCATCTACTTTTGGTTGAAACATGTGCGAGTAAAATAACCAGCTAAACAAACTTCCCCAGAGAATCATCACTGCCGCTAACGAAAAATGAAGTGAAGTTGTTTGAAATATTGACCAGGAGGGCGGGCGGAATTTAGCAAGCAGGATTGCTGTCACAGCAAACAATGTACTCACCACCACAAGACCGAGGTTGAAGTTGGTGAAAGCAATTATCAGTAGTGTTAGCCATGCAAAAAAAATGATGCCCACAATCCAACCTGCTGCCAGGCGCATAATCCCTGGCCAGCTTGGCATAACTTGTGAAATTAGCAAGTAGCCAGTCAAAAAAATCAGTAAGAGGAGGGGCAGTGACAGCATTTTATGGTTCAAGCGTGGTGATTTCGGTGAACTCAGCACTCACCCACCCCACTTGGTTTTCAAAAGAAATTTTATACCAACTGTTGGCTGTTTCGCCTAAATATGGATGGGTAGATCCTACTAGGGCGATCCCCAATTCGGTACTGGCGATGTCTGGTTCAGATCGCACTCGCAGCACCTCCTTACCGTCTTGAATTAAACCAGTGGGCTTAGTTAACACCACACGTTTGTCGTTGGCGCTGGCCGTCGCTGCTTGTTCAGGCGTGAGATTTGCCCCTGAGTTAATGCCTTGTTCTAAATCGGCTGAAACCGAGGCGTTTTGACTAACATGCGGCACGGTGTCTTCAACTGGCACCAGCTTGGCAAGCTTAATCGTGACAATCATCCGGTGGCCAGCTTGGACGTTGAGCGTGTGACGCTGAGTTTCATATGATGGCAGGGTCACTTCGTACTCTTTATTACCCGCTTCAACGTGAGAAAACACCACTGGCGAAAATTCTTTTTCCTTGTTTTCGAGCGCAACAATCGCACCCTCGGGGATGGTATTAAAGACGACTTCGGCGGTCTTGCTTTCCTTAATAGGCTCCATTTCATAAATGACTCCACCGCTCAATTCAGGGCGGGTACCTGGTTTCCATGTCACCACAGTCAGCATGCCCTTATTGAGTTTGATGGCGGTTTCATGAGGTACAAATTGGGTATCAATGGGCTCAATCCTTAAGGTGTACTCCCCTGGCTTGAGATCTTTTTGGATGAGTGGGGTGTTATCTAAGTATTGTTCGTTGAGGTAGACAGCGCTGGTAATGCCATCGGTGATGACCTGGATGCCAGCTTTTGATTTATATTCAAAAATTGAGTCGGCACTACAGCCCGCCAAGATCACCGCTCCAACCAAGATGAACACTAATGGCCATAATCTGCGCATATGGATAGTGTATCACGCCTGCTACGGGAAGCTTTGACGGAATTATTTATTGAGTGCTCGTTCTAAAACTTGACGGACATCTTTGACGGGAATAAACCGAATGTCTTTTTTGACGGAAGACGGAATTTTTTCCAAATCTCGTTTATTTTCATAAGGAATGAGCACTTCGCTACTACCCGCCCTGCGGGCGGCAATGGATTTTTCTTTCAGTCCACCAATGCGCAAGACTCTGCCTCGCAAAGTGACTTCACCGGTCATGGCAATTTCTCGTTTGACTGGTCGGTTGGTAAATGCCGAGACGATCGCGGTGGTCATCGTTACACCGGCAGATGGGCCGTCTTTTGGCACGGCTCCCTCTGGCACATGGACATGCACATCGTTATTTTTGAGTTTTTTGAGATCAATGCCCAACTCAGTAGCATTAGCCTTGACAAAAGTTAGGGCTGCTTGGGCGGATTCTTTCATGACGTCACCAAGTTTGCCAGTCAATTTGACATCACCTTTGCCTGGAGTGAGCGCTGCTTCGATGAAGAGGACTTCTCCACCGGTTGTGGTCCAAGCCAAGCCAGTAGCCAACCCAACTTGATCGGATTTTTCAGTTAACGCGACATCATATGTTTCTGGTCCAAGATACTCGCGCAGCTTAGTGGGGCTAATCTTAATTTTTTTCATTCTGGGATGTTCGGCCAACTCACGAGCAGCTTTTCGGCAAATCTTACTCAGTGTTCTTTCTAAAGAACGCACGCCAGCCTCTCTGGTATAGCGATCAATAATCTTTTGAATACTCTCACCAGTAATTTCGATGTTTGACTTGCGCATGCCGTTGGCTAGCAATACTTTGGGCATTAAGTGTTTTTTGGCAATTTGGAACTTTTCTTCTTCTGTGTAACCTGAATAGCGGATAATTTCTAATCTGTCTCGCAGCGCTGGCGGAATCGTATCGAGCGTATTGGCGGTGGTAATAAAAATTACTTCCGATAGATCAAATGCTACATCCAAGTAATGGTCTTCAAACTGGTTATTTTGTTCGGGATCGAGTGCTTCTAGTAAGGCTGCCGATGGATCGCCCCGGTAATCGCTGCCTACTTTGTCAATTTCATCCAGCATAAAGATGGGGTTCATCATGCCTGCTTGGCGAATACCGCTGATGATTTTGCCTGGCATCGCGCCCACATAAGTCCGGCGGTGACCCCGAATTTCGGCTTCATCTCTAATACCGCCCAAGGAGACTTTGACAAATTTTCTATTTAGACTATCGGCGATGGCATGGCCAATACTGGTTTTGCCCACACCCGGTGGTCCGACAAAACACAAAATGGTCGGGAGATTGACCTTGCCAGATTTAGCAGCTTGTTTTTGTTTGCGTGCTAGCACGGCAATGAACTCCAAAATTCTGTCTTTGACCTCATCGAGGCCGTAGTGATTTTTTTCTAACTCCAGCGCTGCTTTTTTAATATCAACGGTGGTGGTACTGCGTTTTTGCCAAGGCAACTCAAAAATTGTATCAAGCCAACTGCGAATATAACCCGCTTCAGGATTATTGGGAGACATCACTTGCAGCCGCTTGATTTCTCTTTGGACTTTGGTTTTGGTATCAGGACTAAGCTTGGTTTTTGCAAGTTTAGTTTTATACTCATCCACCACTTCTTCTTCGTCCTCTCCTTCACCCAACTCTTTTTGAATGGTGCGTAGCCTTTCCCTGAGCACGCTATCCCGCATGTGCTTGTCAAACTTTTCTTGGGTTTTGTGCACCACGTCTTTTTCAATTTCCATGACTTTCATTTCGTGTGCCAGGAAATTGATGACGAGCTTAATACGCGCCTTCACACTGACTGTTTCTAGGATTTGTTGCTTTTCTTCTGATTTAATGTTCAGCGTGCTCGCGATTTGATCCACCAACTCGCCGTTGGTGACCCCACCCATCAGTTTCATAAAATTCAAAAATTCTACTGGCTTTCCCATGTGAATCGCTTTACGGAATTCGCTCTGGAGATGTTTGACTAATGCTTCCATTTCCTCGTCATTATCATATTGATCCGGCAAAGGCACGACTTCAGCCGCCAGCTTTGGCATAATGGAGGTAAAGCCGGTGACGCGTACGCGGCTGATACCTCGCACCAAGGCGTTGACGCTATCTTCTGTTTGCAGCGTGCGCTCAATGGTGGCTAATGTGCCAATGTGATGTAAGTCGGCCGGTTGAGGATGATCAACCTGAGGATCAAGTTGGGTGAGTAAGATCACGGTTTTTTTGGTTTTGAGAGAATCTTTAATCGCATTCAGCGAAATTTTTCTACCAAAAGTGAGCACCGACTCAGTACTGGGAAAAAGCACCCCTTCTCTGATGGGGACGACGGGTAAAACCTGCCTGGAACTGGCAATTCGCTGTTGCAGTTTGGCGGCTTCTCTTTCCGCTGCCTTACTTTCAGGGTCGGTTGTCTTATGTTCGGCATGCCTTCCTCTACTCGAGGGCGTCTTTTGTTGAGGAGCACTCAAATAAATCACTGAAGGCTGTTTGGTTTTAGTTTTACTTTTTGTGGTTGGTTTCTGCTTCTCTTCGGCCATAGATTAGCATTCTAATGTGAACACTGCTAAAATGCAAGACGAATGATAAAGATTGATGATAGAATAAGATATAGTATGATGTATAAAATAACTGACAAGCTGTTGGGTTAAACTTATATCAAAACTAATACCCCGGAGTGATGGAAAAAATGTAGGTTGGTGGGTGACAATGGACTCGAACCATTGACCTCAGTCTTATCAGGACTGCGCTCTAACCAGCTGAGCTAGTCACCCCAGTTTGAAGACCATTATTGTACCATGATCAGGCAGTAATTGGCGCTATTTTTTATGAATCGCAATTTGATTGTCTTCTACGTCCAGTTTGACTTGGTCGCCAGACCCAATTTTGCCATCAATTATTTCCATGGCTAGTGGATCAAGGACGGTAGTTTGGATAAGCCGCTTGAGCGGTCGGGCGCCGAAAACTGGATCATAACCAGTTGTAGTCAGGTGGTCGAAAACTTGATCAGAAAATTCCACGACAATTTGTTGCTGGGCAAGCCTGTGGGAAACTAAATTGAGTTGGAGTTTGACGATTTCTTTGATTTCTGATTCGCTCAATGGTTGGAAGATAATGACGTCATCTATTCGATTGAGAAATTCTGGCTTAAAGTATTGATGAAGTTGATGTTCCACCGCGCTACGCTGTTTATCAGGGTCATTTTTGAGGGCGGCAATTTGATCGCTTGCTAGGTTGGATGTCATGATGACGACTGTGTTAGAAAAGTTGACTGTTCTGCCCTTACTATCGGTTAGTCGTCCATCATCAAGAATTTGCAGTAGGACATTTAGTACTTCTTGGTGAGCTTTTTCAATTTCGTCAAACAAGACTACGCTGTAAGGGTGACGGCGTACGGCTTCAGTCAACTGACCGCCTTCTTCGTAACCGACGTATCCTGGGGGTGAGCCGATTAGGCGCGCGGTGGAGTGCGATTCCATGTACTCGCTCATGTCAATTCTGACCATCATGTTTTCGTTGTTGAAGAGAAACTCAGCTAGCGCGCGGGCGAGTTCGGTCTTACCCACGCCAGTAGGTCCTAAAAAGATGAACGAGCCGACTGGCCGGATGGCATCACTAATGCCCGCGCGCGACCGGCGCACCGCGCTCGCGACTGCGGCCACAGCTTGGTCTTGACCAACCACCCGCTGATGCAGTTCCTTTTCCATTTGTTTCAGTCTTTCGCTTTCCTCACTGAGCATTTTTTGCACCGGAATTCCCGTCCATCTCGATACCACCGCCGCAATGTCGGTTTCAGTCACTTCTTCTTTCAGCATCGAGCGGTCTTTTTGGACTTCATTTAGTTTTTTTTGAGAGGCTTTAATTTCCTTTTGTAGTTCAGGAATTTTGCCGTACTTAATCTCGGCAGCGGTTTGCAAATCATAATTTCTTTCTGCTTGAGCGGCTTGTTCTTTTAATTCGTCAAGCTGCTGACTACCGTGCCTGATTGTGTCCAGCGCTTTTTTTTCATTTTGCCAGTGTATGTCTAGCTCTTGATACTCCCCTTGCAGCTCAGCCAGTAGTTTTTCCAACTCCTGGAGGCGGTTTTTAGACGCCTCGTCTTTTTCTTTTTTAAGCGCTTCACGCTCAATCTCCAGTTGGCGAATGCGCCGCTGCAGTTGGTCTAACTCAGTTGGCTTACTATCAATTTCAATCCGCAGCACCGAAGCAGCTTCATCCATCAGATCAATCGCTTTGTCTGGTAAAAAGCGGTCTGGGATGTAACGTTTCGATAGATCCACCGCCGCCACAATCGCATTATCGGTGATATGAATGCCGTGATGTGCTTCATACTTTTCTTTAATACCGCGTAGAATTGAGATCGCGTCTTCCCGGTTTGGTTCCTCAATCATCACTGGTTGAAAACGTCTTTCCAGCGCAGCGTCTTTTTCTACATACTTGCGATATTCGCGAATTGTGGTCGCTCCAATGGTGCGCAGCGTACCTCGTGCCAGTGCGGGCTTGAGCAAATTCCCCGCATCGGTTGAGCCTTCTGCTGCCCCACCGCCCACAATGGTGTGCAGCTCATCGATAAAAAGGATGATCTGACCGCTGGCATTTTCTATCTCTTTGATCACTGCTTTCAACCGATCCTCAAACTCGCCCCGATACTTCGCGCCCGCAATTAGCGCTCCCATGTCTAAAGCTAACAAGCGCTTGTTTTTCAGTTGATCTGGCACATCATTTTCAATGATTTTCCTGGCCAAACCCTCTACAATGGCTGTTTTGCCCGTACCTGGTTCCCCCACCAGCACGGGGTTATTTTTCGTGCGCCGTGACAAAATCTGCATCACCCGTCTAATTTCCATATCTCTGCCAATCACCGGATCAATTTTGCCTTCCCTAGCTAGACTGGTGAAGTCGCTGGTGTATTTTTCCAGAGCCTGATACTTGCCCTCCGGATCCCTATCACTCACCTTTTGAGAGCCTCGGACTTGTTTTAGAATATTGAGCACATCTTTTGGAGCAATCTTAAAAATTGATTGCAGGCTGTTTTCTTCAAGCAGTCCGAGAAAAAGGTGCTCGGTGCTGACGTACTCGTCACCCAGTTTGCCTGCTTGTGATTCGGCCCGCTCAAAAACTTTGCTTAATTCTGAAGATAAGAGTGGTTGGACTGACCCACTAGCCTGAGGTAACTCACTCATTTTTGTTTTAAGTTGACTGGTTAATTCATCAACTTTTCCTTCCAGCTGCACAACTATTGAGGGGACGATGCCGCCAGGCTGTTGAAGTAACACCACAGCCAGATGCGTGGGTTTTATTTCTGGATTTTTCATTTCGCCCGCGAGTTGCATGGCACCCTGCACGGCTTCTGCTGATTTGGTGGTGAGTTTATTGAAGTCCATCATGTTCTGCCTCCTAGCGCTCATTTTATCAAATTTTTAGTAAATCTCATCAATTTCGCTCTTTTACCATAATTATCTAAACAATTATCTCAACATTTATCTCAATGGCTATCTCAGCTGCGAAGATGAAGCCACCCGTTTTCTCTTGAGTTATAATGCAGGTAACATGTCATCTATTTCCATCAGTATGAGTTACGTTTGGTTATTTTTTTTGGTAATTACTGCCATCATGAATGCATTTGGTGTGGTATGGGGTTATTTGCAAAGTGCCAAGCATAAAAATGCTTTTGGTCTCACTCCTTGGCTTTATCCGTGGGGAGTTTTTGTTTGGGGAGATGCCCTAGTGATTTCACCATTTTTCATTTTGGTTAGTTTACTGTCACTGATTGTGAATGACTTAAATTTGTTTATGCTTTTTTTCTCTGCTTATTGGCTAATTCGCAGTATTGGCGAGTCAATTTATTGGTTTAATCAACAATTTTCTACTATCGTTAGGGTAAAACTCACCGAAATTCCTTTTTATGGTAAGCTGGTGCATGATGATTCTGCTTGGTTTGTGATGCAAATATTTATGCAATGCATCGCGGTTTTTGCCTTGATAGGCACGATTTACTTTGCAGCGGCTTGGTTGAAATAATTTTACTTTTGAAGTTTTGATTTGCTTCTAGACTCGTCAGATGTAGTTTGGATGACTTGTCGGAAAGATCTTTCGGAAAGAACTAGTTTTAGAAACCGTTTGGACAGCGGCTGGCACGTCAAATGTGACAACTGAATTCAAAATCTCAGCAGAAACTGTGATTTTTTGAATAAATCAATTTATGGTGTTTGGTTGTACCAGTCTTGGGGGTCAACGCCACTGGTGGTTTCGCCGGCAGTGACAGTAACTTTAATTGGTTGGTGTGAAGGACAATCCACACTTAAGCCGCAAGTCACAAATTCTGAATAATAAGCTTTGTAAGGATCGTTGGCGAGCTTGGCATAGACGAAGTATTCACCCGCAGGCAAGTACAGGTTGTAACCTAAACCATATTGGTAATCATCCCCAGTCATTCTTTCGTTAGTACAAAATTCTTCTTTAGAGCTAATTCCTTCTGCGCAAACCGTCATTTCTGGAATTTCTTCACTTGGAAAAGATAGTGAACCGACGATGGTGCCATAATTGGCTAACTCGCCACTGCCAGACGCAAGCTGGGCGCTCCCACTGCCGATTAAAGTTGGTTGAGTAATTACATCCGCCACCTCGTTTTGAATTGATTCAGCGTTATTTTTTTCATCTGCGGTGAGTTGATCAATCGTGGAGAGCAGTTGTTGCTTATCTTGCTCGTTTTGCCAGATATACAGACCAACGGCTGTAATGACCATGATGAGTACGATTGAGATAAAAAGAGTGCCTTTTTGCATCGTTGGCCGTGATTATGCCACGATGTTATTTTTGCGCAAGTTGTAATCAGGCGGCACACTTATGAGTGCATGAACACACTAATGAGTGTGGGCATGAACTGCAAGTTGGCTGCCAAAATATTGGGAAGGTTTAGCAACTGATCTAAGAATTTATTTCTGTTTAAATCTTGGCTATTTTGCTGATTTGGGTTGGGAACTTCATTAGACTGGGTTGTTGCGTCTGACTGATTTTCATCATTATCATTGGAAAAAATTGCAGCCATATTTTTTGCCACATTTTTGCTTATTTGAGTTAAGGGAGATGCTGAGTTGGTGGTTAACGGCAAATTATCATCACTTCCTCTTTCGGAACCATGGTTGGGTTCAGAGGGAACAGTTGAGCTGGTTTCATTTGTTTGTGTTTGAGCTGAAACAGCAGTTGGTGTTGACTGGTTTGCAGAGGTTGATGTAGGTGCCACAATTGATGTAGCCGTTGGCTCATTTGTAGGGGTTGGCAGGCTAATCACGTTGTTTGATGGTAAGTTCTCAAGGTTACTGTTGGGTGTGGGCGACGGTGATGGAGTTACGGTTGGAGTAGTACTAGGAATTACGCTAGGACTTGGCGAAGGTGATGGCGATGGTGAGGGTGAAGGTGCAGCCACCTCAACATAGTTGAAGGAAATTTCAAATCTGGTACCGCCATAATAATAACAATCGTCAGGGATTTTTTCATTGCAAGTTTGACCATCAATCAATAGGTCGACTTTAAAATTACCGCCCTTAGCTTGCAGTTCTGCAGTATTAATATTGGCGCGGACGTCCATAAATTGTCCTTCTCCGGGGTTCAACACTCTACTCAGTGTTATTTTTGAGCTTGACCAGTCATAACCCTCTGGCCTAAATTGGAGATAATTGCTTAGTGAAGAATGCATCCAGATGGTGATGTTGTGCAGTGGTTTTCCCTCGGTGGTTGGCCAAAATGAAATTTGGTTTTCCCATGTACAATTAGATTGATCACTAGGACAATTTTGCTGGACATTTGTACTAGGATAAATTCCAACTGCACCTGCGACAACCCGCTGGGCTGAAGAGGCCAGGCTTAAAATAAAAACGCTAAAAATAATCAATAAATTTTTCATCGCTGATTATTATAGGATAGATAAGCATCAATGTCAATCAAAATATATATAAACACTAAAAAACCACCCATTGGGGTGGTAGAGTGATCGATGCAAATGATTTTGCAACCAATCGACTGAAGACGAATAATTGAAAGTCTGATTCAAACATGGTGGTAAACAGTTCGACTTGACTTAAGCTAGATGGCTTAAGTACCTGGATATGTTGATCACAGGATTTCACTGTAATTTTTTCAAGTACCTTACGATACTTGGGAGATAAAGGGGCGTGAGTTCCCAAAACCCTTTCTCCTTAGAAAGGAGGTGATCCATCCGCACCTTCCAGTACGGATACCTTGTTACGACTTAGTCCTCATCGCCAACCTCGCCGTAGGAGGGCCTCTCCCGTAAAGGTTGAGGTCACCCACTTCGGGCGCTGCTGACTTTGCTGGCTTGACGGGCAGTGTGTACAAGGAGCGAGAACGTATTCACCGCAACCTGCTGATTTGCGATTACTACCGATTCCGACTTCATG
>CAZKSJ010000010.1:0-25643 GCA_964555515.1 uncultured Pseudomonadales bacterium
TGACTGTACTCAGCAGTTGAGAAACATCACTGGACATAAACAACACAATTGAACCCTCTTGATACTTGCCGGCATTTGCCCCAAAAATCTGCTTGGGGATAGCGATGTATTGATAGATAAAGTAAATAGTTGTGAGAAAGATGACTAAAAGAGCGACAAATCTGAAAAATTTGTACATGTTTTCATCGTAGCACATATTTGCAGATATAATACTTAGTGAATCAAGGCTTGAAATTGTTTGCTAGCTGATCGGTCAGGACACATTGGTGAGATCGCTGGTTATCTTGGCAGTGACAGCACCCAAGGATAAGCGGTAATACTGAGATATTTTGATATAATTAAGCGAGTAAGACTGATTGACTAGACCTCAGCTTCATTGAGTTTTTAAGAAAGAACTCTCAACAACAATGGACACCAGTAATTTAAGAGATTTTCTGAAAAACATTTATTATCACTTGCCGTTGGTGGTCGCAGGCCTGGGATTTGTGAGTGTGCTATTGCTAACGAGTGTTTGGATATTGTTGGGAAAGCCGGAAAGCGAGCCAAATGCCGATTCGTTTGATAGTCGGGATCAGACCGCTATCCAAGTTCAGGGAACCTTTCAGGATCAATATCGACAAAAAGACAATGATGCAGCTGAAGCCTCCTTGGGTCAGATGCTGGAAAAATCAACCACAAATTCATTTGACCTATCCATTGAGAACCAACCTTTGTCAGACTCACCAAACCAATTGGCGCCAACGTTGGAAATTGTTGGGCTGCATGATTGGGTCAATCCGCAGCGAGTGTATGTGGTTCAAGCTGGCGATAATTTGTGGCAGATAGCCGCAGCACAATTAGGTGATGGCGCCAGATATCCAGAAATTGCGACAGCAAATAATATTTTAAATCCAGATATTTTACCCTTTGGGATGACAATTATAATTGAACCTACTAAATTTCAGAAACCAGTTCGCGATCAAATTTTAACTGGTGTGACCACAGAAAATACTTACCAGGTCAAAGCGGGGGACAGTTTGTGGTCGATCGCTACGACAGAGCTAGGCGATCCATACCGATGGGTAGAAATTTTCGAACTGAACAGAGCTTACATTGGTCAAGATCCAGACAGGATTGAGTTCAGCCAGATTTTAATGATGCCGTAGTTTTATGCCGAATAGATCGCCAGAAAATCACATTGACAAACTGATAAATTTCTTCGCAGATAGCGTCGTTATTCGATACATATTAGACATGCTCGTGATGATTGATCAATTTTGGCTGGAAAGCCTGATTGATTCTGTACAAAGGCCTTACGAAAGAATCTCTGGATTACAAATAGAAGAAATTCCTAGACAACTTCAACATCTTATAGATGCTTTGGTGAGGGATCTAAACTTAGAGATTGATCAAGGAAATCCACGACAAATGAGGCTAGCTGATGATCCAAAAATCATAAAAATCTTATACTTGGGATCAAATGAGGAGCAGACATCAGAAAATCCAAAGCGAAGACCTTCAATTAAGATCATGGTGATTGTAGATGATGATAGGCAGTACTTCTATTTTCCAGGAGAAATGCCCAAATCGATTCAGGCGCCTCAGAGGCATGGCCAGAACATCCTAGCGAAAAGACTTGATGATCTGTCGCAGTCTGCGGAGATAGATTTGCACGTTATTTCTGAGAGTGATGTTTTGAGATTGAAGGCAAGAGCGTCTGGCATGATGAATCGAATGAAAACAGATGCTTATCAACAAAAAGTGCTTAGTGTCTTGAGGGAATTGCGTCGAGGAATTGTAGTGTATGATCTTGATCAACATACGAACTAAATTTGGTACAATCGAGGGAGTATGCTTAATTGCGGTGCTAGTTGGTTAGTCGAGTGCCCCGCCTTAGGCGGTGGATTCGCGGGGAAAGCGATAATTTTATTAGATGCGGTGGTAGCTCAGTTGGTAGAGTGTCTGCTTCCCAAGCAGAAGGTCGCGGGTTCGAGCCCCGTTCACCGCTCCAGATTTCACCAAGGTAATTTCAGAATTGAGAGCAGGTTGCTAAAATCGTCAGTCCACCTCACCGTTTTTGAATAGTCAAGCGACGATGGATCACTCAACATTTCATCGAGTTGACCAGCCTGCTTGCTGACCAATATCCAGTCGCTGGTTGAACCAGCTTTTGCATCAGAGTCATTCAACAGTGCTCGGTAAGCAAAGAGACTTTCTTCTTTAACATGGTTGGCAATCACTTTTTCCAGATCTAAAAATCGGTTGGAAATGTGAAAAGCAATGATGCCTTGATTATTCAACTTCTGCAGGTAAAGCTGAGTAGCCTCAAGGGTGAGTAAATGCGTAGGAATGGAGTCATCGGTGAAAGCATCGACGACGATTATGTCAAATTTTTCTTCACTAGCTGATTGTGCTAGTACCCGACGCGCGTCTCCCAAATGAATTTTGACGTTAGGACAGTGGTGTAAAAAAGTAAAGTGGGTATTTGCGACTTCAATTACCATCGGATTGATTTCATAGAAATCAAATTGATCTTCAGGCCGGCAATAACTAGCAAGTACACCGCTGCCCAAGCCTACTACTGCAACTTTTAAAGAAGATTGGTTAGATTGCCAATTTTGAATCGTTTGGCCAACCCCAGATTCAAAAGTATAGTAATTAAGTGGCAATAGGGTATCTGCCGGCTCTTTAAGCTGGGCGCCATGGAGAATGGAGCCATTGAATAGCACCACTTGTTGGTCCTCCTCAACCACTCTTAAGCTACCATAAAAATTTCTATCCTGGAAAATCAACTGATTGTGGATACTTGTCATCAGCTTGATGATGCCCGCGCAACATAAAATTACTATGGAAAATATGGTCATTATTTTCGCGGACAATAAATATTTTTTACCAAAAATCTGCAAGTAGACCGCACTGGACTTTGAAAAAATGACGAGACTGATGATAGTGATGATGATCAACAAGCTGGTTAGTTCCCAGTAACCGGCAAACAGCACTGGAAAAACAAAACTGACTAAGAGTCCGCCCACCACTCCCCCCACTGCGATCGCCAAATAAAAATAACTCAAGGCGCCAGTATTTGGTCTAGATTGATAAAGTTGGGCGTGGAAAAGTAAACCAGTCAAAAATACGGTCAGACTAAAAATTAGTACTTGAGTGGTGTAGGTGATCACATCCGTGGCGCCAATGGTGAGGGATGTGATACACCAAAGTGAAGTTGCTAGTGAAGCCAAAGCGGCAACTGCTCCATATTTAATCAACCCAAAACCAACGATGAAGGAAACCAAATACAGCGCCAGAGGTAAAATCCACAGATAAGGAAAGGGGGCGATACCTTTTGTGATGTGTTCAGTCACGACCAACATGTAGGTGACTGGTAGGCTAGCCATTAAGACCCAGAGCAACCAACTTTTCAAGTTGGGAGGAGTGATTTTTTGAGTATTTTTGTCAAAGTTGATCAACTTTTTTGCAATTAGCAAGTATCCGAGCGCGATCATCACTGTGAGCATCAGTAAGACCGCCGCATAATGCCAGATGACTAACTGGGTTCTAATTGGCAATAGCGGTTCCACAACGAGTGGATACAAGAGTAGTCCCACAAATGAACCGGCATTAGAAAATCGATACAAAGTGTATGGATTTTTTGAGCCTAAGTTAACAGCAATGATTTGGGTGACGGTGCTGACTGTGCCCAAGAACACAAAACTTAACCCAATTGAGCCCATCCCTAGCAGAAAGATGTGGGTAATAGCGGAGGTCTTGGGAGCAAGGGATGAGTCAAGTAGGTTGATCAGTTGGGGTGCATTGAGCTGGGATGAAAACAATGGCAGGGCAATTATCGCCAGCACGACTAAACAAAATAAAGTATGCAGCCACAGCTGACGCTTTGGATTGAGTTGTTGCAAAATTAACGCATAGCTGTAACCTATCAGTAGCAATATTTGGAAGAATACGGAGGAAGTGGTCCAAACAGCTGCCGAACCCCCAAAAGTTGGCAGCAAGGCTTTGGCAAAAAGTGGCTCCACAAGAAAGATTAACATGGCAGCCACAAACATAATTAGCGCTGCAATTGACTGGAAATTGACAGAATTGAAAAGTTTGCCGATCTTCACCAGCCCATTATATGAGCTTGCTATAATATTGGCTAGAGAGAGTGTATAACTTGTCTTGCCGAGATAGCTCAGTTGGTAGAGCGGCGGTATCGTAAACCGTAGGTCAGGGGTCCGAATCCCCTTCTCGGCTCAATCGTGATCGTTGGATTGTGGTATAGATGCGAAAGTAGACGTACGTAGGTTGTTGGCCATATAACAGACACAGTTTATTTAAACTTAAGTTTGCTAGGTCAACTAGTTTAATAAAAGTTTGGTATACTTGTGACTATGGCAACCCAATCGAGAGTCTCATCAAGACTGATTAAAAAAGAACGACAGAAGCTCACTAAGCAAATAGTCTGGTTCTCGGCATTATCAGTCTTATTAATGTTGTTCTTTTTGTTTGTGGTGTTACCTGTTTTTGTAAGAGTGGTCAACGGCATTATCAACACCAATCCTATCAACAATGATAACGAAACGGTGTTCATTCAAGCTCCCTCGCTTGACGCTCCTCCGGCATTTGTGGCAAAGAGCAACCTGCAGGTGACCGGTTACGCTGAGAAGCAGGCAGAAGTCATTTTTATCGTCAATGGCAGTGAGGATGTAACGGTGTTGGCTGGAGAAGACGGCCGGTTTGAAGCAGCGCTTGATTTGAGCGAGGGTGAAAATGTCATCTCGGCATACGCACGGATTGATCAAGATAAAGAGTCGCCAGTGAGTAGGCAGCACTTGGTGGTTTTGGACACAGAACCACCTGTGATTGAACTAATTTCTCCTGAAGATGGCAAGACTTTCAACATTAAGGATCAAACTTTGACTGTAGAAGGTAGCACTGATCCCGAGGCTAAAGTCTACTTAAACGGTCGTTTAATATTTCCTTCCAGCGAGGGCGTGTTTTCTAGCAAATACCAACTGCAAAATGGTGATCAAACTATTACTGTCAAAGCCGTCGATCAAGCCGGCAATGAGGCTGAGGTGGTTCGACAGATCAAAGCAGAGTAATATCTGGTTTAGACTTGGGTAAGCTCGCCAACCCCATTCCTAGAAATAAAAAAACAAACGGTTCAAGCAGAGTGTTATTAAACTGGGCGTGAGTTAGTGTAGCCAACAGTGCCGTAAACATCAACCAATCGTGCTTGGCAAGTTGCGAAGCGTACTTGATGATCAGTCCGATAAAAAGCAGTAAGCCCATTACCCCGGTGCTGGCGAAAATTAGCACAAATAAATTGTCGGGAACTCTAGCGTGCGTGCTGGAGTGTGGTTGATGTGCATGCAAAATGTCAGAGCTGTAAAACCCTTTGCCAATTAAAATTGACTTCAGACCATGATCAGACAACGCTAACTGCGTGGACTGAGCGCGAGCTTGAATTGAGACAGTTCTGGATAGATCAACCCCCTCTCCTCCGGGTTTTGGAGCAATCATATAAGTGAAAAACACGATGCTAAGCGCAGCCAAGCCCCAGCCAGCTCGCTTTAGCCATGAACTCACCTTAAGTCGGGACTTTTTGGCAAATAAATTGGTCTTGTGTGGTGGCGAAACGATCGATAATCCCAACAAAACTAAAAAAGCTAAGTAACTTGATCGTGAGTAAGTGACTGTTAAAGCATTCAACATGATTACGCCGGCAGTCACTTGTAAGGGAAGGGGAAATAAGCGTCTAATTGAGAAAAGATAAGCCATCACCAACACCACGATCATGCCAGTAAAATTGGGGTCTAGCAATGTGCTGATTAATCGATAGTAATGATCATCCCAGCCTAGGGCGAACAAAAATGTCGTGTCTGGTAGCAGAGCGTATTGAACAATCCCAAACCAAACATAGAGTAAGCCAAGGCAGGTTAACATAATTCTGAGCGCAGTTGGTTCTTTCTGAAAACTAACTCGAAGGCTAATTAAAAATGTGGCGTATAAAATTATGCGCAGCAGGTAAAGCCAAGGTGTAAGTTCGGGAGTCGCTAGCAGCATGCCAAACAACAACCAACCACCAAAAGCCAGTTCCAACCACCAGTCAAACCATCGAAAGTTAGATACTACCTGCTTAGTTAATCTGAGGATCTGTTTAAAGTGTAAAACCAACCAGCCAAAAATCAGGATGTCGTGTAAATAAAACGAAACTGTGGTGTTGACGCTAAATCTTTGGAGCTGACCCAGGCTGAGCACGACCAATAAAGCAAGCAAATACCACCAATCAGAGGTTGGCAACTGTGCTTTAGATAGGATCTGATTCAAGCTGGCTCGCCATTTTTTCATAACGAAATATTCTCACCAATAAAGAGTGCAAGGACATACAACTGGCATAAATCAACCCGCGCCAACCATCGGCGATTCCTCCTTGAATAAAGAGGCCGAAAAGTAGTTTTCCCGGTGGAAACAAAATTAACTCCAAAAAATTTTTCCAAAATGAAGTTGGAGGAGAGTTCTGAGCAGCGATTTGTGCGTAATGGGTCACATCAGCGATAAACTCGGAAATGCTGGGATGAGCGTAATGCAAAAGTTCTAGGTTGAGATGTTTTATTTCACCATTCACCTGTGCAACCTCATGAACATGTCCCACAAAGTGTGCTTGCTGTTTTCTCATCATGCGGATAATTGGTTGGTGACCAGCTTCACCATAGTTTAGTTTTTTGCCGTAAAAGACATCGCTACGAAACAGTACTGCGCCAGCTACACCCTCATCTTCAATTAATGCTGAGATCTTGGGAAGTGTCTCAATTGGGAACTGCTCGTCACTATCAAGAAAAAACACCCAATCGTGTTTTGCCTTGGCCATTGCTTGGTTACGAATCGTAGCAAAGTCTGTGATGGGAGTATTGATGGAGGAGTACGTCACGCCGTGGCTCTGCTGGTAGAGTTTTGGATCAAGGCCAGCGTTGTTATCTATGACCATAATCTCATCTGCCCATGCCACACTGGATAGGGCTTGGTCAAATAATTGACCAGCACGATGGGTCAAGATGATGGCGGTGACAGCTAACTTTTTCATTTCAGTGTCTTCATTATAGCGAATAGTAAAATCGGTAACGGGAGCAGTCTAGCAATGACCCATGCCATTCCAGCGCCAGTTAATCCATAAATCTGACTTAATAAGACTAAGAGTGGCACCAGGATGACAAGGGTAATTACTCGGTGCCAATTCATGAGTTGATAACTTTTTTGACTGATGAGTAGATTATATGCCAACTTGATGATGGCTTGAGTCATACCAGCAAAAGCTAGCCAGGGTAATAAAGGCGTCAAATCTAGCCACTTACTGCCTAAAATAAGCAAAATAATTTGTTCTGGAAAAAAGATGAGTGGCAGCGCAGCGAGTGTGCTAAGTAGAATTAAACTGCCAGATGACTTAAAAAATGCTTTCCTGAGTCGCGTCACGTCTGAGCCAATCTTGGTAAAGACAGGCAAAGTGCTGTGGTTGAGGGCTTGAGCAAGGCCTACGGTGGGGCGATGACTGAGCGAATAGCCAGCGTGGTAGGTACCCAATTGACTGGTGCCAAGTGTCCGGCCGAGGATAATTTCGTCGACATTTTCTGTGAAGTAATCTAGAGCAGTGGCTAGTCCCAAACCTCTGGCATTGAGGAGGATAGACTTGGCTTTCAGTTTTGAAAACCGGAACGCGGGCTTGAGTTTCAACAACTGAAATGATATTAACACCTCAAAAATAGCGGCGACTAACACTGAAACGATCAAGACTTCCACACGAGGCCACACGAAGGCTAGGATGACAGCCACAACAGCTTCAACTGCCACTAAACTAAGGCGGTAGGCGGTGTCAATTCCAAACTGAAAATTCTTCTGCCAGGAAGTGATGGCTGGGTTAATAAATCCTTTGATAATTGGTACTAACGCCGCCAATGCCACCAAATAGACCAGCGTCGGCTCTTGATAGACTACAGACATGCCAGCGCCTAGCGCAAACATGATCGTGGCAATAATGAAACCCCTGATGATGGCGATCACCCAGGCAGTATTCAAAAAATAAGTGATTGGCTTCTGAGATTGAATAATGGTGATGTTGATCCCAGTTTGAGTAATAGCCTCGGTCAGTCCTAGAGCAATGCTGACCAAGGCAAATAGCCCGAAGTCTTGTTGAGAAAGCAACCGAGCCAGAACCATCAATTTGGCGGCGGTAATGCCAGCTGCGAATAAAGTTGCGGATGACTGCCAACTAAAGCCTCTAACCGCGTCTTTGGTATAACCCATGTAGTCATTATCCCGTTTTAGTGGTTGAAACTCCAGTAGTGAACGAGGATAATTCCGCTTATGGCAAAAATTGTCACGTCGGTGAGTGGATTGTTTTTGGATTTAATCGAGACAGCGGTAATCGGGTTGTCATTATTTTTAGTGGTTTACTTGTTTTTTATGCAACCGCATCAAGTTAGTGGTGAATCGATGGAACCAAACTTCCATTCTCGTGACTATGTTTTGACAGACAAAATCAGTTATCGAATGGGCGATCCACAACGAGGGGATGTGATTGTGTTTCATGCTCCACCTAGGGCTCAATGCCCAAAAGGTACTGGTTGTGATTACATCAAAAGAATTATTGGTGTTCCTGGAGATAGTGTCGAAGTTAGAGATGGCAAGTATTATGTTAACGGAATGTTGTTGGATGAATCATACATTCCCGACTCACTCGAAACTTTGCCTAATGCTTTTATCAATGGCAGGGTAGTTAGCCTCGGTCCTGATGAGTACTTCGTGTCTGGAGACAACAGGCCTCACTCCAGTGATTCAAGAGCCTGGGGACCGATTACTTCAAAAGAAATTGTGGGCAGAGCATTCTTTAGGTATTGGCCACTCAACAGTGTGGCGGTGATCAGAACAGCCGAGTATCCAGTGGAGTTTACTAGTCAGCAAGATTTAAACATCCAGCCTGAATTTACCAATTAATCTCGGTATTTTTCAGTTAAAGACATGATTTTCTCAAGGTCTTTTTGAGTTTGATTGGGATCGCCCTTTAAGGTGATGGTAATTCTTGTTTGGGTAGTAGACCGAGTGAGCTTGACACTTGATTTGGCGGCTAAGAGTCTTTGTAGTGACTGCTCCCAGGCTTGAACCTTGGGATCAGTGACATGGGTGGTGCCGGGCATCATTCGCTCTACCGGTGATCTGGAGTGAGCTTGACGATAACCCCTCGCCAGTTCTTCTGCGCGTCTGACAGAGGCATTTTCCACGAGAATTTTTTTATAGATATCAATCATAGCAGACTGGTTCTCGATGCCAGCAATTGCCCGAGCATGACCTTCTGAAATTTGATTGCCACTCAAACCATCTTTAATTGCATCGGGTAAATCGAGCAGTCGGAGGGTGTTGCTGACGTAAGAAGTTGACTTACTGATTCTTTCAGCAATAGACGCAACGGTAAAGCCAAAGTCTCTGATCAATTGTTGAAAAGCCTGTGCCCTCTCTAAAGGTCCTAGATCGGTGCGTTGTACATTTTCAATGATGGCCATCTCAAGCATCTCGCGGGGACTTGTTTGTTTGAGAATTACTGGCACTTCTTTGATGCCAGCCGTCACCGCCGCCCGCCACCTTCTCTCCCCCGCGATGATTTGATATCCGGCTGGGGTTTCTGCCACGATCAGTGGTTCTAGAACACCATATTGCTTGATTGATTCTGCTAATTCCGCCACATCCTCTGGTTTGATTCTGTCTCTAGGTTGAAAAGGGTTGGGTTGCAACACGCCCACTTCTAAGTAGACAATGGTGGATTTAGTAGTCATATCTACAGATATACCACAGCATAATATGACTGCCAATCACCAAAGTGAAAAGTGTGAAATGAGAAAATTAGGAAAGGACGGATACGACTGTGCGCCCCATTTTTTTAGAAAAACTAACCGAACCGTCGATTAAAGAAAAAATGGTGTGATCTCTTCCCATACCAACATTTTGTCCCACCTTGTACTTGGCTCCTCGTTGTCGAAGGATGATGTTGCCAGGTTTAACAACTTGTCCACCTGACTTTTTTAAGCCAAGCCTTTTGCCGTGGCGTTTGCCTTGGGCGTGTTGGGCGACTGATCCTGATGCTTTAACATGTGACATGATTAAACCTTATCTCTAATTTGTGGGCTGATACTCAAAAACACGTATCTCTCGGGCAATAACTGCCCCTGGGCGGTAATAGAGTATTGGCTCAGAATGAGTAATATATCCCAACTTACTCAAGTTGTCAATAAATTTGCCTAGGGTGTAATCATGCTTGAGGCCGGTCGTGACGGCCAATGCACGAGGAAAGGCAATCACCACTTTGGCATTATTGGGTAAAAATTTCGTCCAATTTTTGAAACTGCCTAGGTATAACTTGCTCAAACCCTTAAAAATGTTGGGAATTTGATCTGCTTTAGGTTTGGGTTTGCCCAAGAAAGGTTCGGTGACGATCATTTGTGGTTGTGTTTTTGGTTGAAACTTGGAGGCATCTGAGAGAGCAACCGAAAAATTGGCAGGTAAATCAAGTTCTGTACTCAACCATTGCAGATTTTTTGTCGAGCCATCAACAGCCTCTTGATCATTGTCGGCGCCAATGACAGTCAGTCCTTTTTCAAGGGCTTCCAACAAAATTGTGCCAGTACCACAAAATGGGTCACACAGCACGAGGTTGGTTGGTTGGGCAGACCCGACTGCCAAATTAACCATTATTCTGGCAATTTTAGGAGGCAACAATCCTTTTTTCCGATTGGCATAGGGCTTTCCTCTGTCTTTGAGGGTCCAGTGATCAATATTTTGAATGGCGATGGTTTGGGCGATCAGACAGCCAGTGTTAGTTTGGATGACCACCAACTCAGTGACGTGTTTGTGGAGCAAGACCGCCGCCGATAATCCATAACGTGATCCTTCGATATACCTGACTTTTTTCCCAGATTTCTCGATATCAGCTTTTAGGTCGGACACCTCCAGTTTTGGCAAGTGATCTCTACCCAACTCTGCTAAACCAATGGTAATTTTTGCCTGATCAAGATTTGAGAATGACTTGACAAGATTTAAGCGAACCGCCTCAGGGGTTGAGACAGCCAGCTCTTCGACATGTCTCAAAATCTTGACCGTGCCACCCAGTTGGTCAATTATTTCCCCGGCGGCAAAATCTTCAGCAAAGTCGCCAGCAACAATGGCCTGACTAATGACTTGCCACTCAGCGTTGGGGAATACTGCCACTAGTTCAGCCAATGACAGCTCGAAGTTAGAGCCAACTTGAAAATAATATCGGGAGGACATGACTCATCTTTCTCACCCGGCAGCGTTGCCAGAGCATTGGAAAACCTAGGATACAATGCTTTTCACTTTAAGCACGGTTTGAGACTGGCGATGGCCGTAGGTGCGGCGATAACGTGACTTGGATTTATATTTGGCAACGCGGATCTTTTTAGATTTTTGGTGACGATCAACCTCACACAACACTGACGCACCCTTTACAAGGGGGTTGCCAACCTGCACTTTGTCACCGTCCACCACCAGCAACACATCTGTTACTTTGAGTGATTTGGCTGCTTGATCAGAAATCTGATCAACAATCAACTCTTGGTCTGGGGAGACCTTAAATTGTTTACCGGCTAATTGAATGATGGCGTAGTGCATATGTTCCTCTAGAAAACCAGAACTGGTATTATAACACTTCTTTATGCAATGTGGAGCCCCTCGTTGCTGTGGCCAACTTGGATGATGGCTTGGGTCATACCAAGGATGAAACAGATGGCAATGATAGAACTACCCCCATACGAAATCAATGGCAAAGTGATGCCAGTAATGGGCAGTAGACCGATGTTCATATTAATGTTGACACTGGATTGGATAAAAAACAGCAAGCCCGCAATAACCAGAAATAACTGGCCGGAAAGATCAGCGACGTGTTGTGACATGAAGAAGAGATAACCAATCAAGGTTGCGAGTAGCCCGAATACAACCAGCGAGCCGATAAAACCGTACTCTTCAGCCAAAGACGCAAAAATAAAATCGGTGTGTTTCTCTGGTAAAAACTGTAGGTGTGATTGGATACCCTCTCCCAAGCCACGACCAAATACTCCACCTGATCCCACCGCAATTAGGGCTTGTTCCGCATTGTAATTGGAACCATCTTGATCAGCGTTCGTTGATAAAAAAGAGGTGATACGCGCTTTTTGATATGGTTGAAGTAGCACCATCCAGCCAAGGAGTGCAACCGCCACAGTGGCTAATAATAAGCTGCCTAGGATTTTCCAACTGGTCTCAGCCATCAATAATAATGTACCCAACACAAACAGGTAGACAAGGGTGGTACCAAGGTCAGGTTCAATCATGATTAATACGGCTGGCGGGAGCAGCCATAAAAAAAATAATCCAGTACGAGCAAGAGTCATCTGGTGATGGCTGACCAGATTAATCAGCACCAGGCTAACTAGAGGAATGGCCAATTGAGAAGGTTGAATACTAAACCACTCACCGACTGGAATCCAGCGGGCTGTGCCCTTCGTTGGATCGAGAAACAAAGGAACGATTAATAAAGTGCAGGCAGCAAGATAAACCGGTACTCGGTAATGGAGCCAAGTCTCAAAACTAATTTGAGCAGTCACAAAAAAGACCGCTGCCCCAACCAGAAAGAAAATGATCTGTCTGCCTGCTAAATCTGGAGCGATGCTCGTCAAAGTCACCACGCTCAACAACATAAACAAGCCAATCAAGCTGGGCAAAAACCACTTGCGCATAGTATGTAGTGTATAGCAACTAGGCTGTTATTTGGCAATCAGCGTTGGCAGACTTGCGGCGGTGTTTTCATCTACACTCAACGAAGAGTTGGTTTTTGCCTCTATTTCCGACTGCCAGCCTTTAGGGATGGCGAACACACCAACTTTGGCGTGATCGCCTACAGTCAAACCGCTCTGCTTGCGCAGCTTTTGGATGTTGCGGATCAGCTCTCTCGCCTCACCTTCCGCCAACAACTCTGGAGTCAGGTTCGTGTCCAACTCAACAACTAATGATTGATCAGGAGCACTGTTTATCTGCCAAACTACTGTTTTAACATTGACTTCGTCTTGTAGTAGTTGGATCAATTCTGGCCCGGGTTGGGGGTGTGAAGTGATGATGGTGACTGAACTCAAAGGTTGTCTGATTTTGATCGCTACCTCAGCTCGCTTGGCTAAGACTAGCTCGACAACTTTTCTTAGATCTGTCATCTCTAGTTCCAGGTTGGTGTCTATCAGCCCAGGATCTGCCACAGGCCAATCAGTCAGGTGAATACTGGATTGTTGATCAATCAGATGATGGTGCACGACTTCAGTAAAAAATGGAATAAGCGGTGCAAAAAGTTGAGCCAGTTGATAATTAACTAGACCCAGAATGTGCAATGACTGTGCTTTGTTTTGACCAGCCTTAATTTGTTCTCTGCTGCGGCGTAAATACCAGGTGGAGAGTTGATTGACAAACTCAATTAGGCTTCGGCTGGCGGTGACGACATCATAGGCGTCCATGGCCGCGGTGACGTCCTGAATCAAGGAATTGATGCGGCTTAAGATCCAGCGGTCCATCACAGTGATTGGCTGTGGCGGTTGATCAAGATTGACCGGCAAAGAGTCGGCATATAGTCTATAAAAAACCACACAGTTCCACCAAATTTGTAAAACGCGCTTGCGTACGTCGTTCACCTCAGCGTCATCAAAATTAATGTTTTCACTACGCATCACTGGTGAACTCATTAAATACAGCCGCAAGCTGTCTGCGCCATATTGATTAATAATTTGCATAGGATCGGTGAAGTTTTTTTTGGATTTACTCATCTTTGTTCCATCATGAGCCATGATGGTACCAGTGGTGAGCGTGTTTTCGACAGCGTGTTGGTTAAAAATCCCAACGCTCATCACGTGCATGGTGTAAAACCAAGCTCTGGTTTGGGCGATGTACTCACTCACAAACTGGGCAGGATAAGTGTCCTCAAATTTTTGTTTATTTTCAAATGGATAGTGTCGCGATGCAAACGGCATCGAGCCAGATTCAACCCAGCAATCAAAGACTTCAGGGATGCGGCTCCCTTTGATAGTTTTTTGGTCATCGATCCACACCTCAATTTGATCCACATAATGCCGATGCAGATCGGTTAAATTGGCAACTTGATCGGGATCCACTGCCCAAGTCTGTAATTCTTCAATCGAACCAATCACTCGAAATTTGGTTTGACCATCAACCTGAGCGGTCCAAATGGGCATGGGTGTCCCCCAATATCTAGATCTGGAAATATTCCAATCTGGAGCAGTGGCCAGGCCTTTGCCAAACCGGCCGTGTTTCAGATGGGAAGGAAACCAATTCATTTTTTCATTTTCGGCAATTAAGTTTTCTTTGAGTCGTTGGATATTAATAAACCAAGCAGGCACAGCGTTATAAAACAACGGCGTCCCACATCGGTAGCAAAAAGGATAAGAGTGGGTAATTTGCTCAGATTTAAAGAGCAGGTGCCGATCGGTCAAGTTTGAAACGATGATCGGATCGGCGGCTTTGTAGAATTTGCCGGCGACTAACTCCACGAACGGCAAAAACTTGCCGTCATCGTCTACCGTTGGCACAAGGGGTAGTTGGGTTTCTAGAGCAAGTGCATAGTCATCTTCACCAAATAGAGCGGCGGTATGAACGATGCCGGTGCCTTCCTCTAGAGAAACAAAATCCCCAGCTAGCACTGTCCAAGCATTGGGTTGATCGCTCCGGACGTAATCGAAGGGTGGTTGGTATTTTTTGCCTACCAACTCGGTTCCTTTGAGAGTGGTGACGATGGTATAGGTTTTCTCACCCATTATCGTTTTAACTAGATCAGCAGCCAACCAATATTTTTCATGCTCAACTTGTACTAAGGCATAATTAGAGTCTGGTTTAACCGCGAGGGCCACATTGCCGGGAAGGGTCCACGGGGTGGTTGTCCAGGCTAAAAAATATTCTTGGGAAGTAGTGTCATCATCGGAAATAACTGGAAACTTCACTACCACCGCCGGATCTTGTACATCCTGGTAACTATTATCCATGGCGATCTCAAAGTTGGACAATGGTGTGGCGCAACGCGGACAGTACAAGACCACTTTGCGACCTTCGTAAATTAAGCCTTTTTCATAAAGTTGTTTAAAACCCCACCAGACAGACTCCATGTAACTCGTATCCATCGTCTTGTAATTGTTGGTGAAGTCAACCCACCTACCTAGACGGAGAATGACTTTCTCCCATTCTTTATCCAACCGGAGCACTTCTTGGCGACAAGATTCATTAAACTTAGCAATGCCTAACTCCTCAATTCCCTTTTTACCACCCTTAATATTCAGGTCTTTTTCAATCATGTTTTCAATTGGTAGACCATGTGTATCCCAGCCCCAAACTCGTTCTACACGATAACCCTTCATTGTCCAGTAACGCGGGATGACATCTTTGCTCGTTGAACCCAGCAAATGTCCAAAGTGCGGCATACCAGTGGCGAACGGTGGTCCGTCATAGAAAACATATTGTTTATCTATTGGTTGATGTGCAACCGATTTTTGAAAAGTCTCGTTGTCCTGCCAAAACTGCAAGATGTTTTCCTCCATTTGGGGGAAATTGACACTTTTTGGTAAGTCGGCGATCTGTGGCTTAGTCATATTAATTATTCTAGAGCATGTTGCTGCTGATGTGGAGAGTGGTTGACCAGTAGTTGACTTCAAAACTGCTCAGCGCTTTTTACGCAAAAATGCTGGAATTTCAAATTCATCATCGAAATCTCTAGTCGCACCGATATCATTTTTAGCCTTCTTAGATTTATCTGCAGCTTGAGTTTGATCATCATCGAACTCATCGGACTTGACATAGGGCTCATGCGGAGCGGAAATTTCTGAGGTGGTGAGTGGTTGAGTAAATCCCTGAGGAGTACGATCAATCAGTGGTTTCTCGGACGGTTGGGTGGGAGGCTTAATATCATCTTGATAACGCGCAACTCGTTTTTGAGAATCCTGACCATAAGCCCCAAACATCGATCTTTTTGAGCTACCATACCCCATTTGATTTTCATTAAAGCCGGTCGCAATCACGCTAATTTTAATCCGATTACCCATCTCTTCATTAATCGTTGATCCAAAAATGATGTTGGCGTCTGGATCGGCGGCGTTTGAGATAATGGTAGACGCATCAGATACCTCGGTCATGGTCATATCAGGTCCGCCAATAACGTTAAAAAGGATGCCCCTCGCGCCATCAATCGAAACTTCAAGCAATGGTGAGGCGATTGCCATTCTCGCTGCCGTGGCAGCACGATTCTCGCCCGATGCTTCACCAATGCCCATTAATGCTGAACCAGATTCACTCATAATTGTTTTCACATCGGCAAAATCAACGTTAATTAATCCTGGGACGGTGATTAAGTCGGAAATACCTTGCACACCCTGACCAAGCACGTTATCGGCTAGACGGAAAGCATCTAGTAACGTCATTTTCTTATCGACAATATCCATCAACCTTTGGTTAGGGATGACAATCAAAGTGTCAACTGTGTCCTTCAGGCCAAGGATGCCTTCTTCGGCGGTGGACATGCGCTTGGTGCCTTCAAAGGCAAAAGGTTTGGTGACGACGGCTACGGTTAAGGCACCTGTTTCTTTGGCTACCTCGGCGACGACTGGTGAAGCACCGGTACCAGTGCCGCCGCCCATGCCGGCAGTGAGAAAAACCATATCGGTATCAAACAGGAGATCTTTTAATTTATCGTAAGATTCTTCGGCGGCGGCACGACCTACGTCTGGATCTGCGCCAGAACCAAGACCTTTAGTGAAGTTGCTGCCAATTTGCAGCTTGGTGTCTGCCTTGGAAGTGAGAAGCGCTTGCGCATCAGTGTTGATGGCAATAAACTCGACACCCTGGATTTGACCTGATTCAATCATCGAGTTGACGGCGTTACTACCCCCTCCACCAATGCCAACAACTTTAATTTTTGCAAAAGTGGTGTTTGTGGGTTTAACTAGTGCCATAGTAACGATCTATTTAGTAAGCTGCAGTGTATCATTTCTTTGCTGAGAATCAATATAGGATGTAGATGTTTATGGTAAAAGTGACCTGACAAAGTTGATGGCTTTACTCATCCATTGTGTGGGTGCACCGATTTTCAATTTGGGAAACTTCATCTTTTGCGTGACTGCTGTTCCACCGTGTTGTTTGCCATAAAATAACAAGCCGATGCTAGTGGCAAAGGCTGGCTTTTGAATTTCGGTGGTTAAGCCGGCGAGTTCAATTGGCTTGCCAATTCTGGCTGACATTTTGAGTTCTTTGCGAGCAATCGGTAGGATATCAACTGTTTCTGCTCCCCCGCCTGTGAGAACCAATCCAGCCGGTATTTCTCTGATCAAATCTTGTGCCTCTAATTTTTCAGCTACTAAGGAAAAAATTTCTTGAATGCGGGGAGTCATAATGTCTTCAACGATTTCTTTTTTAGAGAGCACTTCGTTATTTTCTCCGTCTGAAAAATCTGCCAACTTGATTTCATCTGCTCTCTTTTTTCGCATCGAGAAATCTTGTTTAGATTCACCAGGGTGTGGCTTGAGTGGATTGGCGGCTTCTGCCGATAAATTGAGCTTAATTTGTTCAGCGACATCTATACTGACCCTACATCCCAAAGCGATATCTTGAGTAATGTGTCTGGCGCCGATGGGTAGTGACGCCGAATAAACCAGTGCCCCATCAACATATGCGCAAATAGAAGTCGAGCCTGCCCCAATGTCGACCACTGCCACACCCAACTCTTTTTCAGTTTCAGATAAAACAACTTCTGAAGCAGCTAGACCTGAGAAGACAAAACCGCTCACGTTGACTCCCAAATCCTCCACACACTTTTCGATATTTTTCAGGGCGGTTGACATGCCAGTCACAATGTGGGCTTCAAGCTCAAGTCGGACGCCAGTCATGCCAACCGGATCTTTGATGCCGTCTTGTGCATCAACCTTATAACAATTAGGGATGACGTGCATAATTTCTTTATCTGATGGCAAAGAAATTGCTCGCGCCGCCTCAATCACTCGTTCGACGTCTAGGGGCACGATCTCTTGGTCAGGAGAAGCCACCGCTACCACACCCTTGGAGTTAAATGAGGCAATGTGCGTGCCAGCTACTGATAGATATGCTTCTTTGACTTCTAGACCAGCCATGCGCTCTGCGCCATCTAGACTTTCGTTGATGGTTTCTAGGACTTGTTCTAGATCGATGATTTGACTACGGCGCATGCCTTTGGACGAGACTGTACTCACACCCAAGACTTTGGGGGTGCTCCTGTCGTCATCGATCTTGGCGATCAAAGTCACGCACTTATCAGTGCCCAGGTCGATTCCTGTGATTATCTGTTGTTTACTCATAGTGACTCTCATAGCATACCAGACTCATGGTGATGTGCGTAGTACTGGCAATTCAAAGCGTAGATCAACGTTTTGTTTTTGCACATCAATGGCCTGATATTCTGGTGAATTGATGAGGATAGACAGTTGATTCAATTGCTGATTAGTTTCAAGACTGTCGATCATAAAATATTCTTGATAATCGGTTAGTTTAAGCTCTATTGTCAATTCATCATGCCACTTAATTTGTTCTAAATTCAAGTTCAGTTGGTGTGCCAATTGGATGATTTTCAGCAAGACTTGATGGACTGCAAATTGAGGTTGTTGGTCTTGATCCACGCTTTCTGCTGATAAATAAATCATCGGTAAGTCGCGGTCAGTTTGATTTTCAAACCTAAACACCAAACCAGTTTGACTAACAGTATTGAGTTGGTCGCTACCGGTTGGTTGAACTAGCTGCTCTGAATTTGGCACAACTACCAATTGATAGACTGGGGTCTCCACATCTAGCACAACATCAAGTTTATCGGGCAAGAAGATGTCGTACTTGGCAAGCGAGATGGGATGCTTTGGTGCCAATTCTTGATCGACAAAGGACTCAAGATTCAAAAAAAAGATCGATGAGTTTTTTAATGGTGCAAAAGCCGCTTGAATTTCTGTGGAGCATTGTTCGCCACTACTCAGTTGGCAGTGAATTGTGTTGATGACAAAAACTTGACTAATCAAGCTTAAGACGCCTACAAAGACTGCCAAAGAGATGATAGTCAATGCAAATTTCAATCGGGCTGGATGATGTATTGACTCACTTTTGCGGCGTTTTTTAGACATCTCTTCAATTTGGTAGCTATACTTTTTGATATCTAACTTGTTGACATCCTATTTCTCGATTTCGCAACTTGTAATTTCGCAACTTTTGACCTCGCTATTTTTAGCCACTCTACTTTTTGACAGCGACTGCTTGAATTAATTCCCAAAGTTGTTGATCGGCATCGCGGATGACGGTGAGGTGTCCTAATTTTTGTCGGCACGCCTTGTATTTACGGTTAATTTGCGCAATCGACTCTAACAAAATATCACCAGAGAGTTGTTTTTGTGGAATCAAAATTGCTCCGCCAGTCTCCACTAGACTGTGGGCATTTTTATCCTGTTCTTGGTGGTGGGCAAACGGCAATGGAATGAGCACAGCAGGTATTGAGAAGTAAATTAATTCGTAAGTAGTGTTTGCTCCCGCTCGAGACACAACCAGTCTAGTGTGTTGATAAATCCAACTTAATTCTTCTGTGGTCACCCATTCTTTAACAACATATCTTGATTTTTTAGATTTTGGTAATTGATCTTTTGCTTGTTGCAGCTCGGTTAAGTAGCTGCGTTGACTAGAATCAGCGCCGCATTGATGAATTATTTGCCAATCTTTAGTGAGTTGGGGCAAAATATTTTTAATGGTCATGTTGATCACTTCGGAGCCTTGGCTACCCCCCGTGATGTAAAGTAGGGGTAAGTTTTGATCTGCGCTGAACCAACTTGGTTGAGGAGGATTAGGCGCTAATAACTGTGGTCTAATCAGGTTGCCGGTTAGCACCGTTTTGTGCTGGGGAAAGTATGGCGCTGATGATGGAAAGGAAATAGCTATCCGCTCTGCCAGATGAGCGATGAGCTGATTACTAACGCCAACAGCTCTAGTCTGCTCATGAGTGATAACGGGAACGCGTAGTAACCAGGCGGCAACGGCTAAAGGTAGTGCTAAGTATCCTCCAAAAGAAACAAATACGTCCGGACGTTGGTTAACGACAATGCTCAAAGCTTTAAATAATGAGCCGATAAAAATAAATAATTGCGGCAAGAGCTTGAGGGGGTGTTTCGATCCCAACTTAGCCGCTTTCATTTCAATAAATTTTATTTGACGAAGACTTGCTTCTTGAATTTCTTGAGATGGTTGAAGATCGGTTTCGCGATTGTAAGCTCTGCCGACAAATACAATCTCAGTCAGAGGTGCTTGGTTGAGAATATAATCCATGAGAGCTAAGGCTGGAGTCAAGTGTCCGCCAGAGATCAAGGTCTTCATGTTTGTTTTCCAGTTCTTAAAAGTACTCCTGTGGCAAACAATACCATGATTAAAGCCGATCGACCATAAGAGATTAATGGCAAAGGTACGCCAGTTAAAGGTACCAGCGCTACCACAGCCGATAAATTGAGCAGCACTTGGACACTGACCCAAATGACAATTCCCAGACCCAACAGTTTTACTGCTTGTGGTTGATCTGACTTTTGCACCAATCGGTAGCCAATGTAGGCGTAGGCTAAAAATAATCCAATTACTAGCATTGAACCCAAAAAGCCAATTTCTTCGCCAATGATGGCAAAAATTGAGTCGGTACTTGCTTCAGGTATGTAAGCATATTTTTGGCTGGAATTGCCCAAGCCCTGACCGATCACTCCTCCCCTGCCCAGAGCGATAGTGATTTGCCGAATGTGAAAGCTAGCGCCCAGCGGGTCTGACTCGGGATTAATAAATGTCGTGATCCTTTGTAAGCGATAGGATGAGGTGAAAATTGCTTGTAGCAATACGGGTAGGCCAAACAGAGCGATCATACCAATCCGTTTAATTTCGCCTCCCGCAGCAAAGTACATTCCAATGCCAATGCTGAGGATGAGCAGCAAGGAACCCATATCAGGTTGGAATAGGAGTAGCACCGCGGGGGCGCTGAGGATGAGCGCAAATGACCAGAGTTGTTGCTGTTTGGCGAGTAATGCCGCGAGATATACAATCAGGCTGAACTTGACAATTTCCACTGGTTGCAAAGTTACACCAGCAATGTTGATCCAGCGGGAAGCGCCGTTTAAAGTCAAGCCGATTCCGGGAACAAACACCAAGCCCATGATCAACAGGCTGAGCACATAAATAATGGGACCAGCCTTAAGCCACCACTTGCTCGGCACCAGCAAGCCTCCAAGAAGAGCCAACCAGCCAATGCCGATGCCCCACAATTGCTGTTTAAACAGATAAAATCTGTCATCAAAGGTCGACAAGCTTTCATTGACAGATGCCTCAAACACAAATAGTGCCCCCACCAATGATAGAAGAAAGGTAATTAGCAGTAATGCAATTCCCAAGTTGGAAGGAATGTGCCTCTTTTTTTTCATGACCAAGATTATTGTAAAGAAGTTAGCCAGACGCCAAATAAAGTTAGCAAAATTTGCACAATCCAGGCTCTCTGCACGATTTTCGGTTCCTCCCAACCCATTTTTTGGAGAGTGAGGTGTAATGGCGCCGCAGGAATGAGTTTGCGCTTGAAAGTGCGTTTTGCCACTAGTTGGGCGAGTGAGCTAGCAACTTCAATTACAAAAATGGCGCCGATAATCAACAAACCAAAACTCTTGCCTAAGAGCAAGCCAACCACGGCTAAAGTTGCGCCAAAAGCGA
This sequence comes from uncultured Pseudomonadales bacterium, assembly GCA_964555515.1. Classification (GTDB taxonomy): domain Bacteria; phylum Patescibacteriota; class Microgenomatia; order UBA1400; family PJMF01; genus UBA1388. The sequence continues at coordinate 21,775 of CAZKSJ010000010.1, forward strand.
GTGAGCCGACATCACCCATGAAGATTCTGGCTGGGAAAACATTAAAGTATAAAAATGAGATTAATGAACCGATCCAGAGCGCGATGAACAAGGACAATGGCACGTCCAGAATTGATGCCGAGAGCAGCCAAAGACCAAACAACGAAATCATCAATACCCCAGAAGCCAAGCCATCTAGGCCATCGGTGACGTTGACGGCGTTGGCGAAGGCAGTGATCGTGAAGGCTGCGAATGGCACATACCAGATTCCCAAATCAAATGTGCCCACAAAGGGAATATTGATAATGGAGATGCCGAGAGAGTTATAGACCATCAAACTGATTACAAAGGCTAAGACTAGCTCAAAAAACAATTTATACTTCATGCTCAGACCAAAGAAGCCTTTTGTTTTCAGCTGAAAAAACTTTTTAATATCGTCGTAGAGTCCTAGAATGGCGAACGAAAGAAAAGTAAAAAATAAAATATTTACTTCAGCGGTATTATTGGCATGAACAGATGTGATCGCGATGCCAAAGTACTCTAAAAGTGGCAGCAGAATGGCAAATAGGATGGATACCACCGTGATGACTAATAACCCACCTCCGACTGGGACACCGGCTTTTTGTTTGTGAAAAGCATTAAAAATGGGAGTCAATTTACCGAACACATCTCTAGTTTCCTGTTGAGCTCTTTGAAACTTCAGAAAGTAAAGTAGGTTGATAAACGGCACAATCACTGCCGATGTGATCGCAAAGGAAAATAGCAGCACGCCCAATAAAATTGCTAACGAATTCATAATCTGTAATTCTATTAGAAATTGATTACTCAACTTCTATCCGCTGTATCTTCGCTCCCATGGAATTGAAACGCTCGGCTAAAGCTTCATAACCTCGATCAACGTGTTCGACGCCGCTGATGATTGAGGTACCTTGGGCAGTTAAGGCAGCTAAGACCAGTGTAGCACCCTGTCGCAAGTCATGCACGGTGAATTTGCCGGCATTGAGTGGAGTTGGTCCGGTGATTTTAATCGCGTGCGAAAACTCAGGACGGTCATCCGAAAGGTTGAAGTTGTAAACCTCATCAGGATTTGAGATAGGTGGATTAAATTTTTCAATATTTGCACCCATACTCAACAGCTGATCAACGTATTGAAAACGATCCTGCATAATTGTTTCATGGACAATGCTTTGACCCTGGCACTGAGTGAGGACGGTGGCAAAAAGCGGCTGCCAATCGGTCATAAAGCCTGGCTCAATGGCGGTTGTGACTTGGGTGGCGGTCATTGGTTGTTTGTAAAAAAACTTGATGCCATAGTTGCCAATCTCGTAACCGGCACCAATTTTATCCAGCTGTTCCAAAAAAGCGGTTAAGTGATCGGCCCTGGCATTTTCTATAACAATGCTACCTTTAGTAGTTAAAGCGGCGCACGCATAACTAACAGCCTCATTTCTATCTGGAATAATCTGATGAGTGGTACCGACTAGCTTGTCAACTCCTTCTATTTCGATCACCCTCAGGCTCGGTCGCGTGATTTTCGCACCCATTTTATTGAGGTAAGCAATCAAATCGTCAACTTCCGGTTCCATGGCAGCGTTAGAGAGGATGGTTTTGCCTTGAGCCCTGACAGCAGCCATGATCAAGGTCTCTGTCCCGGTGTGAGTATTTTTTTCAAATGTATAATTTGTGCCGACAAGCTTTTGACTAGAAGCGTAGATGACATGATCACGCTGTTCAATTTGAGCTCCCATCGCTCGCAAACCGTCAAAGTGTCGTTCCAGTGGTCTCACCCCAATTTTGTCTCCACCTGGGAGGGGGACAACTGCTTGCCCAAAGCGAAACAGCAAAGCAGGAATGAACATCGTCGAAAATCTGCCTTGTGAACCGTTGGTTTGAGATAAGTCAAAGCGTTGGAGTTGGGTTGGTTCAATTGCGACCGATCGCTCGCCTGGTGTGGTCACTTTTGCCCCCATGTCAGCGATGATCTGTTGGACAGTTTTGACGTCACTGATATTTGATAGATTTAAAATCATTGATTCACCTTCAGCAAGCAAGGCAGCGATCATTAATTTGTAGGAAGCATTTTTGGCACCACCAATTCTGACCGTACCGTGGAGAGGAGTGCCGCCAGTGACTTGATAAGCGTGACTCATATAAATAGATATTAATTAATAATAAGCTCTTAAACAGGAGCAACTATACCCCGCAGTTCTTGTTCGGTAAAGCCTAGAAAGAAGATTTCTGGTTTGAGAAATAGTTGACATTGGTCTTGAGCAACTTGTTGAATATGCTTGATCACCGCCAAGTAATCTGCAGCCGTAGCGTGACCTAGATTGACGATAAATGCAGCGTGCTGAAGAGACACTTGCGCGTCTCCAATTTGAAAGCCTTTTAAATGGAGCACTTTATCAATCAAGTATCCCACGCTAGAAGTTGGTAGATCTAGCCGGTCTTGATCTGCGTTGTCGAGATTTTGAAAGACACAACCTAGAGATTTTTGAGGTTGGTTGGCTTTTGATTTCGCCCACTGTAAGGCCACTTTTTGCAGTAGACTGGCTTCAAGACGATAAAGCAAAAAAGTAGCTGAGAGGATGAATTCACTTGTATTGTGAAAACGAGACTGATCATAATCCATGTCTAAGTCAGATATTGAGATTCTTTCCAACCGACCATGCGTATTGAGAATATCTACGGAGTAAAGTACTTCGCTGAGGTAGTGTTTGCCACCATGAATATTGTTATAGATTGCTCCACCCACAGTGGCGGGAATTTTGGCGTACCATTCTAGGCCGCCAATGCCTTGACTGGTTAACTGGTTTATGGCGACGGGCAATGGGGTACCGGCGGTGATTTTGACTAAGATCCGGCTAGCATTGGCGGCCAGTTGTTCCACTTCTCTAAATAAGTTTGCTTCTGGGTGAGCATCACTCAGCTCGAAGCGAGGTTTGAGAGGGGGAGGATTAAAATGGTTGAGGGCTTGTTGAGTTTCCTCGTCCGATAAAATACAGATGTCGGTGACAGCATTCTTGATGACCAAACCGCGCAGCCCCCGATCAGCAAGCAAAGTATTCGCTCCCCACCCTAAGACATAAAATGTCAGGTGTTGATTAAAACAATACTGTAGTAAACGCACTAGTTGGACTTGTTGCTTCACTTCAATGAACACCTCAGCAGGTCCCCCGATTTTGACTTGGGAATAATTGGCCAAAGGAGTTTCTGTGCTAAACTCCAAATCACTAAGGGCGCTAGAAAGCTGATCAAAGAGTGCCATATTGCATAAGATCAATAAAGACAATAAGCACAATTATAGCGTCAAACTGATATAAATTTCAGAGGAAAACAAAATAATTTAAATTTGATCATGCACTTGATAGATATCACCAGCCCCAAGAGTAATCAGCAGATCATCGTGTTGCAGCGCCGAATGACAGTATGTTGTTAAATTACTAAGTGTGTGCAAGTTGTTCACTTGGAGTTGAGGATTTTGCTGTTGAATCGCGTCTGCCAACTGATCGCTACTGACACTATCATCAACAGACTCACGGGCTGAGGCAAAAATGTCTAGTAAGATCAACTCTGGAGCTCTAGCCAAGGTGACCACAAATTGATTAAACAGTTGTTTTGTTCTAGAAAAAGTGTGGGGTTGAAAAGCCACCACCACTCTCTTATCTCCGAATGATTCTTTAAGAGCAGCCAAAACTGCGGCGATCTCCATCGGGTGGTGAGCGTAATCATCATAATAAAGCACTCCATTCTTTTCCCCTTTAAACTCAAATCTTCTAGAAGTTGACCGAAAGCTTGCAAGCGCAGAAATAGCATCGGCAGGAGAGATGCCAAGTTGCATTGCTGTTAAGACTGCAGCCGCCGCATTTTCTAAATTGTATTTACCTGGA
>CAZKSJ010000011.1:0-22931 GCA_964555515.1 uncultured Pseudomonadales bacterium
TCAGTTCAGCCGATTATTCCCTCACTCTTGTCACCAATCATTTATGTTTGCATTCTAATTTGTTGTTACATTAGTTTGCACAAATTGCATTTCAATAACTTGCAAAGTCTGCTCGGCACCTATGTCTGCTCCATGTTTCCACCGCTGATGGCTCAAGCCGGCAGAGAACACGGCATGATGGCTGATATTTATTTATGCCTACTGTATTGGATCGGCGTTTTGATCATGCTGTCTGCAAAAAAAAGACCACATTTATGGTGGTGGCTCGTTTCGATAACAATCGCGGGTAGTTTAATCAAAACAGAAGGTATCTTGTTGATGACGCTGATTTTATTTTCAGCTCAATCTAGAATGGTGAAAGTCTCTCAGCTCGGATTAGCTAGTCTTGGTCTCATTGGCTGGCAAACTTTATTGTGGTGGCAACAAATCCCTTCCAGTTACAGTTTATTAATGCCAAATTTATCGATAATTGGCTACCGTATCTGGATAATGACTAGTGAAATTATCGCCGAGTTATTTGGTAACTTGCGCAATTGGTACTTTTTCTGGTGGATCTATTTAGCTGCATTCACTGTCTACCCAGTCAGTTGGTCTACCACCCAAAAACAACTGATTAAAATCATGACCGTCATTATCGCTGCTTGGGTGGGGATGTATCTTTTTTCATCAATTCCTATCATCGGTTACGTCAGTTCGTCGCTTGATAGATTACTACTGCAAATCCAAAGCTTGTGGTACTTAATATTTGTTATGCAAATTATGTCAACCTTTAAAAACAAACACCTCATTATCAAAAGTAACATTTTATAGCTTGCCAGTATTAGCTTGAGCAATTGCAACATCAGTTCTTAATGGTACTTTTTCATAGATTTGCTTTCTTCTGATGATCAACATCGCACTCATAAACGATTGCACCATAAATTCTGCCACTGGATATAAAGCAGTTAAGATTGAATAAGTCTGTAATGATGCAATGATTAAAGCAAATCTCAACATATTTATCATAAAAAATAGCAATGTTTCAGTGTGCGGTCTCCACCAGGATTTTCTAATGGTTGGTCCATAAGCAAGTAAGTTGGTGATGGTGATCATAATGGCAGAAATAATTGGTTGTTTAGCGATTAGCCACAACACAAGCGCTAGTAAAGTCAGCCCAAAAAATAATTTATCTAGGGTGGTCACGTCTTGATGCCGCCGATGTTTTAGGCTCAATAAATAAACAGTAAAAATCAATAAAGTTGAAACAAACGTCGCTAGGCTCCCAGTTCCAGCCCCTCCTTGAACCTGCAATGCAAAGGCAATGAAGGTAATAAATCCAAATAGAAACCAACTATAAACATGTGGCTCTGTTTTGCCTTTAATCACATCTCTGATATACGGGAAATAGCCTACAATGGTTAAAATAATCGCAACAAATCCAAAAATGGTTTTCAGATCAATCACAACTCATATTTTACTCCTCTCGTGAATATAATGAAACCGCTACACTCTTGATAAAGTCATCAGTGATAATTGTTAAATATCCCTCCCATTTTTTTGTTCAATTTCCTTTTGTTAATTGCCAAATCAACTTAAAAGTCATATCATCAAACTATGACAGATTCATCAGAAAATCCCAACCCAGAGACAGAAAAAAAGGAAACTCCCAAAGGACCTTCTAAACTTCAAAAAATCCGAGGCAGTCACAAGTTTCGGATTGGCTTCATTATTTTCCTAATGGCAATCGTGGTGATCATGTTTATTTTTTGGCAAAAGGCGCGCATTGCGCTCGTGGTCATTTTCGTGACCCTGGTTGCAGCCTTAGGTCTTGAAGTCTCTCAAAACGACTGGGATTTAGGCGAACTGTGGGAAACTGGCTCCTTTGAAGAATCAAAGGTGATGCGAGATGAATCAGGAGACGTGCTTTATGACATGTTTGGTGATATCACTACCGATTCAAGCGTTGGCAAAAGAGCCGATGACTACAATTGCGATGATTTCACTTCTCAACCAGCCGCCCAAACTTTTTTTGAAAAAGTTGGTGGAGTAGGGAATGATGTCAACCGCCTCGATGGTGATAAAGACGGTGAAGCTTGTGAAAGTCTGCCAAAAAACTAAATACTATTTTTTTAAGATCGACTGATCAAAAATTTAGAGATCAAATATCTGTATTTGTTTTCCAATTTTGAACCTCAATCAATTTAGTTGATGCCGTATCGCCAAAAGATGGCAGTGATGTTCGCACCACCGCTGGTTAAGTTGATTGCTTTTTTCAATTCGTACTGGCTGATGGTACCAGCTAAAGGCTCTCGATCAGGAATATTGCCGGTGTAATAACTTTGCAGGACTGGTAACGCTCGCTCATCACCCAACTGACCCAGCGCCCAAATTGCATCATTTCTGGCTTTATATCCCCGCTCCTCATCCTGCAACTGAGCTATTAAAGCAGTTGTACAGTCGCCTTGGTATTCCCACTGGGCAGTTTTGCACAAATTTTTCACGGTAAAACCAATCCAGGTAGTGCCAATCATGAACAACAGCACTATTAAGCTGATCCCTGTTGCAGCTAGAAATAATAGCAGGCTGTAAATTGGCTTGGTTTTCATCGCTACCTTTCTTTGTCAGTATTGACAAATAATTCATCAATTTTCACGTCAAACAGCTCCGCCATTTTAAATGCCAATCCGAGCGACGGCAAATATTTGTTGGTCTCAATGGCAATCACTGTTTGGCGGGAAACGTCTAGCCTCTCGGCCAACTCCTCTTGCGTCAAATCATGCATGGCACGATAAACTTTTATTTTATTTTTGATCAGACTTGCCTCCAAATTTTCTTTGCAACCAGTAGTAACTTAGAGAAAAAATGACGACTAATAGTAACGTTAAGTAAGCCAAAATCATGCCAATTGATTCAATGAACAAGAATTCGCCTTTGGCAAACACTGGAAAAATATCGCCATGAGAAGGAATTAAGAGTAGTAAGGCACAAATTGCCACAGTTGGGGCAAAGATAGCATAAGTGGTATGCGCCGCCTTCTCTCTGATTGTCTGCTCCCGTTCATCAATCGCCAGCTTAGTTTGTGATAGCACGATCATTAAAAATATCGCTGCCGTAAACACTCCCACTACTGCCAAAAAATATAGTTGCAGCCAAATCGAGATAACAATGATGGCCAACATAAACAACACAACGGCGGCACGAAATTGATTGTATTTTTTCTTGTTCATGCTTTTATAGTAATGCTATCTTTACATTATGTCAAGTTTTATTTACATTAGTGGCTTAATGGTCTGATGCTTGATAGAATGTACTTTGATTGACTATCGAAATGCCTAAAAAAATTCCCGTCACTATTTTCACCGGATTTCTTGGTTCAGGTAAAACTACTATCATCCTGAATCTGATTGATTATTTGCATAGTATTGGCCAGCAGGTGGTATATATTAAAAATGAGATTGGTACCACTGATATTGACGCAGAAATTGTCAAAGAAAAAAATATTGAGACAAAAAAGCTGCTTAATGGTTGTGTTTATCACACCTTGGTTGGACCAATCACCCATGCCGTCGATGATTTGATCGATAAATTTAACCCAGATAGAATCATCATCGAAACAGCCGGCACTGATGAAACTTCTAATCCGATTGTGCTGGGCATCAATATCAGCAGCCATCCCAGGCTGGTCAGAGATGGCATTATCACCGTGATTGATGTGGTTAACTTTAATAATTACAAATTCTTGGATGACTATAACCGCGACCAGTCTAATTTTATTGATTTAATTGTCTTTAATAAAGTTGAGCTGGTTGATGAAGAAAGAAAACGAGCGGTGGTCGCTTACGTCCGCGAGTTCAATGAGCGCTCACCAATTGTCGAGGCAGTAGGAGGAAAATTAAATCCTCACTTAGCGTTTGGGATGAACATCTCCACTGAAGATGAAATAAGCCAGGACAAAGGTGCAGTTAATCACTTTAAAGCAGATCACATCAATACTTTTACTTATACTTCCGATCAAACTTTTGATGAAAATAAATTGGAAAATGCTTTCCTAAATCTTCCCAAAAATGTGATTCGTTACAAAGGCTACGTGAAAACTTCCCAGGGAATGAAAATTATCAATGGAGTTTATAAGCGATTTGACTGGATGGAAACTTCGGGGCCAACTGACACCCAAACCACTCGATTGGTAATTATTGGCTATGAGGTCAAAGATAGCCGGTTAGATATCATTAATCAACTGGATGCCTGTGTGACGCAATCCTAAACAAACTCACGGACCAGTGGCGATGTTGGCAATGCGCCACAAACCATTGTCGCCTTGCTCTAATGTAACCCAACGCACGTCGGGATCACCATCCCAGCCGTAATATGGAATCGGCGCATTAGCGGCATCAGCGCTCATCTCAACGGATAAAATGACTTGATATTGTTGTGTCGATGATTTCCAGTCAGTTTGCTGCCAGGGTGTAATTTTGTTAATCTGCACTGACTCCATTTCATTAAACTGCACTCCCCAACTTTGCTTAGAGGATTCGTCACCAATCATAGCTGGTGTCATCATCCCAATCGCTTCTGGAATACTTTTTTCAGCTATTAAATTGAAAAATGTGCGAATCACATCTTCACCGGTGGGTTGGGGCACTTCACGAACCGGCTGATCACCACTTGGTTGTGCGCTAGTTGGCTGATTGCTAGCAATCGGTGCTTCATTCGCGTCCAAATCGAGCAGAACAAGTTGATCTGAATCTGACTCCGACTCCACCTCCGACTCCGATTCTGGCGGGTCATCCCACTCGCGTGTCTCCTCAACTGGTCCAAAGGTTTTTCCTTGCATGACCAATACTGTGCCGATGGCACCCAAGATAAAAATCCCGACAAAAATAATTTGTTTTGGTGTCATAAATAACTTAGCCTTCCTTCAATATGCCTACTACTGTTCTGATGACTGCGCAAATACTCTTCTAAAACATCCTGAGCAGAAGTAGTCACTACTTTGTGATTGCCCTTCGCCAATAATTCTTCGTTTGAAATATTTAAGTAAGCTTGGCTATTATTGAAGTGAAAACCTTGCATACAAATTGTATAAGTCTGCTCACCTTGGACTGGTTTTCCAGCAATACGTAGACTTTTTAACTGCGCTTTTTGATCGCTGTAGACAGCTTTGACACCAGCGTTGACTTGATAACACTCGCCTTCGCCATTACGGTTGTCTTGGCGCATGATGTGGCTAAAAATTGCTTTGAGTTGCTTCCCAGAAATTTCGAACCGATGCAAAACATCATCGTAAGGAAAACAAGCTAAGAAATCTTTGAGCGTGACCAATGGGCCTATTTGCTGTACCCTAATTGAGCCGCTGCCCACCAACATCACGTCTGTACCACTATTCTCAGCAAAGGCATCGGCCACGAAGTTTCCCAAAGTTGTTTCTTCTTCCCGGTGAGGGTGGGTTAACACCACACCCAACTTAGTCACCAGAGCCGAATACTTGCTATCAACCTGTTTTTGATATGTCTGAATGTACTCTTCCAGTTGTTCGTCTCTTTTTACAGTCTGGTCAGTGATGGGTACCATCTGCCACTTATAATCAATAATCGCGTTGGTCTCATCATCCACGGTAATATCAAACCGGCCAATTTGATTGGTGCCACCGCCAGTTTGAGCAACCAAAATCTTGTTAACCTTGGCTGGTTGATCCATGACAGTGTGGGTATGTCCACCCAAAATTAGATCTACCCCCCAATCTTTGTCAATCAACTTGGCTAGTTGCAGATCTGATTCATAACCAATGTGGGTCAACAGAATAGTCAAATCAATGTCATCATTTTTGTAAGCGTTACAAATCCTGCCTACTTCCCTTGATGCTTCTTCGATTGACACAAAACTGCCTACCAACTTGTCCTGAGCGAGCGAATCTTTAATTTTATCGGTCAAAATCCCTGTGAATAAAATATCAAAGCCGGCTTTTTTGATCACCAAAAATGGCGTCATCATCCGCTTGTTGTACTTTTTGATATAAAGATTGGCGTTAACAATCGGGAAGTTGGCCATTTTTTCTAAAAATAACAGGTGTGGCAAACCGTAATCAAACTCATGATTACCAAGTGCTACTACATCTGGTGACAAATAATTCATAATGTCTATCGTGGAAATTCCTTTAAACTCAGCATCGATCAGCGAACCTTGGAGCATGTCGCCAGCAATCACAAACAACACATTTTCTTCTTCCGCCCTGACTTGATTGACATAACCAGATAATAATGACAAACCGCCAATTAAGGTCTTATCGCCAGCTTTTAGTTCTGCTAAAAAATCGCCGTGCATGTCATTGGAGTGCAAAATGGTGAATTTTTTTGTTTTTGACATAAGTTTTCATTCCTTAATTGTTTCTCACATACAAAATCGATTAATTTCTTGTCAAGCTCATTGATCACCAACTAGTGATTGTTGTGTTTTGACGCTCGCTTGGTTAGTTGGGCTTTGATACTACTAGCCGTCCATGCGATTAAGTTTTTAGCAAGATTGAGTAGCAGCTTCACCAACTTTAATAAGATACGAAATAAAAAATTGGGTACTTGCCACAAAAATCTGAACAATTTTCTAAGCATGACTATGATCAATTTCCCAATGCGAGTCTTTCTGTAGAAGAACAGCAAGCCGGCGCCAATCACCAAGCCGATTGCCAACAAAATAAAATATAGCCAGTTGCCCAAGTAAATAGATTTAACGATGTTGTTCTCCCCATCAATCTGGATCTGCCTACCAGTAGTGACTGTTTCTAAAATGTCTTGACCAAGCACCGAGACTTCACCTGCCATCACTGCCACAGAAAAGTTGTTTTCAGTATTTTTGACGAGATACTTAGTGTGCACATTTTTTACTATGAAAAATTCAGGTTGAGGTAGTGTGCCGGCCGTGAATGCAGCCAGTTTTTCGGCAAATAAATTGAGGTCATACCGATCAAACTTAAGCGCATAAATTTCGAAAGCAGAGTTAAAGTTGGCGGTGATCTGGCCTTTGAGCAGTACAGGATTCAGATAATTGTCGGTGCCAAAGATGGTGCCTTCTAAGAATGTAATCTTGCCTAGTGGTTCCATCACTTGCAAGCTTAAAGTGGAGTTGGCCATGTAGAGGCGGCCGGGCAGCAGTTGATAAAAATTAACTTCCCCTAAACCCCGCCAAACGCCGTTGTCATAGTAAGAAATGTTGTTCGTGGTCTGCTGCCCAGATGGTGTTGGCGATGGTGTAGCAGGGTTGTAATCCACCGCATAAGCCCCGACTTGATAATACTTGATCGTTTTGCCATGCTCGGTAGCAACAAATAAACCCTTATCATTGGCATGGACAAAAATCACATCTTCATCTCTATCCTGCAACTCACCAACGGTCTTATCTAGATCATTGTCAGTGAAAATCTTATAAATTCGGCCGTGTTGGATGGGGATGCGGGTTGAATAAATAACAAATTTACCTCCGGGTGAGATGGACAATGACAGCGGATCACCGCCTACATCAACTTCCTTTTCCCACACTTTTCCGCCATTAGCAAATAAATATGCTTTGCCGCGAGTTAGAATTGCGATCTTGCTCGCGTCTTGGCTGCTATCAATTTTTCTGACAACGCTGTCTAATTTACCTAAATTGGTGATGACTGTATCATTCAGAGTCTGCAGACACTCACCACCGCCACTCGGGCACCCCACCACTACATGATTACCAGTCGTAAAATGCAATAAACCAGGATAAGTCATAGCTTGCTGGCTGTTCTTAACTCCCTGGATATCAAACCTGGTATAGGTGTACAAACCCTTATTTAATAATTTATCCGGATAGACATAAAATCCATCAGGAGAAACGTCGCACTCATGTGCCCCACCACCAGCATCAAAATCCTTGGAGCCAGCTGCATTGCCATGATTATCAAAAAGTTTTAGGTAATTTTTAGTCTCCTGAGCCATTCCAAACGTGCCGGTGTGGACATACAACGCAGTAGTATTGCCATCATATGAAGTATCGAGACAAGACTGAGACTGTCCGCCCGTTGCAATGGTTGGTGACGCAACCTTCACTTGGTTGCCAGTCATCGCGTCCAGAAAATACAACTTACCAGTCATTGGCTGATTTCTGGTCGTATACAACAGCACTAGTTTGCCGTCTTTAGTCGCAGACATTTGAGCAAAGATCTCCTCACCACGATCCATTTGCCAAAGTAACTGAGGTGCATGAGTGGTTAAACCACCATCTGTTAGTCGCCCTGATAGCGGCTCCATCACAAATTCTAAATTTTGCTGGTTTGGTACAGCATTAACTGTCTGGCCAATTGTTTTATAGCCCGTGGCAGTAATGGTAAAAAAATACTCTCCCGGCTGCATGCCTGGTAATGGGCCTGTCCCCGCCACATCATTCTCAAATCGCCAATCCTGGTTGGTGGCCATCACATGTGCGGTCAGCAAATTGCCATGCTGGTCCTTAATAGTGACATTAAACATCACATCTTGATCTTGCAACACAAAATTGGTGTGAGGAAAAGTTAAGCCACCCTCGCGACAAGGGTCAAGCGGATCATCAATCACAAAATTGAGAGTTTTAGTTTGATTTTTGGAAAACTCTGGATGAGTGACAGTAATTGTCACCTCACCAAGCTGATTAATTCCTTTCAAATAATAAGATCCCGTCTTACTGGTGGTTGTTTGCTGGCCAGTACTGGCTTTCACCACCGCTCCCTCAACTGCTTTACCAAATAAATCTTCCACTCTGCCCCTCACTGATCCAGAATAGAGTGGCAATGTGAACTCCCAGCTATCAACTTTTTTGCCTTCATCAAAGACCACCAACTCATAATGTTTTAGTTTGCCACAATAGGTGTCATCGGTTGAAACGTCTGGCATGATAAAAGTACTAAAACCATACCTATGCAGACCCTGCACAGTACCCGAGCCTGTGTATAAAGCAGTTTGATTGCTACTACCACTGTATTCGCCCTCAAAAATCTTGACTGTCACTTCTCCATTTTCTTCTCCAGTATTGGCAACTTTGAAGTCAATCAAAAAATTATTGAGCGTATTGTTCTCTTGCTGCTGAGAAAAATCTTCAATTTTGTAAGAAGGCGGTGTGGGTAATTTATCGATAGTGAGTACAAAAGTATTGTTTAACTCACTACTTTCATCAATCATCTGATTGGGATCAACATTGAAAATGACTTTGGTTAGCTCACCCTCTGGCGGTGTGAATGGGATAGTTTTATACCATACAGCAGGCACATTATAGTTATCAGCGTCAGATTTAAATCCTTGTAAATATTGAGCAAAGTTGGTTTCTTCAATCATAAAATCACCAATGTAATCACCAACTGTTTTTGGTGGTCCATTGCGAGCGCCAGCATAAATTAATTCAGGAATAGTTTCTGAAAATAACTCCCCACCCCCCGACACCAACCCGTCGCGATTCCTAGTGTGTCCCCACACAGCCGCCGCGCCAATGTCCCATGCGTAACCACGGCCACTATTAACCACTTTGAAAGTAAGTGTGTGATCCCGTTCGTTGTAAATCACTCCGTGATAAACAAAGTAACCATAAGGATGACCCACTGATAAATCTGGTGCATAAAAATGATCATCAGCCGAACAAGTACTCCGGCATTCCCGTAGTTGTGGCACGATGCAATTTTCAATGAGTGGCTTGCACACAAACCAAGCTTTGAAAACGGTGTCCACACCATCGCCGCTTTTCAATACACCTTTGATGCTTTTTAGAAACTTAATGGTGTCTTTAATGGAAGTACCGCCAGTGGCACACTGTTGCTGAAACAAGTCATAACAGTAGTCACCCTGCCAAACAAACTTGTAGGCAGCGCACTGCGAATAACAGATTTCTTCATCATCGGTGTAGGCGCTGATTCTTGGAGGAAAAACTAAAAATATAAACGCAACCAACAAAAATAAAATTTGTTTCATTTCATTTTGGGCTGAATGTATTATACTCCCCTTATGGAAATTTTTGCGTTCGTTCATCCCCGCTCCAGCAGCGAAAAAATAGAAAGCATGGGGCATAATCAGTTTCAAGTCTATGTGACCGCTCCACCAGCCGAAGGCAAAGCCAACCAAGCGGCGTTGGTTGCGCTAGCCAGATACTTAAAAATTAGAAAAAATCAGATCATCTTGATCCGGGGTGAAAAATCAAAGCGGAAAGTGTTTGAGATTAAGCCGTAAGATTTTTTTGCGAAATTGGGGAGAGTTGCTAATGATTGGGGGTCGATCTTAACCAACAAAAATCTGATGATTTCAAATATTATCGACATTGCCGTTAACAGAGCAATCGACAAAACAGTCGCCTGATCAATCAGCAGAGCGGTCGCCTGATTAGACGACAATCAGTCATTTGAGTGGTCGACGCAACAATCGGAAGAGTAATGAACTGACCAATCGACAGAGCACTCGACCGACTAATCGACAACCATTCTTCGTAGCGGGGCGCAGAGCAGCAGACTGATTAATCAACAGAGCAATCCCCTGAACAATCGGCTTATCAATCGGCAAACTCACACCAGCTACACCACCAAAGTGCCACCCGCGCTGACCTCGGTACGCAGCAACGCTTCGGCCACCTTATCAATCACAATCAGATTAATCGCTCTTTCCAAGTGCCGGGCGCCAAACTCTCTGCTATACCCAGCGTGATAAACCTGCTGAAATGTCTCCTCGCTAATTTGTAAATTAATGCCTTTTTCCTGCAACATTTTTTGGGTGAACAAACGCAGCTTGCGTTTGGCAATTTCCACTACATCGTCATATGACAGAGGATGATATAAAACCACACCGTCAAACCGATTGATAAACTCCGGCCGCAAAATGTCATGCTGCACTAAATAAGCAATCATGTCTTCCACTGAGGTATCTTCGGTCAAGTGCTGATAAAGATAATCGCTACCAGCATTGGAAGTGGCCACTACCACAGAGTGTTTAAACGAAATAATTTCTCCCTTGCCATTGGTCAAATAACCTTCGTCAAAAATTGTCATCAATGCCAGGCGCACCGTTCGGTGCGCCTTTTCAATCTCATCCAATAACACCACTGAATATGGTTGCTTGTGCACCGCTTCGGTCAAAACGCCGGCTGTAGGATTTTGAGTGGAACCAATCAAAGCTTCTAGACTTGATTCAGTCACAAACTGCGCGCAGTCAATTCTAATCAAGTGCTGTAAGTTGCCAAAAAATACCTTGGCTAGAGTTTTAGCAGTTTCTGTTTTGCCCACGCCGGTTGCGCCTAAAAACAAAAATGCCCCCATTGTTTTTTCTCTGCCAGACAACTCTAGGTTGGCTCTCTTCAAAGCGCTGGCCAGCTGTTTAATCGCGTGCTGCTGACCCACAATCGTTGCTGACAAGGTTTCCTCAAGCATGGCAAGCTTATCTTTTTGTTGGCTGGTCAGTTGACCAATCATGCTGTTCGTTTGTTTAGAAAACAACGCGTGCACATCTACTTCAGTCACAACCTGGTTCTGACTATACTTAGCAACCAGCTCCAACGCCCGCACAGAACAAGATGGCTGTGGGACGTTGGGATAAACGTAACCCGCGTACTTTTCAATCTCCTTGATTGCAGAAAAAGTGAAATACTTTTGTTTTGATTCAAACGAGGGCAATAAATTCAACAGCAACTTGATTGTCTCATCGCGGCTGGATGGTAGCAAATCAATAGTGTGCACTGACGATAAAAATAAGTTGTCTTGCCTGATTACATCTTTGAAATTCGTCTGGGTGGCGGTCATCAAAATTTTGACTTTATAGCGGCCACTGACGCTGCTCAAGACTGTGCTTAAATTGGTGCCTTTTTGGGTGTTCTGCAGATAACGATCCACATTAGCAATCACCAAAATAATGTTGCCAGCGTGGTGCGCTTCAGCTAAGACTTTTTCAAAGACGTAGTTTTTTGATTCTGCACTTTCAGAAGCAGACAAGACCGCATCTACATCTAGTAACATCACCCGGTGGTCGGCTAATTCTGGTGTAGTTTTGCCATCATAAATTCTTTTAGCCAAGAAATTGACCAAAGTCATTTTGCCAGTGCCGGGGGCGCCACTCAATAAAACACTCCCTACTGAAGAACGAGAAAAGATTTGCTCAACTTGGGTGGTGACAGCTTGATGAATATCAAACTTTAGTTGATCGATCCCCATCATCGCCACATCGGTCGCATACCGATCAATCGTGGGCGTATAACCAAACGCCCAATCCTTGCCAATCGAACGTGATTCACTTAACTTGCGGATCGTCCAAAACTGCTTATCGTGATATTTTTTTATGTCATCCTCAACTACCCAATTGCAAAGCAGCCGGCAATCATCTGCGGATAGACGATGGGTGATTAATAACTGGGCATGTTCATCACGCACCAGTTCTCGTGAGAGTAAGGTCACTAGCAAAGCGGATTTGGTATAGAGTTGCTTGATTATCTCCTCATCGATTGACGGCTGGTTATTCTCGCCACCGCTGACAATCAAATCAAAGATTTGTTGCCTCGTGCCAGTATCAAAACCCAACCTCAGAAAAACCTCCCTTACTCGTGGATCATTTTGCATGGCACTTACCAATAAAGCCTGTGAGCGTTGATATGACTTGTAGAGATTAGGTAAATGCGGGTGGGTGACAGAAAAATAGTAGTAATATAAGGGGAAGTAAACAAAAGTAACCGCCCAAGCCGCCGCCAAACCTACCCACATCACTATAAACAAGACAATCATCACTATCCCCCAGAAGATAGTGGCCGACCGGATGATCGCGCCCATCATGGCACTAACCGCGTTATAAGAAAACACATCAAAAATATCTTCAAAATCAAGGCCTCTGGTCGTCCTAACTCGCATCAGCCGCTTCCAGGGCGCAAACAACGTCTTGGCATGACGGCTAATACCATATAAATTCCAGAAGAAATAAATATAATTCCGGAATAGTAACCAGAGAAAGGCTAAACCATCAACCAAATACCACCGGAAAGCCCGGGAAATAAACGGCATATCATTCATCATAGCAGATAGGGAACTAGAAATAATCTTCTAAAATTAATCTCTCAGAGTCCAGTCTATTGAGGATTAGCTAAA
The DNA here is from genome assembly GCA_964555515.1 of uncultured Pseudomonadales bacterium. Lineage (GTDB taxonomy): Bacteria > Patescibacteriota > Microgenomatia > UBA1400 > PJMF01 > UBA1388. The sequence continues at coordinate 13,070 of CAZKSJ010000011.1, forward strand.
TTTTCAAGCAGTGTACTTTTTGGCTGCCCAAGCCGCCGATAAGTCAGGTCGATAGCAAACTTTCCCGCCAACATCGCCATAATTATGAGTACTAAACCAATAAAACCACTTATTTCTACGTCTTTACCAAAAATAAAGTCCAACACAGCCAGGAAAACAAACTTAGAAAAAAACATCACTAGCCAAACGCTCAACACTAGCCACACTTTAGCCGCTTTACCATTTTTACTTTTGAAGTATTTAGCAATTTTTTTCTTCAACTCTAGGGTTAAGTAAGTCAAGATCTGCATCACCACCGCAACCATAAACGTGGTGGAGTAAGAAGTTGTGTTTAAAATGTCAGTGTAGTCATTAAAAAATCCCAATACTACTGCATAAACTAGTACTCCTAGCACCATTTGCAGAAATAAATCCTGCTTAGGAGTAGTAACAGATTTTAGAGTGGAAGCAGACTTGGGTTTGGTCACAATGAGTGATTATATAGCAAAACTGAAAATTTGGCTGATTTTGTTATCATTGAATCACAATTGTTCAGGCGAGTAGGAGATCTAATTAATCATTAAATGCGCTCTATAGCTTCGACCAACTTATCAAATTTTGGCTGGTATTTTTCACTGAAAGTCACCGGCGGCTTTCCTTGTGAGTTGCCAAATTGAAAAATATAACCCAAATTGTTTTTGTCTTTTCGTCCAGACGCATCGGCGGTATAACTGCCAGCATCACAGACATAATAAATCCTAATGAGTTCTAACACTTCTCTGGGTTTTGTTCGAAGTGTTTTAGCCAAGCTGATAATTTTTCGAACAGCTTTTTCTAGAGAGCCCTCAGTTTCTTGTGAGCCCTCAATTGTGGCAGTCACAAAATACTCACCCAAGATATCCTGATCCACCACCGCCATTAATTTTTCTGATTCTTTAGGAGATAAACCGCAGGCCGGAAGAGCAAATTGTAGAATTCTTTTTGAGTACTCGTGTTGTTCAAATTTTTTGCCATCTTTTGCAGCCAATGATTTACCAATGTCATGGAGTGCCAATAAAATTCGGATGTTGTCTTTGGTAATTGCACTCAAGTCATAGTCATTCGCAAAGTACTTTTCAAATTGTGCCATAACCATTAGGGTGTGCTCACGCAATGTGTATCTTTCGCTCACTCCAGAATCAAGCGCATATAGTGCCTTCATATATGGACAACTTTCAAATGCCTGAATTAATTGGTCTGGCGAAAATTGGCCTACGGTCAAACAACTGGTAATTAGCTGAGAATCTAATTGGTTGCTTTGATAATCTTCAATGAAAAATTGCACTCTGCCATTTATGTCACAAACTGGAATATAAAAACCATTGTTAGCAATTTGAAAATAAAGTTGTTGTAACTGCAAATCTGTCAAATTGCCGTTGATCACAATCGCATCGATCTCTGTAGCGGCAATACCCGTCCTCACTCCATAGTGCCTCTGACCCAATAAACGTGACGGAATTAATTCGTATCTATCTATTACTTCTTCTGGGCTAGTGTTATCTTCAAAGGAGAGATAAAACTGTTTCCTATCCCTAATTACAAAAGATAGTCCACCATAATGACTGTCTATAATATTTTGCAGATCTATCTCATGTTCATGTCCCTGTAAGTCTGATGGTAAAATTCTAAAAAAATCTGCGTCATATGGGGTTCTATCTGAATTAGCGGTGTCACCCTCGGAACCAAGAAACTCCCTTGACTTAAAGCCAGTTTGTAAAATCGAGTGACAATTGTCAATATTGGCGGCTTTGATCAGATCACCAGCTGCAAAAGTTAGTGTCCGATGATGATCATCTCTGTTTTCAACTTGACTCTCAGCACTTGATCCTTGCTTACTCAACAGCTGCAGGGAACTAAGATTCCTCTCATGCGCTAGTGACTTTACTTCATTCATTCTATCGAGGATTTCCTTAATCGTGCTATATTCGGCAGTAGAGTAGTATTTATCAACCAGATAATCTACTATATTTTCATCAGCAGATCCCACTAATTCTACTAATTGACGATATTGATCACTCAACGTTAAACCTGGATTTTGAAGTACATCAGTTTTGGGATTCTTGATATGTTGGGATTGAATTGTTCTGATTTGTTGAAAGAAACTGGCTAATATAATCGCCTCTTCATCACTAACATTTTGAAATTTAGATATATGAACATGATCTAATATGGCTTGATTTTCTCGCAGTCGAGTGAGAAAAGATATTAGACTTTGATCCGCTGAATCAATGGCAATGTGAAGCAAATCTCTCCAAAAAACCATTTTCACCGCATCAACATTGGACAATTTTTGCTTATCTACAGCTCCTTCTTCAATTAGCTGATTAACATTTTCCGCGAGCATTCTCAAAAATGGGCTTAAATTTGCCTCACTCCCCCTACTCTTCAACTCTTTCCAAAATCTTGTTTCTCTGAAAATTGTGCCAGTCTGGAAATACAATCTCTCAAATACCAAATACTGCCTCTCAAAAAGTGGTACATTATTGGCAATAAATATTTCTCCAATCTCTTTTGCAGCTTGCTTGGCTTGTTCTAAAGACAGCGGCAATAATTGTGGCAGCAATTCTTTGGAAAATAGCTCAAGGTCTGGAATGCCTAATGATGAGATGTAATCATCAATATCCATGGCTTTCATGATATCGTCTACACTCTTTAGACCAATACTGCTTAAGGTTAAATAAAGTCCTATTGATCTATTCTTTGATTTGTTAACAAATCTTTCATCAGCTTTGTATATTTTTAGCATTTCTATAATCTGAGCAGCATTATTGCCGTCAAATAATTTAACCAATGCCAGTTGGATATAACCATTAAATTCAAGAAAGTCGCGACTATTCATCATGGCATCAAGAAAAACAACACACGCAAATGGATCTAAATCATCACACATATGTTCAATCGCGAACTTGACTTCTTCAGTGAGCGTTCTATAAGATAATGAGTTGATCAGATTGCACGCAGTTTGTGCAGTTTTGATATCTACACCACGATTTATCAAACTATAAAGTGGCAACGAATCATTAAAAAATGATGAATTTCTCAAAATAGATTTAATCTGTTTGGCGATAATTACATATTCACCGATTTGACCTGCTTTTATATCCGGAATGATTGAATTTATCAAGCCTTTCTGGATAATCGTTTCAAAAGATGCAAATTCCTGGGCGTGTAACAATAGTGCGTCACAGATCTCCTTATTACTTAACAACCCTAAATATTTTTTATATTTTTCCATGTTAAGCTGATCACCCTTAGCAAATAAACTTGGATCAAGAAAATACTGTTCGAAATAATGCTCATCGTTTTCATCCCTGATTAACTCAACATAGAGTGAAAGAATCTCCTTCAGCTCGTCAATTTGAACATGATAAAGAGTAATCAACTTAATCAACGCATCTACACCAAGATAGGAAAGATATTTAAAAGCCTCGTGTTCATAGATTTTATCTTCAAACAAAAAGTGTATTAATAAATCCACCTCTTCTTGATAAGGTTTGCTTGTAAAGTAATCCACCAAAAATCTCTGAACACGAGTGCGCAAGCTAGCAAGCTCTGGATGAGTCAGCACTCGTACGACATATTCATAAATTTCAGGATCCGCAATCTCTTTGTTTTCCAATATATCTTTAATCTCTGGATCAAGCTGCTGTTCCAGCTCTGCCAGTGGTGCGTTATTATCTGAGATCGGATATATTACTTCATCCCCTTCAATCTCCGCTAGTGTCGGAGACTCAGAAACTGGTGACGCCAACTTACCTGATCCTGCTTCATTCATAAACACATCTTAGCAGATATAAGTGGGGAGATTCTAGATATGCTTGGCCAAGATTGGAGGTTTTAAGTTTTATCAGGACTAGTCAATCTAGCACGAAAAAACCTCTGCTCGCCAAATTCACTATCGTGCGGCGCTGCCCCCGCCTCTACCAACCGACCATCTAGCTCTAACTGCGCAATCAACTGATCGGCAAATTGGTTGGTGGTTGTGGCATCGGCTTCAACATATTTATAACCTTTGCTGATTAACACCTCGACTAAGCGTTGTTGCAACAAGTTCGACACGCCCGTGCCTATATAAGCTTTATCTACAGCAATGTCTTCCACATAAGCCGATCGGCCATCTAGTCTTATAACGCTCTCTAACCTCTCATCGGGAAAATCTTGTTGATAAACATTCTCCGCTGGATTGGCAAAGCTAAAACCAACAACCGATCCATTGATCGGATCGGTTAAAAGCACGACTGTTGCTTCTGGAGAAGTCATTTTTTCTTTCAGTTCAGCCTCTGTCCATGCTTCATCCCCAAAGTGACTTTGCTCAATCCACACGATGTCGTCTTTGATATCTGCCCACATTTCAACCTTAAGATCAAACTCGCGTACAACCAAGTGACTGACATCAAGCTCAGGCAACGGGGGCATCGGTTGCTGCTCAACTGCATCTGAAGGAACCTCAGCTCGTTCTTCTCTAAAATTATTTTGGTGATTTTCTGGATTAGGCATTCTCAAATCTTTCTAAAATTAATCAATGTAATTTTAATAGAGAAATAAATATACAGTAAGGCAAAAAAGGCCATTGCCAAACTGAGAATAAACAAAATCAAATTGGGCACAAGCAACGCGGGGGCCAACCAAATTGTAGTCATAACCGCACAAACTCCGACTGCAAGATAAGTAACACTTCCCAATTTTATGAATTTTGTGTAATTCCTTGTCCTACTAAAAATATCAATTTTTTCAATGATCATCTGCCCTATATAGCCAACTATAGCCACTAGTGCAATTACCATGAGCACAGTTGATAATCTAATTTCTGGTAATGATTGGCCGTTTACTAATTCTAAAACCGCCTGATAAGATCCTGCAAACGTGGCTTGATTTTCTGTAATGTAATAACTATTAGTATTTTGCCCACTCAATTTGAGGTTCACCATCCCTATTAATAAACTAAGTAACACTAAAAAATTCAAAATCATTAAACCCATCAGCATGCATGAGCAGCCAACTAGCAATATTTTCACGTACTGTTCAATTTTCACACGCGATATAGTCTTCCTGACAGTTGTTTGCTTCACGGGTTGTGCCTTAAAGTTACTTATTTTCTCACTTTCAATTGATATTTGTTAAGAATCATCATTTTCTTAGTAATGCTAATGTGTCAGTATCTCCACAGTTAAAAATAACACATAGAGCATTAATAATATTGCTCCTTCCCAACGAGATATGGAGTGCTTAGATCTGGCAAAATTATAAAACATCACCAGACCAACGATGAGAAATATTAGTGAGATGAGGAAACTATTGGTCAGATAAACAGGCCGACCATTGACCACAGTCAACAAACCAAGTAAAAAAGCATTAAAAGCAGCTGATCCTACATAATCTCCAAAAGCAACCTGGTTGCTACGCATAAACATTGACCGCACTACAAATGACAACTCTGGAATATTAGTGCCAATTGCTATCAACAACAAGCTAACTACAAAGGGTGAAACTCCCAATACTTCAGAAAAGTTAATGGTTTGTGATACCACAAACCGGCTTGCTATGAAGATGATACTCAATCCAAATAATATTTTAAAAAGCTCCTTACCAATCTTGATGCTCGATTTAGTAGCTAGGGTAGTGATGTGTTCGATGAAGTTCTTCTTGGTTTGGACAGCAAGCACCAACAACACAAACAAAACCATCACAATTATACTATCGGTTCTGGTCACTTGACCATCAATTGATAATACCACTGGCAAAGCAATGACTACCAATGAAGCGGGCAAATTGAATCCCCGAAATTCTTTTGAAATATTGATTTTATTTCCGCTGATCGCTAATAAGGGGATAATTAACATAAAAATTACAATTGATGCCCCAATTAGGTTGCCTACATAAATTTCTGGATCACCCGCAAGAATAGCGTTAACACCAACTGAAATTTCACCAACAGATGTAAAAATTCCAAGTACTAAAAATGAAACAATAAACGAAGAAATTCTTAGAAGTCTAGATAATTTTTCTACTGCCCCGATGGCCAAACCAGACCCAATCCAAATGCCCACGAAAGCAAGCAAATAAATGACAAGATGAGTGGTCATAATGAGTTAATGAAGAATAAATATTACACTCTCATGCTAGCAGATTCCCAGAGCAAAGAGAATAATCGTGTCTACTTTGTTGATGATGGAAACAAGGGTCTAGACCTATAAGTTATAATACTGCGTGCAAAAAGAAAGATTGATCAATTCCGTAAAATTAATTCCAGGAATACTGGCAATTGCTGTTTGTTCGTCACTCTTCTCTACCAATCAAGCGAAATCAGAAACTAATTCTCCTCCAACTGAAATTATTGCTCAACCAGTTGTTGAAAATACTCCTAATCAGCTAGTTAATTCCGAATCAACGAAAGGTACTTTCTGGCATTATGAAAAAGTCATCAGTCTTGCTGATGAAATTGCCGAACCAATATATTTTTACCCATGGAATACAAGAGTAAAAGTCATAAAGTATAGCCGTAATGTAACTGCAGTTGGCAATGGATTCGAAGCTTTAATTCCCATTGGTGAACAAAATAATGTTGATCCTCATTACATGCAATCTGTGTCTGAAGATTGGTTTGAACAACGACCCGATGGTAGTTATTCATTCAAGACGTCGGATTTTTTGATTGCATACGGTGATTATTTTGCACATATTTATCATCTATTTTCTGACCTTGGTTATTATCCGGATGATGCAAATGTTGAGTATCGAGTAATTCTAGGATTAGATCCTCAATATTATATGAAAATTAAATCCGACTTACTAAATATTTTTTGCATATATGATAGAAAATCAGTAGTGTTAATTCAAATTAGAATGTTTTTCGACCCAATCAATAACCCAGATGAAAGTTTACTCAAACAGACTGAGTATTTTCGTCTTCTAGCCACCCATGAATCTTTGCATTCAATAATGGAGATTAATAATCTTGCAAAATCAAAATTAGAAGAAGCTCTTGCTACAGCATTCTCCATAGACTATTACGCTTCTCATCCCGTAACTCCTCTTTACGATAAAAATGAAATAATCCAGTTTGAAAGAAAAACTCGTGCAAAAGATTTCTATAACAATCGCAATATTGGCAATACACCCTCGAGGGGATATGAACACCACGCGCTAGTTTCACAGCTGATGAGAATATATCAAGTAAGTTGGCCACAAATATTTGAAAGATTAAAAACGACTTCGTGTGCAATCGCCAAAACGCCCTTTGACGAAATGCTCCAATTAATTTTTCCAGAAATTAATCTTGAAGAAACATATATCCAATATTTAGGACAAGCCTTGCTAGATCCTGGCGTTGGGGACGCGGATTTGTTTGATCACATTAGACAAATGCGGCAAGATGACATCAGTTTACTTGAAATAGGTTACCCATACCAACAATTTACTCTGCAACCGGGAGAATTCAATTACATCGCCTTTGATACGACAAGTATTAAGGGGAATTTTACACCACAGTTAAAAATGTCGGATGAATTGCTGGCTGGCATGCTGATTGATGATGAACAACGTATTGTTAGGGTACATAATGGCACACTTTTTCGGGAAAAGGACGAGCCCAGACATGTAGGTTTTGTGATCTACAATCATGGTGAGTCTGAAGGCACTGTTGTCATGACTGCGTTTGATTTAAGATCTTTGAAAGAAAAGACCCTTTTGCCAAATATTTCAAAATAGCTCCTCACCATTCTGAATATCAATTTGTCATTTTTTCTTTTAATTTATTGCCTATCACAACCGGCAAAATAACCAAAGACAACAGCACAAAGAACCAGGTGTCACCCCGCCAAAAATAGTAAGTTTGTAATACCTCATTAAAACTTAGATGACGAATAAAGACATTCATCCCTGTTTCAAAAACTATCGTCATCATCATCCACATCATTCCTACAAAAAAAAGATCACGCGAATGGTAATTTTGATGCACATTTTTTAGATATGTGTATATCGCCAGCGCAAATAACAGCACTGCTGTCAACGAGCTAATTTGATGAGCCCAAATTCCTATTATTGGCTCGAGTAGAGGTTTATAAGTTGTTTCTCTAACAACTGCATTGACAAGTGCCATTACTAACAAAATGAACCAGAAAGCAATTGATTTTAAATAGAATCGATTCATGTTAATTATCATGTCAGTGAGATTATCTTGTCTCTAAACAAAAATAACTACCCTCAATTGTAGAACTGCAAAAATAAATCATACTTTCAATAAGCATTAAAATGATGGTTGTTCTGATTAAACGACACAATGCGCCATTGTCGATCATCTTGATGTGACAAAGGTCACTTCAACACCTATAATCAGCTTCATCAATCAGCCTTATCAATGTCAAAACAAACTTCTCAACCAGTGATTAAATTTGCAGATGTTTCACTGCAGTTTAGTCAAAAAGAAATTTTTGATCACCTTAATTTGACTATCAATTCAGGCGAAAAAGTCGTAGTTTTTGGCAGATCAGGTCTTGGCAAAAGTTCTTTGCTCAAGCTTATTTTGGGGTTCGTCAGACCAGACTCTGGCGATGTTTATGTCTTGAATAAGAAAGTGTGTTCCAACCATATCAACTGGGTAAGAACCAAAGTGGCATACGTTGACCAAGATGTGATGATCGGCGAAGGGCTGGTTGCAGATTTAATCAATGAGTATTTTTCTTTTCAAGCCAATCAGCATCTAGCCGTGAGTCACGAGGAGATCATCTCTCTCATGACTGAGTTTGAGCTACCTGCCGCCATGCTCCAACAAAAAATTCAAGAACTGTCTGGAGGAGAAAGACAACGGCTAGCTTTGGTGATTGCTTTACTGCTCAAAAGACCAGTCATCTTACTGGATGAAGTGACTGCTTCACTGGATCCGACTTCCAAAAAAATCGTCATGACCAACTTGTTTAAGCACAAAGACTTGACGGCGATCATCGTCACGCACGATCAAGAATGGAAAAAACTATCCCAAGTAAAATTGTTTGATTTTAAGGATAAGAAATGGATACGATAGATATTTCGGTGCTGGGATTGATTGCCGCTTTTGCGCTGATTATTCCTACTTTGCTCGCTGATCAATATTTTCAGCTAGGCTTGCGGCGTGACTCATTGGTCTCAATCACTAAAATGTCCCTCCAGCTGGTGCTGGTTGGCTTCTTCTTGGAGTATATTTTTCAACAAAATAGCTGGTGGCTAAATTTGAGTTGGTTTGCCTTAATGGTGGGGACTGCAGTTTTTTCTGCAACTGGCAGGGCAAAAATTAATTTGAAGTCAAGCTGGTGGTTAATTTTAATTGCATTTGCAATCCCCACTCTAGCAGTCCTGATCTACTTCAATGCCTTCATTATTCGGCTAGATTACTTATTTGATGCTAGGTATTTAATCGCATTAGGCGGTATGTTGCTTGGCAACGTTTTGAGCACCAACATTGTAGCAATCAATAATTTCTTTCAAAATATCAAAGATCAACAGAAATATTATTTATATAGATTGGCGATGGGAGCAACGCGCAAAGAAGCTTTAGCGCCCTTTTTTAAACAGAGCGTGCAACTCGCCATCTCACCCAGCCTCGCCAAGACCGCCACGATTGGGATTGTGTCGCTTCCTGGCATGATGAGCGGCCAAATAATTGCTGGCTCATCTCCTAGTACTGCGATTAAATATCAAATTGCCATCATGATTGCAATTTATGTGGCGAGCATGTTGAGCGTGATTATGACGATTCTATTGACCAGCTGGAAAAGTTTTGACGGCTGCGGAATGCTAAAACAAAGTCGCACTTAAAATTTTAATCCTATTTTTTTCGGGCAGTATTCTTAGATTTTTCTTCTAGTAATTT
>CAZKSJ010000012.1:0-1529 GCA_964555515.1 uncultured Pseudomonadales bacterium
CATGCATCGCCAAATGATGATCTAGATGCTCGAGGAATTGATATTTTAATCAGAGTAACACCCGCCATCGAAGCGTTGTTGGGAAATCCTGCTTTATCGATTCAAGTAAAATCCAACCAAGAGAGTATTGAGAAAGCCATTAAAAAAGTTGAAGGAAAACTGAAAAAAAAGTATCCCTCATATAAGCGACGAGATGCGGTAGAAACATGTCGGATTTATTGTAACGGCCAGCATGCAGACCTCACCATCGTGGCATCAATCATTACTCAATTAGCTGCTTTGATTAGGCAGAGGTCTGGTGAGGTAAACTTCAAAAAGTTTCTCCAACTCTTGAATCCACAGTTACTGCAAATTGTGAATAAGGTTTCTGCTCAGGGATTATTGGAAAGAGACTATAATTTGCTGATCCAACATATTGCCAGCTCACCTCATTCTGCTCAACATGAATCAACAGCAATTAATCCCACGGACTACTTGCAGTTTATCACCAGTGCTTTGTGTGCCCCTCAGTATGCTTCTGATGATTAATTTTACCCGGCTAATAAGTTGCTAATTCTTGAAAGTATTCAAGAGTATGTTTAATCCCAGTTCTGAAGTCTATCGTGGGCTGCCAGCCAAGCTTATCTATTGCTAACGCAATATCTGGTTGACGATGAGTGGGATCGTCACCCGGTAAAGTTCTAAACTCAAATTCCGGTTGCGTATTTGGGTGCACCAGTTGATGAATTATCTCAGCTGTTTGTTTAACCGCGTACTCACCTGGATTACCTAAATTAACCGTGATGCCACTCAAACCTGACATGCTGCCAAATTTCAAAATCCCATCTATCAGGTCATTGACGTAACAATAAGAACGAGTTTGAGAGCCATCGCCATAAATGGTGTAGGGTTGATGAGCAAGTGCTTGGGAAATAAACTGCGGAATGACTCGACCGTCTTGTGGATCCATCCTGGGGCCATAAGTGTTGAAAATCCTCATTATCCTCACATCTAAATTGAAATCTCGTTGGTGTACACCACAAATAGTTTCACCGAGACGTTTCGCTTCATCATAACACGATCGAACTCCATTGGGATTAACATTACCCCAATATCCTTCTTTTTGCGGATGTTCGTGCGGTTCGCCATAAACCTCTGACGTGCTGGCAAAAATAAATTTCGCTCTGGGATGAACACTTTTGATGTACTGGAGCAGTTGATGAGTGGCGTAAGAGTTGACTAAATAAGTTTCCACTGGGTATTCTTGGTAGCGGGGTGGACTGGCAGGGGAGGCGAGGTGAAAGATGGCATCAATTTTGGGTTGATCAGTCAGGTAATTTATTGTTGGCAGGGTGACATCAGATTCAATAAAAGTAAAATTAGGATTTTCTTTGAGGTGTTCAAGATTGCTTGCGCGGCCGGTGAGGAAGTTATCCACCCCAATTACGCGCGCACCATTAGCAAGTAGTCCATCAGTTAAGTGTGAACCTACAAAACCGGCCGTTCCGGTGACGACTACTGTTTGGTTGGCATACATCTCTGTCATATCT
>CAZKSJ010000012.1:1629-21829 GCA_964555515.1 uncultured Pseudomonadales bacterium
GGTTAGACATCAAGTCCCGCTCACTGCGGGATTTTTTGTGGTCGAAAATTTTTTAGCAATCTCTGCTACCATATACTCAAGATGCAAAAATATTTTAAAACTATTCCAGATTGGGTGTTAATTGGCATCTTGGTGTTGGTTGCAGTCGGCTTGCGCTTACCGCTCCTGAATGGTTCCTTTTGGTTGGATGAGGCGGCTCAAGCGTTAGAAAGTGTGCGGCCACTCAGCGCCCAGTTAGATATCAAACACGACTTTCAACCACCATTGCTGCATTTCATCGTTCATTTTGCCAGTCGCGTCAGTACAGCCGAGTGGTGGCTCCGCTTGTTTGGCGCTTTTATACCTGGTATTGGCACCATCATCGGCACTTACTTAATCGGAAGAAAATTATTTTCCAAACAGGTGGGTTTTTGGTCGGCATTACTGCTCAGCACTTCCTTTTTACACGTCTTCTATTCCCAAGAACTCCGACCATACTCTCTGCCAGCTTTTTGGGCAACTTGGAGCTGGTGGTTGTTAATTAATCACCTTGATCAAAAACAACTTTCACCAAAATTTTTAGTCAGTTTTGGCCTCATTAGTGCCTTAGGTCTGTACTCCAGCTACCTGTACCCGTTTTTACTCTTTAGCCAACTACTGGTGTTAGCGTGGTTTTATCGCCACCACTGGCAGCGATGGATGTGGAGTCTAATCTTAGCAAGTGTCTTATTTGCCCCTTGGCTGCCCTCATTTTTGACCCAACTGCAGGTAGGCACACTACTACGGACTCAATTACCCGGATGGGATCAAGTGGTCAGCATTCCGCAATTAAAAGTGTTGCCGCTGACGGCTGCTACTTTTGTTTATGGCGAACTCAACTTTGATCTGAACTTACTTTTGATTGGTAGCGCCATCATCGCTCTTGGCCTGATAACCCTCACAGGTTATTATCTTTATCGCTTGAGATTATTCACTCGCCAGCTGATGATTTTGTTTATCTGGCTGATTGTACCCATCCTCACTGCCTGGATAGTGTCCTTTTGGGTGCCTGTTTTGCAACCTAAGCGCGTTTTATTCAGCTTGCCAGCATTTTATCTGCTCATCGTCACAACGGTGCTGATGATCAGCGAAAAGTTAGCCAGACAACCTGCTTTACGCCAAGTGCGCTTGATCGTTACCGGCTTGATCGGTTGGCTACTGCTGATCAATATTTTTGCTTTGAACCAATACTGGACCAGTCCCAACTTGCAACGCGAAAACTGGCGCGAATTAATTAGTCAAATTACCACTGATTACCCAAGCGGGGCGGCGGCTCTTTTTGGCTTCAATGCTCCCTTCGCACCATGGGTATGGTACGCGCCAGCCAGCTTTCCCGCATACACGCCCAACACTTTGTTCATCACCGCCGAGACCGACCTATCTTCAACCCTCAAACCGCTCAATGATTACCACTATGTCGTGCTGTTTGATTACCTTAGAGACTTGACTGATCCTGATAGAAGACTAGAATTCCATCTGGAAACACACGATTTCAAGCCGGTCTCACTGATAGATCAACCTCGGATTGGTTTTGTGAGGATTTATGCAAGGCCTGAAGCTGTGTTAAGCTATAACAAGCAAGGAATTTGACTCATCAATCTCAAAAGAGAAAGTAAGTATGTTGCGTGTGGGTATTGACATCACTTCTACCATTTATCATCGGGGCGTTTCACGATACACCACCAACTTAGTGCGTGGTTTACTGGCTAGTCCTAAGGTCAGAGTCAGCCTTTACGGCTCTTCGCTCCGGCAGAGGCAGCAATTAGTTGATATTGCCGAACAGCTCAAAAAGGAAGCGGGCAATGCCAAAGCCGAAACCTCAATCCAAGCTTATCCACCCTCAATGTTTAATTTTTTGTGGAACAAAATGCACTTCCCCAAAATTCGCTCAGTGTTGCCAAACATCGATCTCTTTCACTCCTGGGATTGGATGCAACCACCAGATACCGATTTGCCGCTGGTTTCCACCATTCATGATCTAGCTATCCTCAAATATCCAGAAACTGCTCATCCCAAAGTTTTACAGATGCATCGCCAGTCTTGGGACATCCTCAAAAAAAGAGATGCCACCATCATTGCGGTCAGTAGAGCAACCAAAAATGACGTCGTAGAGCAGTTGGGTATTCCTGCCCAAAAAGTGCATGTTATTCATGAAGCTCTACCTTTTGAAGTCAAGTTAGTCAATGATCGCTTAACCGAAGAAAAGTATGAAAAAATCAACAACCAGTTGCAATTGAACCGACCATTCATTCTGTTTGTGGGCAATCGTGAACCCCGCAAAAACCTCAAGAATTTAATTGAAGCCTGGCAACCTCTGCAAAAAGATTTGGATTTGATCATTGCCGGTGAATCAGGCTGGGATGATACAGAAAACAAAGAGTATCAAAACTTTTCAGATCATCTACGTTTCTTGGGCAGAGTTGATGATGAGCAGCTGTCGGTACTCTACGCAGAGGCGAGATTATTTGCCTACCCCTCACTTTATGAAGGTTTTGGCTTGCCCATTTTAGAAGCTTTTCACCATGGCACGCCTGTTGTCACTTCTGACATTTCTAGCATGCCCGAAGTGGCTGGCAACGCCGCCGAGTTGGTTGATCCTCAGTCTGTGGAGAGTATCCGAGCTGGCATCAACACGATTTTGAATGAAAACAAGGATCAAGAACGACTGCGCTTACAAAAAATGATCATCCGCTTACAGATGTTTAATTGGCAAGATGTCATCACCCAAACGATTAACGTCTATCAACAAGCGCTGGCTAGCAAACAATAGTAAACATTAGACAGATTATGGGTATCCACATCGCCATCGACGGCAACGAAGCCAACGTTAAATCCAGGGTGGGCAGCAATGTCTATGCGTTCGAACTTTTACACGAACTAAGAGCTAGGATCGCGAAGTCTGATGATCAAGCAACCGTTCTCCTTGCCCATCCCCCCCAGTCTGATTTGCCCTCTGAACACAAAAACTGGCGATATGAAGTCATCAAACCAGAACGCTTCTGGACACAATGGGCATTACCACTACATCTTTATCTCCACCAACGTGACTACGCGGTGCTCTATAACCCTGGGCATTACGCCCCCCGTTTATCACCCGTACCTTACGTGACATCTGTTTTAGATACCGCTTATCTAGACTATCCTGATCAATTTACCCTCCATGACCGAATGCAGCTCACCAAGTGGACCGAATACAGTGTGAAACACGCCGCGGCGGTCATCACCATTAGTGAATACACCAAACAAAATGTGGTCGATCTATATCGCGTTAGCCCAGCTAAGATCAAAGTCGCCTACCCAGCGGCTGACCCACGGAACTATCAACTAGGTCGCAGAGAATCACGGCAAATTTTGGAAAATTTTGGTATTGCTGAGCCCTACATCCTATTTGTAGGGACGATTCAGCCGCGGAAGAATTTAATCACTCTAATTGAAGCTTTCGAAATGTATAACCGCCGGATCGCTAGCTTGACGTTAACTAGCAAGCAGGCAAAACACCGCCGGCCAAATTTCCAAACCCCACAGCTAGTGCTAGCTGGAAAATTGGGTTGGAAGGCACAACCCATCTTGGACAGAATCGCTTCTTCTTCATTTAAATCACAAATTATCATGACTGGCTTTATTTCTGATATTGAGAAGTGTGCATTGTACGAGCAAGCCATGTGCCAAGTTCTACTGGGCGTTCATGAGGGCTTTGGTATCCCGCCGCTGGAAGCAATGCAGGCTGGCACGCTGCCCGTGGTGGCGCGCGCCGCCAGCCTACCCGAGGTGGTTGGCACCGCCGGCTATATGGTTGATCCTAACCAAGTCACGCCCATTGCCGAAGTTTTTTTCACCATCGCCCAATTATCTGCACGGCGGCGCGCGCAACTAGTCAGAAAAGGCTTCAAGCAAGCGCAAAAGTTTAGTTGGGAAAATTCTGCTCAAGTTGTCCATGAAACTCTACTTGCAGCTGCAGCCTCCAGGTCATGACTTCATTTTAGTCAGCAAACGTGATACAACCTTGAGCATATGATCATCATCGGCATCGATCCAGGCTTTGATCGGGTGGGTTGGGGAGTCTTGAGTTGCCACCACCGCCAGTTTGAAGTTTTGGCTTATGGCTGCATCCAGACTAATCATCAATCAGACATTTTTGCCCGTTACCAACAAATTATGACCGAGATTGACAAAATTTTGGCAGCTCACCAACCCACTGCTGCCGCGATTGAGTCTCTCTTTTTCGCCAAAAACCAAAAAACGGCGCTACGCGTTTCTGAGGCGAGAGGATTAATTATTAGCCACTTATTAACAGCTGGTTGTCAAGTGGTCGAGTATACACCTCAGGCCGTAAAAATTGCGGTGACTGGTTATGGCCGCGCCGACAAACAAGCAGTAGAAAAAATGATCAGGTCTGAGCTCAAGCTCGACCAGTTATCGTTAATCGATGATACACTAGACGCGTTGGCGGTGGCTGTCACTCATGGCATTTCGATATGAGCTGTAGCCAAGTAATAATTTTGATCATGTATCAGTCGCACCACCAACGATTATATTGGGGATTTGTTCAGAGCGCAGCTCGTTGTTCAACAACAAAGATGATAGAAAGAAATAACCTATGATCGGCAAACTCACTGGACTAGTTGAGCCGCAAACGCACGCCCTCCTAATTAATGTGCAGGGTGTGGGGTATCTCGTCCGGGTTGGTACGAAACTGCTCGCCACTCCCACAGAGACAGAACTTTCCCTGTACATTCACACCCACGTCAAAGAGGAAGCGCTTGAGCTCTATGGCTTCGCTACCTTGCAAGAGAAGGAGTTATTTCTGCTATTGCTGAGTGTTTCTGGGGTTGGGCCAAACATAGCGTTAAACATTAGTGATCAAGGAGCGGAAAAAATTATTCAGGCTGTACAGCATGCCCAAGTCAATTTTTTCACCCAGATTCCCAGAGTGGGCAAAAAACTAGCGCAAAAAATTATCATCGATCTCAAAGGTAAATTAGGCAGTCTCAAGGAACTCCAACTTGGTCCCACTTCGCCAGCTGAAGAAATTGTGGTCACGGCTCTCACCAACCTTGGCTTTGATGAAAACCAAGTGTTAGACTACGTCAAAACAATTGACATTGAACACAACACACCAGAAGAATCGATTCGCCAAGCTATCCGACATCTTGGCCAACATAAGATCTCATAAACCATGCCAAAACCAAGTCCAAAAAGCAATCCAGAACGCAGTCCAAAACCAAACACAACAAGTGCCAACAGCAATCAAAATAATGATGAGGAACTGCTTATCACTTCGCTAAGAGCCAACAGGTGGGATGAGTTTTATGGTCAGAACTCAATTAAAGAATCCCTGTTAATCGCTATCCAGGCCTCACAATCCCGTAACGAACCTCTTGATCACGTCCTGTTGTATGGGCCACCTGGGTTGGGCAAAACCACGTTGTCACACCTCATCTCGCTTGAGCTAGGCACCAACTTACGTACTACGTCTGGGACGGCATTGACTAAGGTGGGCGATCTAGCCGCCATTCTCACCAATCTTCAACCTGGGGACGTGCTGTTTATTGATGAAGTGCATCGGTTGCCTAAAGCCGTGGAAGAAACCCTATATCCCGCCATGGAAGACTATGCCTTGGATATCGTCATTGGCAAAGGTCCATCGGCACGCACCCTACGATTGGAACTGCCTAAATTTACGCTAGTTGCAGCCACCACTCGCTATGGTTTATTGACAGGACCCTTCCGTGATCGCTTTGGGTTGGTGCACCGGCTGACGTACTACACGCCAACATCACTGATGACTATTCTGAAGCAAGCCGCGCAAAAGCTGCGCATTACGCTTGATGAAGAGAGCGCGCTGGTTCTGGCAAAAAGAGCCCGCGGCACCCCGCGCATCGCTTTAAAACTTCTCAAGCGCGTGCGTGATTTTGTCCAAGTCAAAAATTTGCCTGCCATTTCTCCTCAGTCTGTCAGTCAAGCACTGGCGATGTACACCATTGACGAAGCAGGTCTGGACGAGGCTGACCGGCGACTATTAATTCAAGTGGTGACCAAACATCACGGTGGTCCAGTCGGCTTATCCACTCTCGCCGCGACGCTGAGTGAGGACACCATCACCATTGAAGAAGTGATTGAACCATATTTGTTGCAGATCGGCTTTTTGAAACGTACTCCTAAAGGCAGGGTCGTCACCCGCGCTGCCTGCGATCACTTGAAACTTGCGTATCCAGCCGAAATCTAGCAGCCTACTTCTTTCCGTTCGCTGAGCCGTTGACTGACCACAAATTCTTCTTTAATCAAATTAGCATAGTCCTAGTTGATTTGGTCAAGTTAAATCGACTGTTTTTTTACTCTGTACCAGTGAGACGGACTTGAGTATACTAAGCCTATGACAGAATCATCCTTACTTAGAAAAGTTGGCCGACGCTTGAGCGCCATTTGGCTGGAACTCATCACCGGCTTTCTGTGGTGGGGGGTAGGCTATCTGCCATTTCATCATTTACGGCGTTTCTTTTATCGGCTTGCTGGAATGAAAATTGGCACTGGCTCAACCTTGCACATGATGGGCAGGATATACGATCCCCGGCACATTCTGATTGGTGAGGACACCATCATTGGCGAACAATTTGTTTTGGATGGACGCCGCCAACTACCTGGATCTAAAGGGGGGTTGACCATTGGCAACCATGTTGATATTGCCTCTCAAGTGATGATTTGGACAAGCGAACACGATCTGGCTGACCCAACCATGAAGCCTAGAGAAGAGCCAGTGGTAATTGAAGATTATGTGTTTATCGGCCCCAGAGCAATCATTTTACCTGGAGTCACCATTCATCGTGGTGCGGTGGTCGCTGCTGGAGCGGTGGTGACCAAGGATGTACCAACTTGTCAGATGGTGGCAGGTATTCCTGCCAAGCAGATCGCTACTCGCGACGAAAGTGCCCTGGGTTATACCCTCGGTCGGACTCGTTGGTTTCAATAAAGGAAGAGAGTTTTGGTGGCAAAAAAAATGCTTTTATCAGTTTGTTTGGTTTCATATAACACGGCGGAGTTGACAATCGCCGCCGTCAAATCAGTCATCAAGGATATCAAGCAGTCTGAACTTCTTGCCAAAGCATCAGAAGTGATTGTGGTTGATAATGACTCGCACGATGACTCAGTTAAACAACTCAATGCTTTAAAAAATTCAGCTGCCTCCCCGATCCAAGTGCTGGTGAGCAAATCCAATCGAGGATTTGCTGGCGCCAACAATTATGCCATCAAGCATTCTACTGGTGAGTACATCTTGCTCCTCAATTCAGATACGTATGTTCAGTCTGGTTCGCTCACTTCACTCGTGCAGACAATGATGGCGACGCCAGATGAAAGTACGGCGACGCTCGGATCACGACAGGGCAAACTTGATCACCTGGGTGTCTTGGCAGCCACACTGCTCAACCCCGACGGTAGCATCCAGCCTCAGGGCGGCTCACTGCCAAACCTTTTTTCTTTACTCAACCACCTGTGGTTCTTGGATGATCTACCATTGATTGGTCGCTTTTTACCATCAACTCAGCACACAGGCTGGCGTGCCCCCAAACTTACTACCGACCAATTAATCAAAACAGGTTGGGTTGCTGGCACTGCCATGCTTATCAAGCGAGATCTTATCAAAGAAGTGGGTTTACTAGATGAGCATATCTTTATGTATGGCGAGGACGTGGAGCTCTGCTTACGAGCAACGCATCACCACTGGGATGTTGCGATCCATCCACAAGCATACGTGACACACTTGCAAGCTGCTAGCTCCAGCAAATTAAATGCGGTTGTGGGAGAGATGAACGGGTATCTATACATTTGGGCGAAGCATTTTCCAGCCTGGCAATCGGTTCTTGCCAAAGCGATCATCTTCTCGGGAATTTGGTTGCGGATGATCATTTTTGGTACAATTGGTCAGTCTGACCGACGCAAACTTTATCAGGAAGCACTTACTCAAATCAAGTAGTAACCTAAACATATCGATGAACTTACTTAAAAAATCTTTAGCGTGGTTTGATCAGTATGGCTTGTTAGTTGTCGCCAGTTTTTTGTTAGCCTTTATTCCACTTTACCCCAAACTTCCGCTCTTTGAAGCGATACCAGGATATATTGTACGTGTCAGGTTAGAAGATTTGCTGGTTTTCATGGCTCTCGTGTTGTGGGGAATCCAACTTTTCAGAAAAAAAGTCGCCTGGAAAACTCCACTGACTTACATCATTATTGCTTACGCTGTGGCCGGATTTTTGTCAATCGTGTCGGCCGTCTTTATCACCAAAACCGTACCTTTTGAATTACTACACATTGGCAAAACTGCCCTGCATTACTTGAGATATCTGGAATATTTTTCACTGTTTTTCATTCTCTATTCGGCAATTAAGACTACCAAGGACGCCTTTATTGCCTTGATCGTGATCATTGGCACGTTGACAGCGGTCAGCATCTATGGCATCGGTCAAAAATACTATTATTGGCCGGTTTACTCCACCATGAACCGTGAGTTTAGTAAGGGCATTCGGCTCTACTTGACTGAGCACGCCCGGGTGCAATCCACCTTTGGCGGTCACTACGACTTAGGGGCATATTTGGTGATTACGTTACCACTCGTGTTGACTGCCTACTACTTTGTCAAAAAAAAGGGCCATAAATTTTTGGTAGGGTTGATCTTCATCCTTGGACTGTGGTTGCTAACGGTCACCGCTGCCCGAACCTCATTCGCCGGCTTTGCGATTGCCGCCGCTGTCTTATTAGTGCTGGTTGGGTTTTATAAGCATGCGTCGATCAAACAACGGCTATGGTGGATTACGTCCCGTTCAGCTGGATTGTTGGTCATCACGCTGATCATGCTATCAGTGTTTGGCGATGATATGTCTGAACGACTGCTACAAATCGTGGACTCTCATCCCACTACTCATGATTTTTACCATAATACTAATCGCAAACGCAAAGATTTGATTGCATCTATAGAAAACATCTTGCTCTCTGATTCGCAACAAGAACAACTTGATAATCTGAAACCACAAAAACCTAAAAATGCTATCTCAGTTGAGGAGGCCGCTGTTTTGGTGGCTTCAGATCAAAGACCCACTCCCGTCAGACCAAGTGACGTTTATGTCAATGTGCCTGTACTTGAAACAGTTGCCACCCAATCGGCTGATGGCACCATCACTCAAACTCAAGTTGAGACTGATCGCACTTATTCATTGAATGCGCTCAACTTTGGGCTATCTTTCGCCATTCGGCTAGACACTCTTTGGCCACGAGCATTGCAAGGCTTCTACACCAATCCTTTACTCGGTACGGGTTATGCTACCCTCACCAAAGAGTCAATTGAACAGTTTACTGAAGCAGAAAGCACCGATAATAATTTCCTGCGGACTCTGGGTGAAACTGGCCTGCTCGGCTTCGTGACTTTTTATGGCGCTTTAGTCTTATCGCTCGCCGGCGCCTGGCGGTTATACAAAGCCAAACCGACCGATCAAGTCGTCATGATTTTTGCGATCGCTTATTTAGCCGGCTCGCTTGGTTTGTTATTCAACGCCATTTTTATCGATGTGTTTGCCGCTTCCAAAGTTGCTTTCACCCTGTGGGCACTGGCTGGTATCGTGCTCGCGATTGAAGCCAACTTACTCAAAACCACGCCAGCAGTCAGAACTGCGCCAACATCAACGAGTACCAAGGCCAAGTCACATACTTCAGCGCCCACCAAAAATCAAAAAAAACCACGTCGTAAGGCAAAGAAAAAACAATGAAGCTGAAATCACCACGTAATTGGTTACTAATTCTAATTGTTTTATTAGCCCTTGCCCTCAGACTTTACAAAATTAACAACCCAGTTCTTGACTGGCACAGTTTTCGCCAGGCAGATACCGCGAGCGTTACTCGGGAATACGTTAAGCACGGCATCAACATCCTGGTTCCCCGTTATCACGATTTATCAAATATTCAGTCTGGCCAGCTCAATTTGGAAGGCTACCGGATGGTAGAGTTCCCCTTCATCAACGCCTTCATTGCCTGGCTTGTGCTTACATTCCCATGGTTGGGTATCGACATTACGTCACGGATGATCTCGGTTTTATTTTCATTAGGCACCATCATCTCTCTATTTTATCTTGTCAAGAGATATTCTGGCTCAAAAGTTGCTTACCTGTCTGCTTTAATGGTGGCCGTTCTACCGTTCAGCGTCTATTACTCAAGGGTAATATTGCCCGAACCAGCCATGTTGTTTTTTTTGGTATTTTCCCTAGCTGCTTACCTTAACTGGACAACCAGCCGACATTGGGGCTGGTATGTAACTGCACTTTTGAGCCTAGCCCTTGCCTTATTGCTCAAACCATTTGTAGTCTTCTTTATGCCCATCCTACTTGCCATCACTTGGGCAGAGTATGGATTCAATTATAAAAAGGGTTGGCCGGTTTTGCCGCTGATCGTGATTAGTGGGTTGCCATTTCTCTGGTGGCGATACTGGATTCAGCAATTTCCAAGTGGAATTCCCGCCACCAACCAACTGCTCAATGACTTTGATGGTCATCCCATGCGCTTTCGACCAGCTTGGTTTAGGGTACTAGGTTATGAGCGGTTAATTAAACTCATTTCTGGCATTGCGCTGTTCATATTTTTTCCCTTTAGCATTTTCAAATTAGATAAAAAAGAACTTGTCATCTACGGTAGTTGGTGGTTGGGCGTGTTGGCTTATTTCAGCGTGTTCGCGGCTGGCAGCGTCCGCCATGACTATTATCAAGTGATCATGATTCCAATTGTGGCCATTACCATCGCTCGAGGTATTGTTATCACCGAGCAGCTGCTTGCCAAGTACTTACCAGGACATTTGCCGACGGTGGTTCTAATGGGCGTCCTCGTCACGGGCTTATTGATCTCTGCTTATCAAGTTAAGGGTTTTTATCAAATTAATCACGACGAATATCTTGAGGCCGGAGCTGCAGCGGACAGATTGCTGCCACCTGATGCAAAGATCATCGCCCAAGCAAATGGGGATACTCTGTTTTTGTACCAAACCAATCGCACCGGCTGGCCAATTGGTTTCAGCATTGATGAAAAGATTCAAGACGGAGCAGAGTACTATGTCACCACAGCGATGGATGATGAAGCCAAAGAGCTGGAAGCAAAGTACTTTACTATCGAAAAATCGCCAGTCTACTTAATTTTAGATTTGACTAAGCAAAAGGAGCAGCCATGAAAATATTAATGCTCACTCCTTATTTGCCATACCCATTGCACTCTGGGGGACAGATTAGAACCTATAATTTTTTGAAGCAACTCTCCTCCAAACATCAGGTGACGTTGTTTGCCTTGATCAAAGATGACGACGAAAAAAAATACATCCCAATTTTGAAGCAATTTTGTCAAGAAGTACAAGTTTTTAAAAGGTCTAAGAAGCCTTTTACATGGAGAAATATTTTTAAAACAGCGGGCTCGTCCTATCCTTTCTTGGTGATTAGAAACTATGTCGGTGAAGTAAAGAGTGCTGTGGCAGCAGAGCTCAAGAAAAATCAGTATGACCTGATTCACGCTGAAACTTTTTACATGATGCCACATCTGCCTGCTACAAAGGTGCCTGTTTTGTTGGTTGAACAAACAATTGAGTATTTGGGATATGAAAGTTATGCCGCCAAGGCACCCTGGCTACTCAGGCCAATTCTGAATATCGATATTCAAAAAATTAAGTACTGGGAAACACACTATTGGCAAACCTGCACTAAATTGGTGGTGATGAGCAATGAAGATAAGAGCTACATTGCCAAAAGTATGTCTGATCCAACTAAAATCGCTGTGGTGGAGAACGGCGTCGATACGGAGTGGTTTGCAGAAAAACAACGCCACGAACCGCTACAGCCAACGTTATTATCGGTTGGTACTTTTAAGTGGTTGCCCAATGTCGAAGCAGTACGATTTTTGGTTGATCAAATTTGGCCAGCGATCAAAGCAGAGATTAATCAAGCCCAATTATGGATCGTCGGTGCTTCTCCCACAGACGAAATTCGTAATTTGGCGAATAGAGACGACCACATCACCGTCACTGGTGATATTCCAGACATTAGAGATGCCTTTGCCGGCTCACATGTCTTGATTGCTCCTGTTTTTAGTGGTAAAGGTACTAGATACAAAATTTTGGAAGCGTTGGCGGCTGGCACACCAGTCGTCGCAACCGCCACCGCCGTGGAAGGGCTTGGCGTTAAACACAATCAACAGGTAATGGTCAGCAATCAGGCTGAAGAGATGGCAGCATATGCCATCAAACTCATTAATTCGCCAGCAGACCGAAAACGCTTGGCAAAAAATGGCCGGAAGTTTGTCCAGCAAAATTTTGACTGGATGCTCATTTCAAAAAAACTTGATAGTATTTATCGCAGCATTGGACAAAAGTAAGCATTTTATGTCAGAAAAGAAAATCGACCTAGAAATCATTGTTCTCACCTTTAACAGTGAGTTTTGGTTAAAAAAAACCTTGACTAGCATAAAAGCAAATTTCATTGATCAATCTAAGTATCAGGTAGTAGTGACAGTGGTTGATAATCAGAGCAACGATCAGACTGTGCAAATGCTACGAGCAGACTTTAAATGGGTGCGGCTCATCACCCTTGATGAGAATTTAGGATTTGCGGCGGGGAATAACCAAGGATTGAAACAAAGTCGTGGCCGTTATGTGATGCTGCTTAACTCTGATGTTGAGTTCACAAACGATTCCAACTTGGACTTGCTTTTAGATTTTATGGAAGAAAATCCAACCGCTGGAGCAATTTCGCCCAAGGTCATTTTTACTGATGGGGGGCTAGACCCAGCCTGTCATCGTGGCGAGCCAACCCCTTGGGCTTCGTTTTGCTACTTCACAGGCCTTGCCTCCCTCTTTCCACACAGCCGTCTATTTGCCAGCTACCATCAAACCTACAAAGTAATTGACACCATCCATACAATTGACGCATGTACCGGTGCGGCAATGATTGTCAGACAAACAGCCATCGACAAAATTGGTTTGCTAGATGAACGCTTCTTTATCTACGCCGAAGATCTTGACTGGTGCCGGCGCCTTAGAGAAGCTGGCTACACAATAGTTTTTTATCCACAAGTTAAAGTCATCCATCACAAGTATAAATCTGGCATCAAAGGATCTTCTAAACAAATTGCCCGTCAAACAGAGCGCCATTTTTATGATACCATGCTACAATACTACGACAAATATTATCGTGACTCGTATCCAGAGCTGATGCGTTCCATAATTCGGTATTTTATTATTATTAAAAAGGGAGCTACATGACCCAATCGTCAACTCAATTTCAAATCCAATCACTGCGCGCAGTCAATCAGCAGCGCACTTTAGAATCAATCTTGGTATTTATTGCAGCTCTGTTTGTGTCAGCTTTACTTCCATCCTTGATGATCCAATACTTGTACGCCGACCAGATGCTGACCGAAGCACCGGTGGTGATTGAACATATGTCTGGGGTGACCTTCGCCATTGCCATGCTTTACCTGCTGTTTGTGCTAATTGGTAATTTTATCAGGGGTAAGAAGATCGCTCAGTTGGAAAGAGAACTTGCCATCATGACAGATACTACTGGTGAGCAGCTGCCCGATGAGGCTGAGCTGAAAGAATTAGAAGCTTTGGTTGATGAGGCTTTGCAGAGTTCAAAATCTGGTGCCAAAACCAAATCCACTGCCGCTGGTAAATCAAAATCAAAAAAATCTAGCAAACGCAAGTCAACCAGCAAATAATAATACTCTATGACTGCTCGGATCGGCATCGATTGCCGGCTAGCTGGAAAAGAGCATGCCGGCATCGGTCGTTACATTGCAGAGTTGGTACCCAGAGTCATCCGCCATCAGGATACAGCTTGGGTGTTGTTCTTTCGACAGCACAAACAGGTTGATGAATTGTTTCCCAATAATTCATTGCCTGCAAATGTGGAAATCATTTTTTCAGACATCCGTCATTACTCACTCAAAGAGCAGTTGATCATGCCTGGAGTATTTGGCCGCTCAAAACTCGATTTACTGCACGTTCCCCACTTTAACTTGCCCATTTTTTATAGAGGGCGCGTGATCTTGACTATCCATGATCTTTTATGGCACCAACACCGTGGAGCGCAAGTCACCACCCTGGCACCTTGGCAGTATTGGCTTAAATACGGATTTTATAAATTTGTTACCGGAAGAGCAATTTGGCGAGCCACACAAATTATGGTGCCTTCTCAAGTGATTGCGCAGACTGTTGCTTCGTTTTATCCAACCGCAGCATCTAAAATTAAAGTCACCTACGAGGGTGTGGCCACCTCACTTACCAAGTCTACCAGTCAATATCTTCCCTGCGTTAAAAAACCACATCAACTGCTTTACGTGGGCTCGCTCTATCCCCACAAAAATGTCGACTTAATTTTAGAAGCACTGTTATTGCTTCCGGAAAAATATGAGTTGAGAGTCGTGAGCGCTCGTTCTGTGTTCACAGACCAATTTTTACAAAAAGTGCAGGCATTACGGCTAACGCGGCGGATTAAATTCCTAGGAGCGATTGATGACCGCCATCTAGCCAAGGAGTATCAGTTAGCTCAAGTCCTGATTCAACCCTCAAAATCTGAAGGCTTTGGCCTGACGGGCATTGAGGCACTTTTCTTCCGAACGCCAATAATCGCAGCCGATACGCCCATTTTTCACGAAATATACCAAGATGCGGCGCTTTATTTTGCGGTTGATCATGCCCAAAGCCTTGCCGATCAAATCTTGGCCATCTCATCTAAGCGGCAATATCAAGCTCTCCAAACCAAAGCTGCTCAAGTTAGTCAGCGATACAGTTGGAATAAGCTGGCCAATCAAACTTGGCAACAATACCAAACAGCCCTTAAAAGCTAGGAATTTATTTTCTCTCGTGTGACATGTGGTTATGGCAACAACAATCACTCAAAAACTTCAACAATTATCTGTCGCGTTAGTTTATGATCACATGGCGATTCGCTATGGTGGGGCAGAGGTTGTTTTAGAAGCACTGCACGAACTTTTTCCTCAGGCTCCAATTCTGACAACGGTCGCCAATAAAAATCAATTTGACTGGATTGAGCCCAAGCAAATTCAGACCTCTTTCTTACAACATGTTCCTGGCCTCAAAAAACACTACCGCTGGACGGCACCGTTGGCACCACTGGCTATGGAGTCACTTGATTTAAGCCAATATGAACTTATTATCTCAGTCACTGCTGGCGCGGCAAAAGGAGTTTTAACCCACCCCGGCCAACTTCACCTCTGTTATCAGTTGACACCTCCGAGATATTTGTATGAACCACCTGCTGGATACTTAGACACTCTGCCCGGATTTAAATCAAACATCACCAAGTGGTTGATGTCGCCAATCATGAAATACTTGCGCTGGTGGGATCAAGCTGCTGCGCACCGCCCAGATGCAACAATCGCTATTTCTGAACTTGTTGCCAACCGAATTGCTAAAATTTACAATTTAAGGGTTAAAAGTGTAATTTATCCGCCATTCATATTCACTAACACATCTATAACTGATCAACATCAGGATGACACAGTCGCATCTGTTAACCGCGTTAGCAATCTACTCCAAAATCACTTTCAAAATTATCTATTAGTCATCTCACGCCTTGTTAACTACAAACGAATTGATCTAGTCATCGCTGCCGCAAAACTAGCCCAGCATCCATTAATCATCGTTGGCGAAGGCGTGGCCAAACAGTCGTTAGGCGAACAAGCAGGCAAGTCTGGCTATCAAAGACAGGCTGGACAGAATTTAGCCCAAACTCTCGCGGCCGCTGCCACTGGTCAAAAATCAATATTGTTCCTAAATAACGTCACTGATCAAGAAAAGCAGCTGCTATTAAAGCGAGCTAAAGCACTCGTCATGGCTGGCATCGAAGATTTTGGCATCATTGGTCTGGAGGCAGCGGCCGCCGGTACACCAGTCATCTGTCACCAACAAAGCGGCATCGCTGAAGTCCTACATCATCAAGTTCACGCCTTGCATCACACCGCTACTACAACAAAGCAACTGGTTGCCGTTTTTCATCAGCTGGAGAACTTTAAATTTTCGCCACAAGTGCTGATCAATCAAGCTCAACACTACTCAAAACAGAAGTTTCTGCAGAATTTTACAAATACTACCTACAAATTATTCTCAAAGCGAAGTACAATTTGAGCCGTGGAAGGATTTATGTCAAATTTAGATCATACATTTGCGGTCATTTTAGCGGGCGGAGGAGGCACGAGATTGTGGCCCAAGTCTCGCAACCAAACCCCCAAACAGTTTCTCAAATTAATGGGTCCAGATACGATGATGCAGATGTCTGTCAATCGCATCAATAAACTGGTGCCCTGGGAAAGAATTATTGTCGTCACCAATAAGTTGTATAAACAAGAAATCAAAGACCAGTTGCCCGCCCTACCTGCTGAAAACGTGATTGCAGAACCCCAAAAACGAGATACCGCGCTCGCCATGCTCGTTGGTGCCCAGTTTGCCCTAGGAATCGATAGAGAAGCAGTCATTATCAACTGCGCTTCAGATCATGTCGTGACCAACGAAACAGAATTTTTTAATGTAATGAAAGCCGCCAATCAAGTCGCTGCCGAAAATGAGTACTTAGTCTCGGTGGGCATTACTCCCAACAGGCCCGCCACAGGCTTTGGCTACATCAAAATTGGCCAAGATCTCAAAAAAATTAATCACGGTCAAAATGTTTTTCAAGTAGAAAACTTCACGGAAAAACCTAATCGCGCCACCGCTCAGGCTTTTATTTCAACAGGCCGGTACTTTTGGAACGCCAATATGTATGTCTGGTCTGCCAAAGCATTATTGGTCGCCTTCGAACAACACCAACCAAAGCTCTTTGCCCAAACTAACCACTTGTCCAAATTGAGCCATCAGGATTTTCATGCGGCATTGCCAGACATCTATGATCAGGCCGAAACAATTTCAATAGACTATGCCATTTCAGAAAAAGTGAATAACCTGGTGCTAATACCAGGTGATTTTGGCTGGGACGACGTGGGTGATTGGAAGGTGGTCTATGACCTGGATGCCAAGAACCTAGAAGGTAATGTCATCATTGGTGATAACGAAACTCATCCCACCCTAACCATTCGCTCACATAATAACTTGATTCATACCGATAAAAGATTAATCGCTCTGTATGGTGTTAATGATCTAGTCATTATAGACACACCAGATATTCTGATGATTGTTCCCAAAAATGAAAGTCAGGACGTTAAGAAAATTGTGGAGAGACTCAAGGAAGAGGACAAAAAGGAGTATCTATAATGTCTATGTATGATTCTCAAAAGAGAGCCTTAGATTTGGTCGTGGCAGTAGGTTTAATTATTCTTTTTTTGCCTTTTTGGATTGTGGTGCCAATCCTCATCTTTCTCGACTCTGGCACACCAATTTTGTTTACACACAAGCGAGTCGGTTTAGGTGGACGGGACTTTTATCTTTACAAATTTCGCTCCATGGTGCCTAATGCCGATGAAATCCTACACAAGTACGATAAAAAGCTCTTAGCCAAGTTTAAACA
Organism: uncultured Pseudomonadales bacterium; assembly: GCA_964555515.1. GTDB lineage: Bacteria > Patescibacteriota > Microgenomatia > UBA1400 > PJMF01 > UBA1388. The sequence continues at coordinate 19,182 of CAZKSJ010000012.1, forward strand.
AAGTGATTGGAAAATCAAGGATGACCCACGGATCACGCCCTTAGGCAAATTCCTCAGATCTTTAACGATTGATGAGTTTCCCCAGTTGTACAACGTCCTCAAGGGTGAGATGAGCATGGTTGGACCACGCGCGTATGTGCGCAAAGAACTCGAAGAACAAACCGAGCGATATCCAGAAACCAAACCTTACGTCGAGGACATCATTTCTGTCAAACCTGGCATCACTGGTCCCTGGCAAACCAGCGGTCGCAACGAGGTGCCCTTTCGAGTGAGAACTCAAATGGACTCTGAGTACTCCAGAAAAAAGTCAATTATGTTTGATGTCAAGATCCTACTTAGAACTCCTCAAGCTATGATTTCCAAGTGGTGATCACTCTGACCCATTTTGCATCTATCCACATTCTCAATCTTCAATGGTAAAATGATGTTTTGGTTATATAGTATTTCTATCCAACCCAACATGACACATCACAAACTATCGACCGCTGCATCTGACCAATCAACACCTGTGGAGACAGGATCTGACCAAGCAATACTTAGTCAATCTGCAACAGATCGGGACATCTCAGACCCGGCCTCAGCTAAAGTACAGGCTGTCAATATCGATCGAACCGACCTTTCTCACATCGATCATGAAAACACAACCGCCAACACCCAAACCAACAGATTTGCTTTTGCCAAAAAACATAAAATTCTAATTGGCATCAGCGCTTTTTTATTATTCTTGCTCACCATCATCACTATCATTGGCATTCAAACATACCTCATCGCCAGCCAACTCAAGGCTGAGGCATTTGCCGCCAAAGCAATCGCTGCCCAAGGATACGACCAATTCAAGGCTCAAAATCTACCGGCAGCAGAAGCATCAGTTAAACAACTAGACGAAAAGTTGGTGGCTATTGAGCAACTCTATAATCAATTAGGTTTTTATAATTACTTCCCCTTAGCTAGCCGCTACTATCAAGATGGCCAGCACGGTCTCAATGCCGGCAAAGCTGGGATTGCCGCGGCAGAAAAAACATTGGCGGTCATTACTCCACACGCTGATGTGCTTGGTTTTGCTGGAGAAGGCACATTTGAAGGAGGAACCGCTGAGGATCGACTCAAAGTGATTTTACAAACCCTAGAAAAAGTGACTCCAGAACTGGAGGCAGTGGCCAATGATTTGTCCGTTATGGAAACAGAATTGGCTGAAATCAATCCTGCTCATTATCCAGAGCAGGTGCGCGGTACGGTTGTTAGAAATTATATTGTGATGGCTCAAGATTTTACGACCGGCGCACTGACAGCAGTGACTGAGTTCAAGCCGGTTTTAGAACAGTTGCCTTCTATTGCTGGCGCAACAGGGGAACGCAGAAAGTACTTAATTCTTTTTCAAAATGACAATGAGCTGAGGCCAACGGGCGGCTTTTTGACCGCTTATGCAGTGGTGAATGTGGAAGACGGCAAAGTTACCCCAGAAAAATCTGATGATATTTATGAACTTGATAAAAAGTTCTCCGAACGATTGCCCATTCCCGAGGCTCTTGGTCGCTACCTCACCACCGAAAAGTACTGGAACATGAGAGACATGAATACTTCTCCAGATTTTAAGACGTCGATGGATCAGTTTTTTCAGTACTACATCGAAGTGCCGGGTGAACCAAGGGAAATTGACGGCATCATCGCTGTTGATACCGAGTTTCTGACAGATTTATTAACGGTCTTAGGTCCAGTCGCTGTGCCAGGATATGGCACTTTTTCCGCTGAAACCGATCCGGCATGTGACTGTCCCCAAATTATTTTGGCACTATCAGAAATCATCACCAAACCTACTCCTTATCTTCGAGAAGATCGTAAGGGCATTTTGGGGCCATTAATGCGTGAAATCTTGACTAAATCTTACGGTGCTCCCAAAACCCAGTGGCCACAACTCGCCGATGTGGGTTGGCAGTCTATCCAAGGTAAGCATTTACAACTCTACTTTGTGAATGAGGAACATCAAACCGCCGCCGAAGTGCTCAAAGCAGCTGGCCGCATGCCTACTCCTCAGGATGGTCAAGACTTCTTGGCAATCGTGAATGCTAACTTAGGAGGAGCAAAATCAAACCTGTTCACGGACTATACTGTCAAACAAATCATTGCCAATCCACCAGACAATGGCAAACTGACAAAGACTTTAGAGATCACTTATAATAACAACCGACGGGCAGACAACTGTAACTTAGAAGCTGGCTTGCTGTGCCTCAACTCCACATTGCGGGACTGGACGAGAATCTATGTGCCAGCTGGATCAGAAATTATTTCCGCTCAAGGGTTCACTGAAGAGCCACGTGTTTATGAAGAAGCGGGCTTGAGCGTGATTGATGGTTTCTTTATCTTAGAGCCAAACAGTAGCGCCAAAGTCATTCTGGAGTATGCGGTGCCTTACCAAAATCCCACGGAGTACACTTTGGATATCTGGAAGCAAGGCGGCATTAAATCCTACGAAATGCTGATGGATGTGACCGGCGGTGAAGAGCAAGTGCTGGTTGAAAAAGATGTGACTTATCAAACAGAGTTTTAGTTGAACTATTTTTCATCGTGCAATTTCAGGCAATGTGCTAGGATAGGCTTATGGCAGCCAAGAATTTTAGTTGTCAAGGCATGGTGCTCAAACGCACTAGTGT
>CAZKSJ010000013.1:0-19559 GCA_964555515.1 uncultured Pseudomonadales bacterium
GTTGAAGCTTCAATCTGCGCTTCAATTTGAGCCACTCTAGCATCAATGTCTGACTGCGTACCCTTGCCACCAACAATGACGGTTTCATCTTTGCTGGATCGCACTGAATCGGCTCTGCCCAAATCTTCAACACTAGTATCTTTAAGTTGCCTGCCCGTTTCTGAAGAAACTAAGTTGGCACCGGTCAAAACTGCAATATCTTGCAACATCTCTTTCTTCCGATCACCAAATCCGGGCGCTTTAACCGCCAGCACATTGAAAGAGCCGCGTAATTTATTCACTACTAAAGTGGTCAGAGCTTCGCCGTCCACATCATCGGCAATAATCACCAGATCTTTGCTCACCCGCATAAAGTTTTCCAACATGGGCAACAACTCTTGCAAGTTAGAAATTTTTTGGTCGGTTACCAGTAAATATGGATTTTTAATTTCTGCTTCCATATTGTCTGCATCAGTCACAAAATAGGGAGAAGCATAACCCTTATCTAGAATCATGCCTTGCTTGTGGTCAATGGTGATATCAAGTGTTTTCCCTTCTTCGACTTCAACTACACCATCTTTGCCCACAAGACGCAGTGCTTCGGCAATTTTCTGGCCAATCACTTCGTTTTGCGCGGAAATGGTAGCCACTTTTTCCCAGTCAGATTCTTTGACAGGTTTGGCCAAGCGGCGAATTTCTTTCACCACCGCGTCAACTGCCCGGTCAATACCTCTTTTCATGATCATCGGATTCACTCCAGAGGTCACATACTTCATACCTTTGCCAGCAATGTGTTGAACCAATAAGGTGGCGGTGGTTGTGCCATCACCAGCCGTGTTGTTGGTTCTTTCAGCCGCTTCTTTCACCAACTGGGCACCCATATTTTCAAACTTATCTTCCAAAGTGATTTCCTTAGCCACGCTCACCCCGTCATGAATGACCGAGGGCGCTCCCCAAGATTTATCGATGGCCACATTCCTGCCCTTAGGGCCAAGAGTGGTAGTTACTGCTGCTGCGAGCTTATCAATGCCGGCCAACATCTTTTGGCGGGCTTCATTGCTATAAATAATTTGTTTTGCTGACATAGTTTCCTTTGTTGATTAATACCTTTGCTGATTACTACTTGTAAGTTATTACAAAAACCCAACAGTACCCCAGTTTACTTCGCACTGATGACTGCCAAGACATCTTCAAACTTGAGGAACTGATACTCAATCTCACCCACTTTAAAATCATTGCCTCCCCATTTTTTGTAAATGACTTGATCGCCCTTTTTCACCGGGCATTTGATCTCAACGCCATCATCATGAATCGCATCACCACAAGCCAAAACCGAGCCATATTGTGGTTTTTCATCGTGAGAATCTGGCAAATAAATTCCAGAAGCTGTTTTTTTCTCTGCGGCGGCTGGTTCTACCAACACATATCCTGGTAGGGGTTTCACTTGCTTAATGGAAAGGGTGTGCATAAGACTCCTTATTAAAAAATTATTACTAAATTGATCAACGCTGCTTATATAACTAACAGACACTCACCGACTAGCAGTCAAAGCAGTCGTTTGCTACAAGCAGAGAGTGTAGTAGACTGCTAATTTTTTGTCAACCGGAGTTTTATTGAACTATATGTAGGCGCAGCTCACCGGCACATTCTCCCCCCCCGCGAAATCAAGTTAATTTGCTGAATTCCTCCCCCCTCAAAAAAATACCACACCGCCAAGCAAACTATTCTCAAAACCGATTGAGCAGTTAAAGTAACAAGCTATATTAAGTTATGATGAGGGACGTTGTTCGGATAATTGATCGTCCTCCGTCGGAGGATTTTCCTCCAGAAGGGTTTTACCGTCAGACGATACTTGATCCACTGCCTGCTCAATATCATGTTTAACCAAAATCTCCTCATGTCCATCGCCTTTTTGTAAAATGACTTTAGACAATAAAAATCCTTCGCAGTTGAGACCCCGATCCTCAAAATATGAATTGAGCTCGTGTTGCACAAAACTCTCTGCTTGGCTGCGATTCTTTTTAATTTGATCAAGCGTCAAGCCAGCAAACACGCTGGCAATTCGGCTTCGGGAAACTGGTCGAACCACTTTGGAAACCACATTTTCACCCAGATTTTCCCAAAGCTCCGGCGCGTTTGCCCGATCAATTCTAAACAAAATCGAGCCTTCCACAGAAATATCTTTACCATCATGGGTAGTGGTCGTAATTGGCGCGTCACCTAAAGACTCCGGGTTACGACTATAATCAAAACCTTCTTGAATTGAGTACTCTAAAATTTGCGCATTAAACATCTTGGCTACTTGCCAAAAAGGAATTTTAAAATGAAGTCCTGGTCCCCAAACTTGAGGTAAAACACCTCTACCACGATCGTAAACACAGGCCACGTGACCGGGCTGGACTGAGATAAAAAATCCTCCCACGACCTCATCAACCAAAAAGGACACCACTAACTTGTCAAACTCCATATCATCCTAAATTGTTTAATACAAAATATATTCTACTCTAGAAAAAGAGAAATTGGTATCTTGACCCTTCTCGACCACTTCATCTCGACCGGCCTGTCTTGGTCACTTGGTTTCAACGACAATTGTCTGGCCTTGATGGGCAGCTTGTTTTGTTTTCTTGTCTTTATAATCATTAAAGCGCTTGCGGATTGCCCGCACGCTCACCAAGATGATGCTAAAGCAGAGGGTAGTGATGATGAACAATTTCTTGCCCGCTGGTAGACCCATAAAAATTAGGAAAGAGACTAGAGGCAGCACCAACTGCATGCGCACCACCTGGCTGCGAGATACCCTGTATGGCGAAAGATACATTGATAACGATTCCAACACAAAAATCAGAATCGACTGAATCATGTTCAAAAATAAGCTAGGGTGTGTTAAATCGTACTTATATCTAAAAATTAAATAAAATGGCTGTGTGACATCTGGCATAAAGTCATAGATTAAGTGGGTGTCTTCACCAGATAAACCTGTTGCAAAAATCCGCCAAAGCATGAGGGCGATCATGACTTGAATAAACAACCCAAACATTTCTGAAAAAACAATCCTGCTATTCCGCCGCATCAGCTTCTTTTTTTCGTCTTCAAGAACAACTGGCTCCCCACCATAACGTTCCTCAAGAGATCTGACCTCTTGCTCAATTTTCCGTCTTTCTGCTTCAGTTCTCATACCAGACAAAGAAAGGGGCAGCATCAAGATTCTAATCAAGATGGTCAACAAAATCACCGCCACACCCATGTCGGCATTGCCGGCAGTGACTACATCAAGCAACCAATAGAAAAAGACCAATATATTTAAGAATGGCTGGTACACAAGTTGAGTAAAGAGGGACATAGCAACTAGCCTATCAACTTTTGTTTCTCAGATAGTATACCTTGCACGATGTTGGTTGTGTCGCGCAAAGCGGTGACTAGTTCTTTGGATAATTCCAAACTTTCCAAGTCAAAGTTCATCTCTTCCAAAGTTTGATTGGAATCTTCGATAAAAGACTCAAAAGCAGCGCTCATCATCTCACCATTTTCCTCAACCCACTGCTGTCTCTCTGTCTCTGGTAAAATCATCACTCCTTGCAGCACTTCTTCAACTTGTTTCATCTCTCTTGCTTTGAGAAAAAGATTGAACTTGGTGGATTGAGTTCGTGATTTTGACAAAAATTGAATAGGTTGATCATCGTCCATGGAGCCATTATATAACACGTCACAAACACGCCGTTCATTTGTATAGGTCATCCACATTCCGGAATGTGTTGCAACCTAAACATTATTCCGAACTGTGTTGCAGTTTAAACACGTTTGACTGCATCAGTAACTACACCAATCTATCTCTATACACATAATAATCATCTCATCACCAGTATTTTTGCCTCCTCAAGTATAATACAGGTCGTTATGCGTAGAATTATTGCCTCACAAGTTTCCATTGAATCGATTGTCATCGCTGCAGTGGAGTGCCTACAAAAGGGTGGCTTGGTAATTTTTCCCACCGAAACTACCTATGGAGCTGGTGTCGATGCCACTAATCAGGACGCAGTTGATAAATTATTGGCTTATAAATCTCGACGCGAAGGTAAGCCGCTGTCAATTGCTGTCACAAATCAGCGCATGGCAGAACAGTATGTTGCCCTCAACGAGCAGGCACGCACTTTATACCAACAATTTTTACCAGGTCCAGTGACAGTCGTCTCAAAAAGCCTTGGTCAAGTTGCTACTGGGGTTGCTTCGGAATTTGGGACTTTGGGAGTAAGAATACCCAACTATGAGCTGGTGCAAAAAATTATCGCTAATCTTTGTATACCCATTACTGCGACCTCGGCCAATGCTTCTGGCAAACCTCGGCCTTACAATGTCGATCATTTATTAAAAAATCTTTCTGCCAAACAACAAGCATTAATCGACCTGATCATCGACGCAGGCGAATTACCACCCAACCCACCGTCTACAGTGATCGACACGACTTTGTCTGCGCCGGTTACCTTACGTGGGGGCTCAGTTGTTTTGCTAGATCATGATCGACCGAAAGTACAACTTAAATCTGCCTCTCCAACAGAAACCAAGCAAATTGCTGGCCGGCTACTATTGAAAAACTGGGATAAGATCAAGTCAACTGGTTTTGTCATAGGTCTCAGCGGTGAATTGGGTGTAGGGAAAACTGTGTTTACGAGCGGGGTGGCCGAGTTTCTACAAATTGAAGAACCTATCACTTCGCCCACGTACCACTACCTGGCTTCATACCAATTTAACCGGCATGGATTCAAAGGGATGTTGCACCATTTGGATTTGTGGAAAATGCAGTCAGCCGCTGAATTGGAGAGACTAAAGATTGAGCAAATCTTACGTCCTGGTTCGATAGTCGTCATCGAATGGTGGTCGCAGGTGGCGACATGGCTTTTGCCGCTGGTGAAAAAAAGTTGCTTAGCAGCGATGCTCGTGACGATGAATGAGAATGACAACTTAGTTAGAGAAGCAACCGACAAATTGGCGGGCGACCTAACTAGCGAGTCGACCGTCAAATTGACTGACGACCTAATCGGCAAATCATTCGATAAAAATACCGAAAAATTAATTGACGAGTCCGCCGATTACTCAACTGACGAGTTCGTCGACACTTTAAACGATGGGTCAGTTGATAATTCTGGAGATATACTCTCATCCAGCCGCCAAATTTCCATTCAAGAAATATGAAATCGACTGGGCAGCAGACAACAACCAACATATGAAAAAGCAAAAATTAATCACAAATAAACTGCCGATTGTGCTGGCGATTGACACTTCTTGTGATGACACCAGTGTGGCAGTCACTCAGGGTTGGGTGGTTCTCGCCAATGTGATCGCTTCCCAGACTGAACTACACCAAAAATATGGGGGCGTTTTCCCAACTGTGGCCAAACTGGCACACCGGGAAAATATTCAGCCGACTATTAAGCTGGCTTTGCAGCGCGCCAAGTTGGGCTGGCCAGATATTGACTTGATCGCTGTCACGCAAGGCCCCGGTTTGGCACCGGCTTTGGAAGTGGGAATTCTTGCAGCCAAACAACTGGCAGAAAAACACCATCTTCCTTTAGTACCAGTCAATCATTTGGAAGGGCATTTGCTGTCACCGTTGGCAATAAGAAAAGGTCGCGGTTCAAATCTCAATCAGCAGATCACACCCCACCTACCAGCCTTAGGCATGGTTGTTTCTGGCGGACACTCTCAATTCGTGTTGGTTGAAAAAATTGGCAGTTATCATGTTTTAGGTCAAACTTTAGATGATGCCGCTGGGGAATGTTTAGACAAAATTGGCCGGATGCTTAACTTGGGGTATCCTGCCGGACCAGTCATTGAAGAATTTGCGAAAAAAGGCAATGCAAAGGCATATCAATTTCCCCTACCATTAACCACGACCAAAGATTTCAATCTTAGTTTTTCTGGCCTCAAAACTTTTGCAAAAAATAAACTAGCTGAATTGACTGATGATGGGAAAAAAGTGCTCTCCCAACAACAAGTCTACGATTTTGCCGCGAGCACTCAATTTGGCGTGTTTAGACATTTGACCTACAAATTAACCAAAATTCTAGAGTCCTATCAAGTCAAGGAAGTTTGGTTGGGTGGCGGGGTGGCTGCAAATATTGAGCTCAGAAAAATGATTCGGAAAACCATCAAACCGCTCAAGCTTAAAGTAACTTATTCAAAAAAACTCTGTATGGATAACGCCGCAATGATCGGCATTGTGGCAGGTAATCAGCTGTCGACAATTAGCCATAAACCCATAGCCATCGACCGGCAGCCACAGCTGACCATCACCTCCACAGCTGGCAAATAACTACTCGCTGGCAGCGGCTGTTTCAAATTCAGCCAATTTTTTATCAGCCAACTGATCGCGATATTCACTGACTGTTTGGCCAGTTTTTTGTTGATAGATTTCTTCAATCTTTTTCGCTTGTTCGGCAGCTTCTAAATTTTCTAGCTGCGCTAATTCAGCCTCTCCAATTGTGGCTTCAACGTGCTGCATTACCTCTTCCAAAATGCTGCTGGTCATTTTGCCGGATGTAAACGCTGCCGCTTGTTCTGATACACCGACGGCAATTAATTGGTCATGAAATTTTTGAATAGCTTGATGATATGGCATAGTCTCCTCTTATTTGTGAATAAATTTCAATAATAACTGAAGTTTTTCTGGATTCAAATGCTGCTCTCCTCTTCCAAGTTCGACGATAATACTCTTCACCTTTTCTGGGACAGCTCCAGAGGATTTATCATTCATCGCGTCCATCAGATTTATTATGTCTTGTTTTGATAAAGTCCAATATCTAGCACCAAACTCTGCTGGTGTCCGCCCTTCAGTCAGGAATTGCTGCGATATATGCGCAAGTTTATCACCAGGCTGAAGACTCCCCATATCTGCACCATTGTTAAGAGATCTGACCACGTTCTTGACTACATTAACCATACCATCTGTTGCCCCGTCAGGATTAACCTGCTTGATCATTTCCCATAAATTGCTGTTTTCGGGGACTGGTGTGTAGTCAACGAGAGGGTTAGTCAATTCCGTTACTCCTGGCGGAAAAATAGGTGAATCAGTATCAATTCCCTTAGAGGCGTCTAGTGGAGCCTCACTTGATGGTAAATCGGGCGATAGATTTGGCCCATCACTGGGAGGGTTTGGCACCTGGCCATTTTCTCTGAGTACATCTGCGGCTGTTGCTCCACTCACTCCACCCCCAACTTGCTGTTCATCCGGAGTTGGGATCGACCCTTCACCCGATGAGGGACTTGGTGGAGAAATATCCGGTTGCACTATTGGTGAGTCAGGTAATTTCCCTGCCCTCTCCAATGCCTGCACTGCGGATTCCTGTTTTTTACCAAAAAAACCTGTTATGTTACTCCAAAAGCTTTTTTCTTTTCCAGGCTGTTCGCCTGCACCGGCAGGAACGGGAATATTTTCGGCAGTATTTTGCTCAGTCGGATCAACATCAAAAACCGGTTTTATATCAGGATTTTCATTTCCGCTCAAAACAAAAGAGCCTTCCTGACTACCTTGGCCAGCTGAGCCGTCGGTATCAACTGTGGGAAGAGATGTAATACCAGACTCATCGTTCAAATTAGACCCACTGTCTGTGGAAAGTTGATCAATCGGATTAGCAGGACTGTCTCCCATCGCAAACAGAGTTCCACCAAGAATCCCTACAATAAAAGCCGTTCGGTTACTTGGTTTGCTAATCCAATCAACACCCTTCAACAATAATCGACCAATTGTTTTGAGGGAAGCCAACTTAGACTTATCCATTGAAATGGCTGCATGCTCAATTGGCACAATTAACGCGGGATTAGCTACCATCAGTAAAACCGACATTCTGAGGGCAGTCGCAGTGTCTTGACCGACTAGCACTCGCACTGCTTCACCAATTGTTAAACCAGCTGCACCAGCTAGCAAAGTACCAACCAGTTCCTTTTGTTTGGCAGATAACCTTGAGTTGGCAACCTGCTCGCGAGCTTCCTGCAATAAAAACTGCGAGTCTATCTTTTCTATATTTAGATCAAATTTCTCAGGATTTCCATCTATTAGTTCAAAATTCTCCGCATCTTTACCTTTGGCAGGTTTTAAATCTAAATCTGGATTTTCTCTCGGGTCTAGTTGATATTTATCAGGATTTTTCGGTAGTAGATTGTAGTCACCAGCATCGGGGAAAATCTTCCATTTTCCAGTCCTCGCTACCGCTCCACGGATTCTCGCAATTAAAGCATTTGCTCGTGAAACAACACGCCTGCCTCGCTCTGGTGTAGAACTTTCCGGTCCAGCTTCAGTTTGACCTGTTTCTTGTGCCCCATTGGTACCTGCACCGGTCAGTGCTGTTGGATTGTTTGGGTCATAAACTTCCGGAGGTTCTTCGTTTGGACGTATGATGCTAGAACCTTCATCGCCAACTGGTGGCACCACCTCATCAGTTGCTGTCCCAACTGCGCCCTCTTCAGGTCGATCATTTTCCCCCAACCCTGCCTCTGACGGAGGTATTACTTGTTGCTCCGCTTCTCCTTCCACTGTTTGACCCCCACCAACTTGATCATCAGGGTTTTCCTCAGCTTGTGGCTCGCCTGTCTCTTTCTCCCTATATCCATTATCTTTTATTTCGTCTTGTTGAGTGTAAACCGGTTCCATGGAAGCAATTCTTTCCAGACCAAAATGCGCTGCAATCTTGGCAGATAATTTTGGACCAACGTAACACACCCTCAACAAATCTGCCTCGCTACCAATCGTGATACCCAAATCCCTGAGATCTAATATCCCATCACTGATATATTTCTTGGTTTTAGGACCAATGCCTTTGATTTCCTGCAACTTGTCAGCCAGAGCGTCTGGCTCAAGCGTATTAATCTCATTCCCCACATTAATTTCCCGTGATTTCAGCTCCAGTGCTTCTTTCAGCTCATTCACCATTAACCAAGCCAGCACTTGATGCGGAATTTCTGAATTTTGGTCTGCAGTAAAGGGCGCACCGCTCTCTGGATCAAAATTGCTTGTCATCAACCACTGGCCATCATCCTGTTTGCGAAAATGCACACCATAACTAATTTTTCCCCCACGCAAGTGAAAATCATATTCATTGTCTGCAATCTTGCCCACTACGAATTCATTATTGGCCTGCTCCCAATTAACGCTCCCGCCCGCTTGCAACTGATATTTATCAAACAAGGTTGCCACTTGATCAAGCTTAACAGCATCCGCACCATGCATGATTCTAAATTGCTCATTTTGCTCTTCATCGGTGGGTTGTTCAGTGAGTTGTTGCTCCGACTGACTTCCTGCTTGAGCTTCTGATTGACTTTTTGAAAATCTTTCAACTTTTTCTTGCAATTCATTAAGTCTGTAGTTTAAAACCTGGCCATCTTCCAAAGTGGTAGCGCTATCTAACACTTGATTTTGTAGAGACTTAATTAAAGTTTGCAACTCACCAAGTTTTTGGCGTTGTTCTTCAGAAACCTGCCCCTCCTTAAACCCAGAGACAACTTGCTCCAATTCTTCAACCTGTCTGTCGATCTCTTCAGCCGATAACTTTGATTCTTCTAATTGAGGCAAATTTTGTTCTTCAATTTCTGGTCGTGGTTCTTCTGCCATAACAAACAATTCCTAATAAGCTACTAGGTATGTACCAGTGTAAACAAAATCTCCCTCACTCGCCAGTAGAGAAATTTTTTAAGAAGATATATTAATAACTGGTTGAGTTATAATTCAACCAGTGTGATGTGTGAGTTTGTTAATTATTCGTAAAGACTAATATGACTTCACCTGAAAATCGTTCTTTTTCGCCCCTGTCAACACAAAATAAAAAAGCGGAAGATCAGTCGTTGTTTAAAGATGTAATCCAAGATCTAATATCAGATCGAGAATTCTGGAGCAGAATGGCAACCCACCCCGTTTTATTTTTTAGTTTACTCAGAGAAGCCTTTGCTGAAGAAATTATCCAACCTATCAAGGCAAAACTAGGTAAACAATTACCAGATTGAGCTCATAGGCCTAGATGGGACAAGCGCCACTGTCGCACTTCAGATGTTCGTAGTCAATGTCTTCCATGATTGATTCATCTTTTTCAATCTCGTTGAGCACCCGCATAAACTCGCTGATCGTCACCGGTTGTTCGGGCTGATACTCATAGGCAGTGGCGTCCTGCTGTGGCATGAGAGAACAGCATTTGACCTGACCTTGGTATTTTTTGACCATTTCAATATATTCTTTTTGCGTCACCCGCTGGGGATCATACTTGAGTGTGTACGAGACTTGGTTGCCAGTATCTTCAAGTGGCTGCCCGTCTTTATCAACGCCCACAATCCAATATTTTTCCAGCAGAATCAACCATTTGTACTGCTCTTCAGGGTTAGCTTCTCCCGCTGTAACCAGTCGGCCATTCATGCCTAATCGACAAATGAGCGGCTGAGTGGGAAAACCAACGGCGGTTGAACCGGAGTAACTTTTTAATTCTTTGACTGGATAACCCTTCTTTTCATATCTTTTCACGGAAGGATCATCAGATCGGTACTGCACCCACCGGATGTACTCCCGCATGCTAGGCAGATGAGCACCTTCTGTTAAAGCAAACAGCTTGGAGATCGTACCAGACGGTTTGATGGTGGTGTTAGTATGCGGCACGTTGACCTGCAATTTCTTAGAGTAACTGGTGGCTTCATCTACCACCGCCCGCTTAAACCTGGCAATTGTCATCCAAAAGTCCTTGGATTTTTCTTCATCAATTAAATCATGAAAAGAGTAGCCAAACGTATTCCAAGCGAATTCGTGAATTCCGGTCATGCCTACTCCAATCCGGTTTGTTCTCTTAACTTCGCGGTTGTAGAGACTATCCATGAAAGTATTAACCCGAATTAAAGCTCTAGTAGTCAAGCGAAAAGCTTCTTCAGCGTCATCGATAGTAGGCGCATAATAAGGCACTACGTCACCAATTACACAGTAACCACCCAACATATTGAGGGTAATCTCGCCACACGGGTTGGGAATTTGTGAATACACTTTTGCGCCGGCGTTGCGCGCCAATTTAGACAACATCTTGACGGTTCTCTCCATGGGCTGATATTTTTTGCTTTCAGCGTAGTGACCATCTTGGTAGTCATCGTAACCCTCGTCATTTTGCACCAAGCGGTGTTGGTTAATAAAACCAGGCTCACCAGTGTTATCTTCATAAGAGGCTTTTAGCATTGCTTCCAAAACTTTATTAGCATGCCGGCTGCGCTGTTTCCAAAACTTATCATCCACCGCGACTGAATTGTTAGCGCTCCACAAAAAGCCACCGCGCTTGATGTTGATAAAATCAAATATTTCTGGATCTGTCCACTTTTTTGTCGCAATCCTTGCACTTCTTCTGGCTCCACCCACCAAAACGCATTCTGCCAAGTAATGGTCAACAAACATGGTTTGTTTCCATGGAGACATGCCGGCACCCTTGATGGTGGAAAGCTTGGCGATGGCGTTCATCAACGGCTTTGGTCCTGATGAAGGTCTGTTCTGCATACCGCGAATGGGTTCGCCTTTGGGTCTAACTTTGGAAAAATCTAGTAGCAATAAATCATTGCGATACTTTTTCTCGTAAGCCATGATCTCAATCATCTCGATGGCCTGCGCCCAGCCTTCACGACTATCTGGCACTTCAAACCAATGGATATTATCTTCTTCTCGGCCATACTTGTGTTCAGCATCACGCACGCTCTCATCTACCCCCCACATAAAGTCTTGATGTTCCTCTGAAATAACGCACCGCACGTTGGGCATATTATCCCAATCAACCACGCACATATCATCGTCATATGGACGACCAACACCTGAGCCGTTCATTAACAAATAGAACAAAATGTAAGAACTCGAAGCTGTGGAACAATTGGTAAACACCTCCATGTTGCGGGCAGGTTGCGTTTCATCGCCGTGTTGTAAATGGCGTCCAGACATCAAAACCGAACCATTAGAAATGTGCTTACGCATTAACTCATACTCACTTTGCCGGTGTTTGGAAAATTTGTTACCTAATAAGCTCGTGTTACCTAAAGCCACCCGATCGGCTACCTCAGACCAAGTTTCCCAGCGTTCCCGCTGCGTTTCTTTGTCAATGACGCGGCGCAAGTAAGTGCGCCGCGCGACTGCCCGACCCATGCCATTATCAAGTTTTCTATCAATAAAACGCATCCTCTTTTTGGGTAAACTTGGTGAACTGGGCATGAATTGACTCCCTCCTAATTGATATGACTCATTGCTGACTATCTTTTTTGCTATGTGCTGACTGATTATGATACTGCTGCGTTTTTAAATAATTTAAATTTTTGTCTTTATTTATAATTTCGCTCCGCTTGACTTGACTCTTAATATCGATTTCTTAGACATCTTATGAATTATTTTGATTATCTTTTTCAATTTCTTGCAATTTCTTTATTTCTTCGGCAAAGTCGTCTACGCTCTCAAAATCCCGGTAGACACTTGCAAAAAGCAGATATGAAAGAGGGTCTAATTTTCGTAGGCGATTGATCACTAGATTTCCCACTTCCCAACTTTTTACCTCACTCGCGTCTTTTAATCTTAATCTGCGCTCAACGTCATCAATCATTTCTTCTACTGCGCTCATCGAAATTGGTCTTTTCCAGGTGGCCTTAACAATTCCTCTCCTCAATTTATCTCGACTAAAGTCTTCTTTGGTGCCATCCTTCTTGATCACTTTCAAGTCAATGCCCTCAATTCGTTCATATGTGGTGAAGCGTTTGCCGCACTCGGCGCAACTCCGTCTGCGGCGGATAGATGTTTGGTCGTCCGCCTCTCTTGAATCCACCACCGAAGTATTTTTTTTACCACAGTATGGACATTTCACTTACATACCTCCTACATACATGTTATTGTGCTTTAAAGACCAATTGAACACAATATCTTGTGTTCGGTTCTGTTTAGGATTAAAAGAATCTCACGAAGTGCGGTTAGTTGTCAACTCTATCAAACTATGGCACGTTGGCACCATCAATCATTTATGTCTGGTTAGCATTTTCTGCGAACTTTTCTTCCAGCTGCTGTTGTAGAACTTTTGTTTCTTCTGTTAGATTTGAAATCACCACTGATTCAACGCCCTGATATTGTTTTTGAAACATCTGCAGACGATAAACCGAGTGATCAATGGCACAAAGTACCTTGTGCACTATTTCTGGATCAGAAATTGAGTCACTCAAAACATCTAAACCCGAAATCATCAGATATTTTTGAGATTTGGTCAGCGTGGTAACTGCTAAATCCTGCTGGCCGCGCTCCAGCAACTGCTGAGCACTTTCATATCGGTCATCAGCAAAAGACAACCGCAAGAGCACTTGTTGGTCTGGAGTTGCCGACACAAAAGTCAACCTGTCGTGAATCATTAAAGCGGGATAAAGTAAGTGGTCTGGTAAGATTTTTCTACCAAAGTAGACTTTGTTACCAGACAAGGACAATCCTGAGCCGGTGGTGACTCGGTTGGCCGCTGCCAAGGAAATAAACAAGATCAACACGCCAAAAAGGGCGAAGACAATCATGCTCAAAGTATGCAGTTTTCCAAAGGCCATAACAAATCTGCTGGTAGCAGAGCGCGTATTCTATCAGTAAATTACCAACTGTGGGTGAGCAGTACCATTCCCCAAATTGCCTGGGAAAGCACGAGCGCATAGCCATTGCGGCGGGTGACAAATAAGAATCCCTGGCCTAAAGCAAACAAGAACAAAATAAGTATCTGCCAAACAGCAATTGTTGGCTCAAACCTGATGAATGCGTTGGGAATGTGAAATATCATGAAAATAAAAGCTGCAAATGCTGCTTGGCTAGACATCGACCACTTGGGATATTTATCCATGATGACTGTCATGGCAAAGGCGAAAAAGAGCAAAGTCTCCCAGAATGAAGTGAACATCGCCAACAAAAATTCTTTCCAAAAAATATTTGAGCTAAACAACCAAACTGGCTCAACCACAGCACCGTTCTGCAACAAAGCAATCACGGAAGTGGTAAAACCAAACATGCCTCCCACAGCTAAACCCAACAGAATACCTGGTCTAAATTTCGCTAGGGAAAAACTATCGGCAATATGAGATGAACCCGAGATGGTGATGTACAACCAAACGGGGAAACCAAAAAACAGCGCTTTACCAATGATTTCGTCAAACCAAACTGGGAAATAAAACAAGCTGCGATACAAAATCCAGAGGATCAAGGTCAACAACAACAGGGGATAAAACACAACCGTCGCGTCAGGACGATAGGGGGGCGTTGTCTTCTTTTTTTTCTTCGATGGCATCTAACACTAAGTTTAACGTTTCTTTTTGATTTGTGGAATAGGTATCTATGACTAAATCGTATAAATCGGGGTGCCAAAAATCAATTTGGTCAATCGCTTTGCGAATGCCGGTGCTCACCACCCACTCCTGCCACTCGTTTTTGTACATCCGGCGCCACTTGGCTTGATTGATTTTATAGCGACGATTCATGTTGGCAATGGCTTCGTCTGGGCTGACGCTGTCGCGGTTGACAATACGATCAACTTTGACCGCAGTGTTGCTGCATTTCAATAAAATTTTAAATACACTTGGCACACCTTGAGCCATAAAACCAGATAACCATGACTCAATAATCCATTTTTCCTGATTTTGCAACTTGGTACGCATCCCCATGTCTACTTCACGGTCAAAGTCATCGCCATACGCTTCAGCCGTGTGATGCAGTTGTCCTTGTTCATCCAATAGGCCTTTTTCGGCGGCATAGCTCCTCATAAATTCTCCCCCACTAAAACCAGTCCACCCTTGAAATTTAAACATCGGATGCTCTCTCAATAAATTAAGCAAAGTAGTCGAACCAGAACCTGGCAACCCAGAAATAGTAATATTTCGAAATTTGATGCGGGGCATTTCAGACATAAATTATCCTAATCATTTAGATGGGTTGTCGTTATTATACCTGGGTACGCAATTTTTGCTGACAAGAAAAAGCAGCAGTGATGGAGTCATCAACTTGGGTCAACCGCTCATAAACCATTGGCAGAGTCATCTTCACTGATTTCATCGGAAAGTAATGAAAAACTTGGTTGCGACACTGCAGCCATGTCTGCCACAAATCACGAGCGGTTTCTTCTCCACAAACATGTTCCACATCATCATAAAGCCAATACTTATCGCGTTGTTCCTTTCGAACATCAGGATTGAGCGCTCTACCGATTCTAAATTTATTTCCTTCAAATACTTTACGACTAATGAAGTTCATCTCTAATAAATACAATTTCAGAAATCCTTCGTAAGCTTTGGACATGGGAAATAAGACGAAAGAGTAATCAGAGAGCTGATAATCGGCTGCTGCTTCTCTGTTATACAGAAACATACTTAACCGGTGTAATTCTTGCTGATTAGGCGGTAAAATTGCAAACCATGGGCGGCTAGTGACATCAAAATGATTCATAATCAACTGTTCCCTGGCGAGCAAGTATGATGTTTGGTACACTATACCAATTACAAATGTCAGCCCATCTTACATGAAAGACAAGAAGAAAAACAAGTCAGATAAAGCAGCTAAAGATAGCTCTCCGCAGGTCAAGCGCAGTATTGCAGCGACTTTAAGAGGTGAATCTCACAACAGGCAGGGAAAAACCAAAGCTGATCATAATCATGCCAGTGGTCAGCTTGTAGCCACCAAAAAAAACTTTGTGAGTAAAAAAATCCATGATTCTTTGGAGGGAAAAGTTAAAATAAATCACGTTCAAAAGGAACATAAGCGTAAAAGTGGGTGGCAAAGGTTTCTCAGTCAAAGCAAATTGAAGGCAAAAAGATTCAGATATGTTTTTTCATTCCCGTGGAGAAATAGAATTGTCAGGTACTCTTTTCTGATTATTTTGTTAATCTCAGTTTTTGCACTCGGTTTATTACTCAATGAATTGCCTTCGCCACGTCGGCTCACAAGTGAAGAAAATTTCCCGGTCAGTACCCAAATTTTTGATCGGAACGGCTTATTGCTTTACGAAATTTATGCAGATGAAAATCGCACACCGATTGACATCGCCACCTTGCCGCCTCACGTCTATCAAGCTTCAATCGCGATTGAAGATCAAAATTTTTATAAACACTTCGGCTTTGACGTCACGGGTATTTCAAGAGCAATTTGGAACAATTTTCGCGGAGAAAGTCTAGAAGGAGGCTCAACCATTACGCAGCAGTTGGTGAAAAATGCTTTGTTGACTAAGGAGCGCTCTTTTCAACGCAAATTTAAAGAAGCTATCTTGGCTGTATTTACCGAGATAATTTATTCGAAAGAGGAAATACTAGAAATGTACTTAAACTACATTTCATATGGCGGTACGTCGGTGGGTATTGAATCGGCCGCACAATCTTACTTTGGCAAACCTGCCCGAGAATTGACGATTGCAGAAGCAGCCTTATTGGCAGGTTTGCCACAAGCACCCACTCGCTATTCGCCATTTGGTTCCAATCCTCAGCAAGCGGTTGATCGACAAAAAGAAGTCTTGCGCAGAATGTATGAAGACGGCTACATCACTAAGCTACAACAAGAAGAAGCCGGTGCAGAAGAACTAGAGTTTGCTTTATCCACCAACGATATTAAGGCACCTCACTTTGTCTTTTTTGTGCGAGATATGCTCTACGAACAATTCGGGGTAGAAACAGTAGAACGAGGCGGGTTAAGAGTCACCACCACCCTTGATTATGATCTACACACCGCTGCCCAAGCCTCACTTTCAGCAGAAGCCAAAAAACTAGAGTCATATGCCGTCGGCAATGCCGCCGCCGTTATTGTTAAACCAAATACAGGTGAAATTTTGAGCATGATTGGTTCAAAGGATTATTTTGACACGGCCAACGATGGTCAAGTCAATGTCGTTTTAGCAGAACGCCAACCTGGTAGCTCGATCAAGCCAATTATGTATGCCACTGCCATGCAGGAAAAAATTCTTAACCCGGGCACTGTTTTAATTGATATGCCAACTTGTTTTATCGCTACCGGCCAGAAGCCGTACTGTCCAAAAAATTATAATGGCGGTTTTTCTGGTTTGGTCACTGTCAGGCACTCTCTTGGCAACTCTTTAAACATTCCGGCAGTAAAATCTTTACGCGCATTGGGAATTGAAAAATTTATCAATCAAGCCACCAAAATGGGCATCAGTACTTGGCAAGATCCTTCTCGTTACGGCTGGTCGTTAACTTTGGGAGGAGGCGAGGTCAAGATGATTGAGTTGGCAGAGGCTTTTTCCGTCCTGGCCAACCAAGGCGTACGTGTGCCTTTTACGCCCATTCTGAAAATTGAAGATTATCGAGGCAAAGTTTTGATGGCGACCGATCTTGAAGAGCGTCAAGCCGATTTAGAGTACTTGACGAATTTTGACGACCAAGAACAAGGCGATCTCTCTAGGGTGATGGATCGGGCACCAGCCTATCTAACTAGTCATATCATGCAAGATAATCAAGCTCGCTCCGCTGCGTTTGGCTCTAGATCTGAATTAGTCATCCCAGATCAAGTGGTAAGTGTCAAAACTGGCACGACCAACGATTTGCGTGACAACTGGACCGTTGGTTTTACCCCAGAATACTTAGTGATGACCTGGGTAGGCAACAATGACAACTCAACCATGAATGGTCGCGTCGTGTCTGGTGTAACTGGTGCTGCACCCATCTTCAACGATATTATGAGTTACATTTTGCAGGATAAAGAACCAATCTGGCAAGAAAAACCAGCCGATGTGTCTTCCGCTCCTGTCTGCGCACACGGCATGCCGCCTCAGTCGGGTGAAGAATGCAACATTAGAGGCGAAGAACTGTACTGGGAAAAAAGTCAGCCATCTGCCTCTGCCATCATCAAGAAAAATGTGTGGATTAACCCCGCCACTGGCTTACCACCTGAATATGGCCAGGAAATCGAGGGCTTAGTTTTAGAAGAACATACCATTGCGCAAGACCCGGTCACCGATCAATACTGTCAGGACTGCAACCGCGCTGTTAACGAAGAGGGCAAACCCATCAACGAACAATATAAAGTGCCGGAAGACTTTTCCCTGGAAAATCGCATCAAGCTCTAATGCCAATCAAAATCCTTTATAAAGACCAACAACGTCTGCCCAAGTCAGATTCAGCTTGGCGATGGTGGCAACGAGGAAAATTTTTCATCAAAATTGGTGCTGTGATTATACTTGGGCTAGTCATCAGTGCCTCTGCGATACTTTGGTTTTTTTGGGATGAACCACTCGCTTCCCCAATTAATTCCTTAACCACCTTTCGCTTTTTACAAGAGTCAAGATTACCCCGAACCAATAACAAAGTAGTTTATGGCTTCCTTCCTTACTGGAATATGGATGTGGCCAAAATTCAAAAAGAGTTGTCTCACTTGTCCTATTTTTCATTAACAATTGGCGGTGATGGCAAATTAATCACAAAAGAACAAGACTATGCAGAGCCAGGTTATAACAAGTTGCGTAGTGAAGAATTCTTAGAATTAAGCAACCAAACCATTGAACAAAGAGGAAGTGTGGAACTGACAATTACCCAGTTCAACGGCGATGATATTTATAGTTTTCTCTCGTCTGAAGCAGCTCAACAACAGTTGTTTGATGATCTTGATGGGGTTATTTTGGCATATCCTTTTTCTGGGATAAATATTGATATTGAACCGGCTGGAAGTGGCAGCGCTCAACTGCAGGATAAAATGACCACTTTTGTAAAGAACTTAAACAATCATCTCGATTCAAAGTATGACGACATTCAGCTATCAATCGATGTCTATGCCGGTGCCGCCAATAACACTTCAATCTGGAATATCAGCGCGATTGAACCACATGTTGATTACATTATCGTGATGGCATATGACTTCCATCGCCGCTCCTCGATGACCGCCGGACCAGTCGCACCCTTATTTGGTGGCAAAGATTTGTGGGACAGCGATATCAATCAACATTTACAAGCCTTTGTCGAGCAAGTGCCACCCAAGAAAATCTTGTTAGGAGTGCCCTTTTATGGATACGAGTGGCAAACTACATCTAGAGACGCCCAATCCAGCACTTTTCCAGACACTGGTCGTACTGCCAGCATTGATCGGGTAAGTAAATTGATGAAAAATAAGGAAGAATTATTTGTAGAAGAACACTGGAATGAAGACGCACTGTCACCATATTTGTCATACGAGGAAGATGGCGAAACTTTTGTCATTTATTATGAAAATTCGCGCTCAATTTCATACAAACTAGACTATGTTAATCAGCTTGATCTGGGAGGCATCGCCATTTGGGCGTTAGGCTACGAAGGTGATTCACGAGAGTTGTGGGACGTAATTGAGAGAAAAATTCAATAAACGTAATGACTAGAAAAGTGTCAAAATCTGATTGTTTCCAGAGGTAACTCGTGGTATCATCCAGCCCAAGATGGCTCCCAGCAGAAAATCAGTCAAAATCAATAAAAATCTCTCATCTGGTCTTAATGTCTCATCCAGAGGTTCTGTCAAAGAATTTTACCGACAGCACCTACTGTCATACGCCATTAGGCGCAAAAAACAAATTTACGCTACCAAAACAATAAAAATTAGGAAAGATCATGGTGTCATTTTTGAAACAAAT
>CAZKSJ010000013.1:19659-21534 GCA_964555515.1 uncultured Pseudomonadales bacterium
CGCTACCAAAACAATAAAAATTAGGAAAGATCATGGTGTCATTTTTGAAACAAATTCAAGTCGTTCCTTAACCTCTTCGGTGAATAGACGAACCAAGCTTAGCGATGATTTATTGAGTGGACTTCACTATTTAGAAACAAAATGGCAACTTAGTTGGTATAAATTTTCTACTTTAGGTCTTAAGCTAAAAAAAGCTCGCATCAAGCGCCTCACAAAACCTAAGCCACTTTCTTTCACTAAAGTATTATTCAGAAAAAGAAAATTGGCTCTTCCGGCCGAAACAACCCGTTGGAATTTCTTCAAAAAACTTAAATCAACTCATCCATTTCATTTAATTGCATCTGCTTTCCAAAAAGACCAGCATACACAAAAGATCAAACGCACGATGCGTTCATCGCTCATGGGCAAGAAAAAATCAAAAAAAAGACCGCTCCTATGGCGTGGTTTGGCCTATGTATTAAGTCCATTTTATCAAACAATCCGTTACTTCCCGATCCAAACCTTGCTAGCTATTTTTATGTTTGGGAGTATTTTTTATGGCACCTTTTGGCTGCATGACGTGGTGTTTGAAGACTTGCCAGAACCTCAAGAGTTAACTAGTACTCAACCGCCTGTCACCACCAAAATTTTGAGCAGAGATGGTGAGGTACTGTACCGTTTTTATGAAGATGAAAATCGTACCATCGTGCCTTTAGAAAAAGTCAGTCCATACCTGATTAATGCCACCATCGCCATTGAGGATCAAGACTTTTACTCCCATCACGGTTTTTCAGTCAGGGGCATCATTCGGGCTGCCATTGCCAACTATAAAGGTCAAACCGTACAGGGTGGATCAACACTCACCCAACAATTGGTGAAAAATCGATTATTAACTTCAGAAAAAACCTTTGAAAGAAAGTTAAGAGAAGTCTTGTTGGCTGTTTTGGCAGAAACAAATTACACCAAACAAGAAATTTTAGAAATGTACTTAAACCAGGTTGCCTATGGAGGCTCAACTTATGGCGTAGAAGAAGCAGCCTTTCGCTACTTCAATAAATCTGCGTCTGAATTAACCTTGGCAGAAAGTGCGCTGCTGGCAGGCTTGCCAGCAGCGCCCTCAGTCTACTCACCATTCGGTTCCAATCCCGAATTGGCCAAAGCTAGACAAATGGAAGTGTTGCGAAGAATGGTTGAGGATGGCTACATCTCACAATCACAGGCGGATGCAGCCCGCCAAGAAACTCTCAAATTTGCTAACAACGTGATTGATATTCAAGCTCCTCACTTCGTGATGTACGTCAAAAAAATTCTAGCCGATAAATATGGGGAGGAAATGTTATTCAGAGGTGGATTGGAAATCACCACCACGCTTGATTTAGACTTGCATCACCAAACCCAACAAATCGTGACTGATGAAATTGATCGGCTCAGAAATTTACGCATTTCTAATGGAGCAGCTTTAGTCACCAATCCCGTTACTGGCGAAGTATTGTCAATGGTGGGGAGTCGCGATTACTTTGATTTTGAAAATGACGGCCAAGTCAATGTGACTTTAAGACAAAGACAACCCGGGAGTTCTATCAAGCCGGTGACTTATGCAGCGGCGCTAGAGCAAGGCGCCACCGTGGCGACCATCATCCAAGATCAACCGATCACTTACTCAATTGCTGGCTCACCACCTTACAGCCCTCAAAATTATGATGGTAAATTTCACGGCAATGTTACTCTCAAAGAAGCCCTCGCATCATCTTATAACGTTCCCGCGGTGAAAACCCTCAATCAAATTGGCATCAATAAGATGATTGATCAAGCTCAAAAAATGGGAATCACTTCCTGGAATGATCGCTCACGTTTTGGATTGTCATTAACACTTGGCGGTGGCGAAGTGAGGATGAT
>CAZKSJ010000014.1:0-19652 GCA_964555515.1 uncultured Pseudomonadales bacterium
GCAGAAATTGATGGTCAAACCTCCACCACCAAACCAGATTTTAAAGTCATCAATCCGCGTCATCCTCATCCAACTCCTAGGTATGTGGAAATCACCACCCACGACTGCCCACGCGAACAACAGGCTACCGTTCAAGATCCTAAATGGAAACAACGCGTGGTGATGCGCAAAAACGGCGTCACCCACATCGTGTTGTATCAACCGCACTTGGCTAATTGCCAACGCCATCATCCCGAACTTGACTTTGACATCAAGCACCGCCGCTGCAGAAAAAAGAGTCAACAAGAATCTCCGATAGATCCTAATAAATCGTCGAAATAGCGTCAAGCTCACCAAATGAAATTTACTCCAAAAAATCCTGAAGTTTTTTGCGGCGACTGGGGTGTTTCAGCTTGCGTAAAGCTTTGGCCTCAATTTGGCGAATCCGCTCGCGCGTCACCCCAAACTTGCGCCCCACCTCTTCCAGCGTCATCATTTTGTTGCCACTCAAACCAAACCGCATTTTTAAAACCCGCGCTTCGCGGTCAGACAGCGCGCTTAACACTTCATCAATGTTTTCCCGCAGCATTTGTTGACTGGTCGCATCATAGGGTGAGACCTGTTTTTCATCGGCAATAAAATCACCCAACACGCTCTCGTCTTCGCCCGACCCTACCGGTGCTTCCAGTGAAGTGGTATTTTGCGAAATTTTCAGGATTTCTCGCACTTTCTCTGGATCCATCTCCATCTCGGTGGCAATTTCTTCAGCGGTGGGCTCTCTGCCCAAATCCTGCATCAACCTCCGAGAAGTGCGCATCAACTTATTGATCGTCTCCACCATGTGTACCGGAATCCGAATTGTCCTGGCTTGGTCGGCGATTGACCGGGTAATTGCTTGACGAATCCACCACGTGGCATAGGTTGAAAACTTAAAACCCTTGGTCCAGTCAAATTTTTCCACCGCACGAATCAAACCCTTGTTACCTTCTTGAATTAAGTCCAGGAAAGTCATCCCCCGGCCAATGTATTTCTTGGCAATAGACACGACTAGCCGCAAGTTAGCATCAGTCAGTTGCTTCTTGGCTAGAGGATCACCGGCCTCCACTTTTTGGGCGAGCCTAATCTCTTCTTCCCGCGACAGCAAAGGAATGCGGCCAATTTCCTTGAGATACATCCGGACTGGGTCTGACACACCCGAACTACCCAAGGTTGAAATTAACTCCAGCTCTTGTGACAGGGTATCAACTTCCTCTTCATCTGCGCTCTCGGTGGTAGACTCAAAAATGTCCGTTCCCGCGTGCATGATTTTGTCATAAAAATCATCCAACTCTTCAATAAACTCCTCAGGCTCCACAAACACCTCGAGAATTTCGTCCTGAGTGACATAACCCTGTTGCTGACCTTTTTTGAGCAGCAGCTCAATCTCATTTTTGAGAGTTGGAGAAGCTTTCTTCATAAACTGGGAATTTTTCTTATAAGACTATAATTATACATCAAAACACAACCAAATATAAGCACTCATCTGAATTGAGTGCTTAGCCGTGTATGGTGTTGCCTACTATAATTCAAACTTGTCCTCTTAGCAAGAGGGCATCAACCACTCTCTTGAGAGCAATCACATAGGCTGCTTCGCGCATGGAACATTGTTTATGCTGGTACATCTGCCAGACTGCAGCAAAGGCCTGTTGCATAATTGGCTGTAATTTGGCCAAGACCTCATCTTTAGTCCAGTGCACACCTTGTAAATTTTGCACCCACTCTAAATATGAGGTGGTCACCCCACCGGCATTGGCCAATACATCTGGCACTACCAACACTTTCTGTTGCTGCAAAATTTGATCAGCTTCCGGTGAGACTGGTCCATTAGCCAACTCTAAAATTACCTTTGCCTTAATTTGAGGCGCGTTGGTCGGGGTGATCACATCCTCGAGTGCCGCTGGCACCAACACGTCCACATCCAGTTCTAACAGCTCCTGATTGGTAATGATCCGCCCGTGCTCCGACCGGCAAGCCTGCCGATCACACATACATTTTTGAATTTCTCCACTCTTCATCTTGCACTCTAAAGTCTTGATGGGATACAAACCTGACGGCACGAAGACCCCGCCTTTGGAATCAGACACCGCCACCACTTTGTAACCCATTCTGTCGGCGTGGTGTGCAAACCAATAGCCCACATTACCAAAACCCTGTACGGCAATCGTCACATCTTTTTTCCGTTTCCAACCAAGTTCTTTGGCCAGTTCTTCCAAAACCAGCACCCCACCCAACCCAGTCGCTTCGGTCCGACCCTCCGAACCACCCAACTCGATTGGTTTGCCAGTAAAGGCAGCTTGAGGATTAACCATCGCCTGGCCAGTGTGGAGTTGTTGCCATTCATCGACCATCCAACCCATGATCTGTGGTGAAGTATTGACGTCTGGTGCCGGAATATCCTTCCAGGGACCAATCTTATCGGCTAAAAATTGAACATATGACCGACTCAACTGCTCCAGCTCTTGTAAAGATAATTTTTTGGCGTCAACCTGAATACCACCCTTTGCTCCACCATAAGGAATACCCACCACCGCACATTTCCAGGTCATCCACATCGACAACGCCATCACCTCTTCTTGGCTGACGTTGGGGTGAAAGCGAATACCCCCTTTGTATGGTCCAAGCGCATTGTTGTGTTGCGATCGATACACCGCCACTTGCTGGCTAGTGCCAGTATCAAGCTTGATCTCCACCTCACCTTGATGCAACTGCTGTGGTTTTTTTAATTTTTCGATGGCTTGATCGAACCGATCTTGATCCCGCTCATAATCTGCTCTCAAAAGTTTAGCGGCCTTTTCTAACTGAGCAATAGCGTGATCATAAGGGGAAGACATAAACTCCTTCTAACTATTTAAACTAGCTAAGTAAACTATACTTGCGACTCCAGCCAACGCTCGGCATCAATCGCCGCACTGCAACCTTGTCCAGCAGAAGTAATGGCTTGTTTGTAACGAATGTCCACACTATCACCAGCGGCAAACACACCTTTAACCGAAGTCATGCTGGGATAAGCCACCAACTTTTTTTCGTCTAAAGCTTGCTCAGCCGCGGTTACTCCCGCTGCACTCAAGCTTTGTTTGGTAATAATGTAGCCGTGATCATCCAACGCCAGCTGACCAATAAAAGGGGACGTGGTTGGCTGGTGGCCAATGGCTACAAACACACCATCGGCGGGTAATTCTTGAACTTTCCCTGCCGTGTTAACTTTTATTGCCCAGACTTTGTCTTCACCCAAAATTTCTTCAATAGTGGAATCCCACAAAACTTGCACGCTGGGGTGATTTAATACCCGGTCTTGCATAATTTTGCTGGCTTTGAACTCATGGCGGCGGTGCACCAAAGTGACACTCTTGGCAAACTTTGTTAAGGCCAACGCTTCTTCCATGGCGCTATCACCGCCGCCCACCACAAACGTGACCTTGTCTTTATAAAAAGCTGCGTCGCAAACCGCACACGTACTCACTCCTTTACCCAACAATCTGTCCTCTCCTGGCACCCCCAACATAATGGAGACCGCCCCAGGTGTCAAAATGACTGCGTCTGCGGTGAGATCATGAGGTTGCTGTTTGATCTTATGTTCCAACTCTTTGTAAGCATCGGGCGGAGAGGTAACCACTGTTTCTGGGATAGCTGACTCAGGTACTCTCGTCCAAATTTTGAAGGGCCGCGCAGAAAAATCCACCGCCGTGGCATACTCATAAACAAAAGTGGTGCCAAATTTTTGCGCTTGCTCTAGCATGTTTGACATCAATAAGGGACCGGCAATCCCATCTTTAAAACCTGGGTAATTTTCAATGTCGGTCGTCCACATCAACTGGCCACCAGCTTTATGACCAGTGAGCAGAGTAGGCGCGAGCTGCGCTCGTGCCGTATAAATTGCCGCTGTATAACCAGCCGGCCCAGATCCAATAATTGCCACTTTAGTATGCGTCATATTGTCATCACTCCTTACAATCACCAAAATCGACTCTTACCCCTCAACTTCAACCCAAATTAAGCCTTCATGGCAGCTTCCAACATCTGAACGTATCCAGCTTTGCCAGCAAAGCCCGTCATCGGTGCGCCAACAGGTTGACCGTTCTTGAAGATGATGACGGTGGGAATACTCATCACTTGATACTCACGCGCCAAATCCTGTTCGGCATCGACGTCAACTTTGGCAATTACTGCCTTATCTTTATAATCTTCCACCAACTCTTCTACAACTGGTGCCGCCATTTTACATGGTCCACACCATTCGGCAAAGAAATCCACAAAAACTGGTTTATCACCAGCTTCAGTTAGTGTCGTTTGAAATGTGTCCTTTGTCAGGTGGACTGCCTTTTGTTGATCTGCCATATTTTCCTTTAGATCATTATTAATTTACTACTAATACTATCAAAAAGAGTTTCACGTATCTATTTACAGCGATCATATAGTGGTATTTGCTATTCCTGATTTTTGGACCTTTTTACTCTAAATTTCTCCAATTAACCATTATTCAATATAATTACTCGACAATCGTCCACATCAACGTCAAATTTAATTAGGCGCGATGATCTGCGTCGATCCAAACCTCTTTCAACAACTCGCCAACACCAACTATCTGGTCAACTCCTTGATGATCAAATCTAACTCTTCTAAATTCTTCTGTCTGCTGCAACGACCCGCTTCAGCTGTCAACAATTCGCGGGCAACGCTGCTCAGCGCATTGCGGGCTGCCACAATCTGACGCACAATCTCAATGCAACTGCGATCACCCTCGTACATCTTGATAATACCATCAATTTGGCCGTTAATCCTATTTAGTCGCTGGCTAATCTCATCGGCAGATTTGGCGGACGCAACTACTATCAAGTTATGATGGGAGATTTTGGCGGATTGACCTTTCATGACCATGAATATATACCCCCTGGGGGTATATTGTCAAGAATCTAAATTGATTCAATCATACGACTTTTTGAGATTCGTGAATAATGTGATGTTAGCGCTAGATATCCTTCACTAATGATGCAAAAAAACCAGCCCCAGACTTAACTTACCTCTTAAACTGCACCAATTTCCTTAAAAGTTCCTCTTGTTCTGCTATCTGTGCCTCAGATTTATTTTCGATATTGTCCAACTTCTCTAGCGCCACTTCAATCTTTCTGATTAGATCACTTGTATCTAATTGTTGCAGCTGTTTAAACGTTTTCCACCATTCTTTATCTAAATCAACTTGCTCGGCACCCTTAAGCAAAAACTGCGATGAGTGCAGCTCAAAAACAATTTCTTGTAAATCATCAGGCAATTCTTTGACAATTTCTGATAAAGGCACTTCTGCTAAAGTATTATTAATTGCCTGCAAAATTTGCGTCGACCCAACTTGTTCTAATCTTAAGCTCGTCATTTCCTCAGCCCGTTGATGCAATGCGGGAGGGTCAGCATGAAACAACAAAAACCAAAGATATTTTTCCAAACTTTGCTTTTTTGAATCTTCACTGCGGCTCGTGGCACGCTGCAAGGATGCATTGGAACCGCCGCTAAGACTAGCATCTCCACCGGCTTTCATGCCATCAGTCAGATTGGATCTATTTTTCAGACCCATCTTTTCACGAGTACCCTGCAATCGCGAATATTCATCTAAATCAGCCTGGACGCTGCTCGTCGACACCTCCAGCCGTCGGCTCAACTCTTGGATATAGTGTTCACGTTCCACTGCATGAGTGATGCCAGCGATCAATCCTGTCAATTGTGCCATGATCTTTTTCTTACCACTCGGTTGATTAGCGTCAAACTGATCAAATGCCGCATCGATCAAAAATTCGTAGGCAGTGACCGATGTTTTAGAAAGTTGCCGCCACTGCTTGGGATCGCTCCGTGCTAAATCGTCGGGATCTTTGCCTTTGGGCAACTTGATGACTCTTAACTCCAACTCGCCCACACTCTCCGCCGCTTGATTAATGACCGCAATCGCTTTTTTAGTGGCAGTTATGCCAGCGGAATCGGCATCCAGGCAAAGCAGCACTTGCTCCACGTTTCTGCTCAACACCTTGACGTGCTGCTTGGTCAACGCCGAACCCTTAATCGCCGTCACGTGCGAGACATGCGCTTGCTCTGAAGAAATCACGTCAAACTCGCCTTCCACCACAATCACCTGTTTCTTCTCTCTAATGGGCTGCTTAAGTTCAGACAAACCATACAGCAACTCACTTTTGTGATAGACCAATGTTTCAGGAGAATTGATGTACTTTGCCTCTTTCTCATCCTGACTTGTACCGGTCTGGCTGATCAATCTGCCAGAAAAACCCACCACTTGTCCCCGATGATTTCTCAAAGGGAAAATCACCCGTTGCCGGAAACGGTCATAATAACGGCCAGTCCGACCCTTAATGACTAAACCTGCTTTTTCCAAAGTTTCCAGCGAAAAATTTTTCTTCTGATGTAAATACTTGATAATCCCATCCCAAGCATTGGGGGCAGCGCCCAATTGAAACAGCTTGATGGACGCGGCCGTGACTCCTCTTGCTTCTAGATAAGCCCGTGCTTTCGTTCCAACCTTGTGCTTCACCAATAGAAAGTGGTAATACTCTTTCGCTAAATCTAGCGCTTGCAAGACTTGAGAACGCAATAGATCTTCGCTGGAAGGAGCACTTGATTCAAGCTTGATGCCCGCTTTATCGGCCAAAAATTCCAGGGCTTCATAAAAAGTCATGCCCTCATATTCTTGTAAAAAAGTGTAAACGTCTCCTGTTCGCCCACAGCCAAAACACTTGTAGCGCTGCATTTCTTCACTCACAAAAAAAGAGGGGGTTTTCTCGTTGTGAAAAGGGCACAAACCTCGCCAATTAGTGCCCGATCGCTGCAAAGCCACTTTACTACCAATCACTTCCAAAATATCGGTGGCTTCTTTGATCTCTCTAATCTGCGACATACTGTTTCGTCCTATTTGAGAAGGGCGATCACCTTCCTTGATGTAGTATACTCTATTAAAATAGTGCAGCAGATTTTGGAAACTGTTTACAAGCATGCATTGAAAGAAGAGGGGCAAATTATGGCTCAACCACATCCTAAAACAAACCAAGCTCCCACTGAGGGCGGAAGTAAAAGACCTTATTACTCCACCCCGTTTGGCAAATACTTTAAGATGCTTGACGAAATTGATGGCAGCAAGCGTTATTCAGATGAGTTTGGCTCCATTCTCATTCTAAACTTGGTTGAAGAAGTTGGTGAAATGGCACGAGCATATTTGGCCAAACAGGGCAGAAAAGCTTCCAATATTGCCGCCCAAGAAGATGAAACCTATAAACAAGAATTGGGTGACTTGCTATTGGTCATCCTCAGGTTTGCCCGCATCAAAAAAATTGATCTTGACGCCCAAATTCGCTATTCACTGGATAAAATCAAAAAAAGACGCATCCAGCCGAAATTGCCGGGACATACGCCTATTGCAGCTGTCGACGCATCCGACACTGGCGGTCAAGCAAACTAACTTTTAGATCAGACTAGTCCTGTCGATTCATCTACTTCATCTATCGCATCGTCTGCCGATCTGACTAGCATACTCAAGTGATGTGGACGGGCTTGGCGCGGGTGTGCTTGACGCTAGAACCGGCCCGGTGTTGGCGTACGCAGCGCGGACGGGTGCGATGTTGACGTACGTGGTGGTGTTGATGCGCATGATATCCATAAATTATTCACTGATCTCAATAACCGACACTAAATAGGCAAATGGCTCACCAATTCTGCCAGTTTTTTCATAAAGTGATTTCCAAAATCTGCTAAGATGATGGAGTAGTCATCAGATGAACACTGTGCCCAAAATTTTCTAAAATAACAAATGAGCGTTCAGCTGTAACTTGATCGGAATTGTTGTGCAAAAAGTGATCAACCAAATTTATACTCAATTTTCTCTTCGACAGTGGTTGTTGTTGATTGTTTTATTGTTGTGGACGAGCTTGTTTTTCATTAAACAGACCAACCTCGCCGCCAGCGACTTAGGTAGGCACATTACTAACGGGCGGGTCATTCTAGAAACTGGTCGAGTTTTTTCCACCAATTTGTATTCTTACACCAACCCAGATTTCTTTGCCCCCAATCATCACTGGCTGTTTGGAGTCGTCGCGGCAGTCGTTCATCAAACTTGGGGCTTTGGGGGATTGACGATTTTGAGCAGCCTAATTTACACCTCCGCCCTGGCAGTTATCTGGTTATATGCGGCAAAGCGTTATGGTTTTACCAGCGCTTTGGCGGCAGCACTGATCACCTTACCTCTCTATGTCAACCGTACCGAAATTAGGCCAGAATTTTTCAGCTTGTTCTTCTTTAGTATCTTGCTGGTCTTATTTTTGAACTGGCTCAACAAGCTAAATTGGCGGAGTTACCTCGTGCTGATGATCAGCGGCGCGGTAATTATGGCGGCTTGGGTGAACATCCACATCTTTTTTGTCTTAACCGGCGTGTTGGGTTTGGCGGCGCTCATCCACCTACTGGCTAATCGCTTCTGGTCACAGCTCCCCTTCTTAATGGGCTTGGCAGTTGTTTGGGGCGCCGCCACGATGGTCAATCCACTGGGTTGGCAAGGGGCTTTTTATCCATTCGTCATCTTCACCAATTATGGCTACCGCGTGGCAGAAAACCAGCCCATCTGGTTTTTCTTGCGCCACTTTACCCAACCAATTCACTGGTACTTAGTTGGTTCAATTGTCTTTGGCCTAGCGCTATCCGCCAAGTTCTATTGGCAAAATTTCAAACAGCATGCTTTTGTGATTGCCCTCAGCGTGATGCTGATTGGACTCAGTTCTTACATGATCCGCTTCCACAATTTGTTAGGGCTGGTGATGACCTTAACTTTGGCGGTGGGTATCCACGGTCAACTTAATCAATTTAAAAATTTGGCAAAAAATATCTGGCAAAGCTCCTGGAGGCTAAGTCTAGCTGGTCTATTTTTGACTACTTATGTTCTGATCATGGTTACCACTGGCTTAGGGTGGCCGTTTCATGCAGCTTTTGGTTTGGGATTGATGCCCAATTATTTTGCCTCAATCGAATTTATGAAAAGAGTACCACTGCATGGCCAGATGTTTAATAATTTTGATAGTGGCAGCTTTCTTATTTTTAGCCTCTTCCCAGAACGTAAAGTTTTTATTGACAATCGCGCCGAAGCCTACCCAGCAGACTTTGTTCAAAATAAGTACATTGCAGCACAAGAAAATGACAAAGTGTGGCAACAGGTGCAAGATGAGTACGATCTAGGCAGTATCTACTTCTACCGTCACGACATGACCAATTGGGGTCAAGAATTTTTAGTCAAACGCGTGCAAGATCCGGCTTGGATTCCTGTTTTTGTAGACAATTACGTGATCATTTTTGTCAAAGATATTCCAGAACACCAAACAATCATTGCCAAGTACCGTTTGCCAGATGAATTGTTCACTGTTACTAAACCAAATTAATTAGGCCTTTTTGATACAATACCCTCAACATGGCAAGAACAAAAACTCCATTGACCAAACAAATTGCCAATCTCCTGACCAATCACCACTTGATGACCGCTCCCCAGTTGCTGGAGACGCTGACTAAGCAAGGTGAACAATATAACAAAACAAGTCTATATCGGGCATTGGACAAGCTGGTTGCAGAAGAACAAATTTGCAAATTGAACTTCGGCAAAAATCAAATCTGGTACGAACTCAGGTCAGCGCACCACGACCACTTAGTTTGTACCAAGTGTGGTCAAGTCGAAGCAGTCGAGTGCCAATCAAGATCAATAGATCAACTCAAAGGCTATCTAATTGAACACCATCACCTCACACTGTTTGGCTTGTGTCCGCGTTGTCAGACAGAGAAAAAAGAGTCTTAATGTTGGGTGGTGCTTATATTCTTGAGTAGTACTAAATATCAGGCTCAAATATCAAGGCCGCACCATTGATACAGTAGTTAACTTGATCTTCATTTTTGTCCTCATCACACACATAACCCAAGTGCGCACCCGTGTCTTTAGATAAGACTTCCGTCTTTGAATCAAACCATGATTTTTGTTGTTTTAGAATGATGTTTTCATCGATCGCCTGATGAAAACTGGGCCAACCAGTGCCGGAGTCATACATGGCTTCTGACTCAAAAACAGGCAGCTGTGTGTCTCTCGTGACGAAGGTGCCCATTCTATCTTCTTCAAGTAAAGGACTAGAAAACGGCTTTTCGGTATATCCCTCGTATAAAACTTTGAACTGCAGTGGGGTCAATTCATCCTCCATCTGCGCTCTGATTTCAGCCCTAGCCTTTTGGGGCAACCGACCGGTTACTGCCGACTTTGATTGCCAAACCAGTCCACCAAACAAGGCGCTAAATAAACCAAAAGTCACCACCACCGCCAAAATGAGATAAACGAAGTTGCGCAGCATCAAGAATTAGTATAGCAAATTCGAAAGTAGTTAGTAGTCAAAATCCATCGAAGATCACTCCAACTCAACGACAGAATTACGCAGCGCTTGGCAGTTCCTAAAATCGTCGATAGCTAATAAGATCAGCCGATCAATTAAGTCTTCAATCAATAAACCAGATGCTGACCATAATTTGGGATACATGCTGATGCTGGTAAAACCAGGAATAGTATTAATTTCATTGACATAAATCTGACCCTTTTTGGTCATAAACATGTCAACTCTTGCCATACCACGACACTCTAGAGTAGTGAAGACCTGGATGGCAATTTGCTGCAAATTTTTCAGTTGATGAGCAGTGATCGGCGCCGGAATCAATAATTCTGACGGCGAGTTGTCGCCATATTTGGTTTGGTAAGAGTAAAAGGTGTCGTGTGCCAAGATTTCACCGGCTACAGACACCGCTGGTTGGTCATTGCCCAAGACTGACAGCTCAAGCTCCCTGCCTTGCACGGCTTGTTCCACCAAAATCTTTTGATCATATGCAAATGCTGCGTTAACAGCCTGATCAAACTCCTCTTTAGAATCCACTTTGCTCACACCCACTGAGGAACCCATATTGGCAGGTTTAATATACATTGTTGAGCCGAGTTTCTCTTTGAGTTGATGATATGAAAATAGCGACCGATCGCTCTGCGGCCCATCGCTCTGCAGCCGATCACTCTGCGGTCGATCTTGTTGCAGCCCATCGTGTTGGGATTGATTCTGCTGTGATCGATCGTGTAGTGACCAATCGTTCTGCGGCCGATCCTGTTGTGATCGCTCGGATTTCCTGATTACTTCATAAGGACATACTGGCATTCCAGCCTCTGTCAGCAACCGTTTCATCACGTCTTTATCCATGCCTACCGCCGAACCCAAAATACCAGCGCCCACGCATGGCAAATCTGCCAACTTAGCCAAACCCTGAATACTGCCGTCTTCTCCGTAAGGGCCATGCAAAACTGGAAAAAGCACATCAAGTTTGGCCAACTTTTGGCCAGTCTTTTCATCCAGCAACTCACCTTGACCGGCGCTGGGATTCAATAACACCGGTCGATCACTCTTTTGCAACCGCCACCGACCCAGCCTGTCAATGATTATGACCACCGGTTCATACTTGGTTTTGTTGAGATGATCAACCACGGTTTGTGCGGATCGTAGCGAAACTTCGTGCTCCGCCGATCTGCCGCCTGTCAAAATACCAATCACTCGTTTATTATTTGAAACTTTGCTGTGCCGCATAATAGAGAATAATAATGGTTATCTGAATGTTGTCAATTAATCCAAATCCAAAATATTCGAATATATGAGGCGGGCTATAAAGAAAAAACTGACTTAATTGATTGATCGAAACTGCTTTTTCCCAATATTTTTCTGCTTGAACTTCGGACTTACTGGCGCACGATCAGTTGCTAAAGTCACCTGACCTTCTCTAGAAAACAAATAAGCAGCCATGATTGTGGCGAGTGGGGCAGCCAGCACTAAACCGATACTGCCCACCAACATCCTGACAATTTCTTCCGAGATTAATTCAAACTCCATGATCTCAAACACACCGTGCTGGCTGCCAAAAAACAACAATAGCAACGGTAAAGCCGACCCAGCATAGACCAAGACTAATGTATTCACCATCGATGAAATGTGGTCCTGCCCAACTTTCATTCCATTCACGAACAACTCTTGCATGTTCATCTTTGGGTTAGCTTTGTGCAGTTGCTGCACCGTTGACGACTGACCCACTGTCACGTCATCTAGCACGCCCAAAGTACCAATAATAATCCCCGCGATCAAAATACCCACAATATCAATGCTGCCACTCCGTTCAACTTGCAAAAAGCCTGCTTCTTCAGACGCAAAACCGGTTAAATGAGTGGCAGCCACAAAATTTGTAGCCAAGATACCAGTCACCATCAGACCAATAAACGTCGCCACTATACCGACGTGCGTCTTGACATTAAACCCATGAGAAATATAAAAAGTTGTCGGCACGATCACCACCGCTCCCAAGACCGCCGCCAGCACCGGATCAAAGCCTTTGATAATCATGGGAATTATCAGCTTAAATATCACTACAAATGACATCGCCAATCCAACTAAAGACAAGATTCCCCATACTCTCCCCACGGCAATTACCACCACCACAAACAGCACAGCCAAGGCAATTAAGCCGTTCCGTTTGACATGACCATCAATTACATAATGCAGTTCACCTTCGGGGTCGGCGCTGGCGACAATCTTTAAGTGATCACCAACCAGATATGTTTGATAACTCACAGCGACCATGCCCAACCCCGCCGCTGAATTTTTGACTTGGATGACCTCTCCTTTGCGTTCGCCCCTACTCAACTCAATATCCAATACTTGAAAAGGTACTAACTCATTAATGAAAGTTTCTTGCCCCTCATCTGCAATAGACACCACCTTACCTTCAAGAGTTTCAACATACGTCTCAGCTTGCGCTTGGACTTGAGAAATAACCGGGTTAAACACCAAAAATAAGAACAATGGCAAAATAATGCCAAGCAAATTTAATTTAGCGAGTTTCTTAGTGATTTTTATCAATGGATCTTCATTCTAGCATGTTAACAAATCAAGCGGATTCAAAGTGGAGTGTTGAGCACCTGCTCACAAATCTGCCCTTCTATCTAAATTTAGACTTCCCGCAAGTATCCCCAATTGTGTAACTTATCACTATCCTCATACCACCTGTCACCGATGTCAATTCGATAGTACATGTTGGGAATCATGATATTTTTGATCCGATTTTTTAACTGCACTTGAGCCTGTTTCATTGTTGGACCAGAAGCAGCCACCACCAACACCACCCCTTTAACACCATCAATCGTCCACTCACCATTCTTGATCTTTACATCTTCTAGATGAATGCCATCCAACCCGGGTTTTCTAAAGATAATCGGATTATCTTTAGAAAATGAATGGAAGGTTTTCTGATCATTAAATGGAAAAGGAGGAACAACTATTCTTGTGCCAAGATGAAAGCCATTTTTGACTTTAATTTCAAACTTCTCACCCGCTGCCAATCTGTAAAAGAATTCGCCAACTGGCATCAGCATGGACTCAGATTGAATGTGAAAGGTGGGAAAACCTAACCGCGCAGTAATTTCTAGTGGATAAATCCCAGTGCCGTTGACAATGCAATTAATGTCCATGTAACCAACATACTTTTCTTTCCTCAAAACTGGCTGCAGTTTAAGCAACGTTTCATTAAAGAATCGGTTTGACTTACTCCAAAACATACTCGTGCCCATTTCACCAGTGGACACACCCAAATTTCCTGGAAAAAGTTTTTTGTGCTCAAAGTTTATATTAATTGGTTGAATAAATTCTGTACCATTGAAGAATGCCCCCGCAGCCATTTCCACTCCAGAATTGACCTTCTTCTGAAGTTGGAAGTTTTTAATTTCCATGCTCCAAGTTTTTTTGTACGCTTCCAAAACACCTATTACGTCCGCTCCATCATCTTCCTGACCAACAAACAGCAGTTGTTTGATGTTTTGCGCTTCACCGTTAGGTTTGATCACATACCGATCGGGGTGTTTTTTGACAAACTCAATCGCATCATCAAAATAATTGAACTCGTGATAAGGCAAAATTTTAATCCCATACTTATGCATCTCACTTTGACCAAATGATCGATCATCTTCTAACCGGTCGGTATAAGCTGTACCGCCGATCACTAGCTTGCCTTTTTTTCTGACTTCTTCAGCCAACAAACCCTGCCCTAACACATCATCAAAGATGACTACATCTGCCCAATCTAAGTGCTCGCGCCAGTTACTTACTTTTGGAATAAACCCATCACCTACCGACCAGTATTTTTTGTTCTCGATGAAAAATTTAACCTGATGACCTTCTTTGACTACCATCCAAGCAGCATCATTGATCAAAGCATCATAAGAGACAAAAAGAAAATTCTTTTTTTGCATAATTGCATCGAGTGTATACTTTTTTTAAATTTTTCAAAGGGGAAGTGAGAAAATAATTCCTCACAAACGATCTGCCATCGATAACGGGGGGACTTTGTTTCGACACTAACTTGGAGTCAATTAACCATTTTTTAGCGGAGGTGAAGGGATTTACGATTCGCTCACGTTGTTCGCTCACATGCACTAGGCAGGCTCGCTAAGCGAGCTTGCCGTCGCGAACAAACTTCTCAACCTCAATCTCCCGCAGCAACCATGCCCTACGGGCATACTTGCTGCGGGGCACATGGGTCTGGAACCCGTGTGTCGTTATAAAACGTCAAAAAACTCTACTTAACAGTTAAGTTATTCAAAATTTTGAACCCTAATCAATTTACCTGTCTGCAGATCAAAAAAAGCAATCTGGCGAACTTCTTCTACGGAGCCCTCCCACGAGTCATCGCCATAACTAACAACTATTTGTGGATTATTTACACCAAAGATACCTATTAATTTCCCAGTAGCAGTTCCAGAAAATGTTGTGCCTTTCCAAGTTGTCCCTCTTACGTTGAAATTTCCAGTTAATTTGATCTTTTCACCGGTGCTTAGTGAAAAGATAGAAACAGAGTTACCTCCGCCATATGTTTCGCAATTTTCTCCTGCAATTACTATATAGCCATTTTTATCTGATAGATTTCTGTTCAAACGCTTTTCATTACCTGTAGTAACTACCTGAGTTAAAGTACATACAGCGCTTTCACCCACATAAGGTACCATGACATCTTCTAACTTCTTCTGAACTAAACTAGAGACTAAGTAGTAGGATCTACTTCCGTTATCAGCTGTTTCAACTAACCAACCAGATGATTGATCTTCTAATCCTTTGAGGGTGTAGGTGTATATATTAAGAATTAAATCTGTTGAAACACTTTTTAGGTGTGGATATTGAGGAAGTATATTTTCGACAAAATAGTTAATTTCCCTTTCTTTTATGAGATTTTCCTCTATTGGTTCTACAGCTTCTTCTTGATTGTTTTGGAGCTGCATTTTCAGTTGGGAATTTTGAAGGGTTAGTTGTTCCTTGAGGTCCTTATTTTGAATATATAGCACAATTATCACAACTACGCTGACCATCAAACTGATACTGCCAATAATTTTTAGTAAGGAAGAAATTCTTTTATTAAGTATTACTGAATCGATAATTGTTTTCATACTTAACATATTAAAATAGGGTCTTGCCCAGTTAAAGTTGTAAACGGAGCAACTTTTTTAAGTCATCAGCGAGTTTGCTTCGGTGATTAAATCTCCATTCAGATTCTAGCATATGCGCAGCAAATTGGTGCCTTGGAATACCATTAAACTTGTTTAATCGTCTTTTCATCCAGGACCAATAAGATTCAACCCCATTGATATGTGTCCCATCAGGTCTAGCAAACTCATCTTCGTCATGCTTCACTTTTTTGTGATTGTATCCATACACAGCTAGTGCATCATAACTTCTCCACCCGTCAGAGTAGATATCGTTACCTGACGCAACCACTCTGCTAATTATCGGCATCACTTCTTTTCTTTGGACGGTGGGAATAATTTGTGTGTACACAGCTCCATTTCTCTTGAGTAACCCAAACACAATAATTTTTCTTCCCGCTCCTCGACCACGCTTTCCACGGACTCTTCTTGAACCAAAGTAACTTTCATCTAACTCAATGCCATTTTTAAGATTACAAGTTTTTCTTTCCTCTAGTGCTTGTTTAAAAATTGCCTGACGAAAAAGAGTGAAATACCTGTCTGCCGTTTTGCGATTAACACCAGCAATGTCAGAGGCAGTTAAGGCACTGATATCTGCCACAAAACTATTAAAAAGTATGGTGTATTTTTGTCTCGAAATTCGTCGACGATTATGAATCCTCATTTCTTCCCAGTATATCCTACTAATTTGTCGGTTGATTAGTAGTTAACTGGGCAAGACCCTAAAATAAATAGAATCATTTAGATAGAGAGTAGATCTACTTAATCACTATAGTTCTAATCCTAGGCTGCGGAGCACCCGGGTCTGGAACCCATGCGTCGTTATAACTGCTGTGCATCCAGGCAGAATCGAACTGCCATCTGAGGCTTAACTAAAATCACAAATTGCTTATGATCTTGGTCAAAACCCCGTTCTATCCTATTAAACTATGGATGCTCACTCCAGATATTATATCTAAAAACGGGACAAATGGGACACTATAAAAAGGGAGTGTCTTGTTTTTATGAACCTAGTTTTGAATCGCTGCTAGGACATTCTGTTTCATTGAGATAATCCATATCTGATTGATTGTCAATATTAATGATCTTATTTGTAAATGTTATTAGGTCTTTGGCTCCACAGTTATTACATTCAAAAGAAGCATTAATCGTGGTATCCAAAGGAGCAACTCGCTCTCTGAAAATCCTAAAGTTTGATGGTACTGAATGCTGTCTACAGTGGAAGACTTTCCAAGCTTTTCCCAAACCAAAATTCTCTGAAAGTTTTCTTCTAAGCTAGCACCTCCGCCTTCTTCTTTACCAATAAACCAATAAGGCGATGACAGATTCCCATAGCCAAAAAAGCTGCTCATGAATTCTGATAGGAGTTTTTTCGAAATCGGGTGGGTCACAAGTGTATTTTAATACATTTCCCTGACTAGACTTCCCCAAAAATCGCGGTACCTTGTGTCCTAATGAAAGACGCAATACCAGATCAAAAACTTCAAAAAGCCGTAGACATTCTAAAACAATGCTCGCTTGCACTTAAATTCTATGTAGAAACAAGGGAGTCGAAGTATCTTCATGAGCTTGAATGGTCAGTGAAACGCCTTCATCAACTGCTAAGCGAAAGAGGTCAAAATGAGTGAGCTGAAGTACTGTCTCTACGCTCGTAAATCTTCAGAGTCTGATGAGCGACAAACCATGTCAATTGACTCACAGATTAAAGAAATGCTGACACTGGCTGAGCGTGAGGGAATTAACATCGTCGAAACAAAACGTGAGAGTCATTCTGCAAAAGCATCAGGAGCAAGAACACTCTTTGTAGAAATCCTCAAAGAAATCAGAGAAGAAAAATACAATGCTATCCTGACTTGGGCACCTGATCGCTT
Organism: uncultured Pseudomonadales bacterium; assembly: GCA_964555515.1. Lineage (GTDB taxonomy): Bacteria > Patescibacteriota > Microgenomatia > UBA1400 > PJMF01 > UBA1388. The sequence continues at coordinate 17,440 of CAZKSJ010000014.1, forward strand.
GAGCCGCAATGCTGGAGATCTAGGTTCACTCGTTGACCTTATGGATCAGGGAAAGCTCCTTAAGATTCAAACCTACTCGCAAAGCTTTACCAACAGCCCAAATGAAAAGTTCCTACTGATGATTTTATGTAGCCAGGCAAAACTTGAAAATGATAATCGAGGCGTCAATGTGAAACGTGGGCTTAGAGCTAAGTGTCAAATGGGTATTAGACCAGGAGTTGCACCAATAGGGTACATCAATATTCTGAAAGAAAACAGAATCAGCACTGTTGTTCCTGATCCGGAACGAGGCTGGGTAATCAAACAAATGTTTGAGAGAGTCGCCGATCAAGGACATAGTGGTAGGACGATCAAGAAATGGCTCGATAGTATTGGATTCACTACTAAGATAGGCAAACAACTTTCACTCAGTCGTATCTATGCCACACTCAATAATCCTTTCTACTACGGTGAGTTTCAATACGGTGATGATTGGTTTAAAGGGAGTCATGAGCCGTTAATTACAAAAGACCATTTTGAGAAAGTGCAAAAACAACTCATAGTGCCACCAAAGAACTGGCACAAAAAACAGTTTCCATTTAAGACTCTTTGTAAATGCGGAAGTTGTGGAGGTGGAGTGACTGCAGAAGAAAAATACAAAAAACTGAAATATGGTGGTTATGCTAAACATGTCTACTATCACTGTGCCAGATCAGTTGATTATGATTGCAACGAACCCTACATTACTGAGGCTGATCTTATATCTCAGCTACTCTCACATTTAGAAAAAGGTAATATTCAAATCAATAAGTCAAAGATTGCCAAGAAACTAACTGCAGATATTGAACGCTTCCACAAGTTGCGTGAGCAAGTCCTTCATCAGGAGTATTTATCCGGAAATCTTGGAGAGCTAGAAAACTTGGCAGTCAAACCTAATGATGAGGAAATGAGCAAAGATTACCTCAAGCATGTATTGAAAACGGGAACAGCTGAAGAACGACAAGAAGCGTTGCAAATGATAAAAACTAAATTTACTTTGTCGCAAAGAAAAATCGAGTTAAGGTCTTGAGTCAATTAATTCCTGATACTGATCAGTGTTTGCCAGTTTTTGTTTCAACAAATCTATCCATGCTTGCGAATATCGGTACTCATTCTCAGCCTGTTTGAACTCTGAGTATTCATTTTTAAATCCAACCTGTTTCTTCTGCGGTCGACACTTATAAAGCTTCCAAGCTTTGGTATGAAGAGCAGTGTTAAATGTAACTCCAATTTCATTTTGAACAGACTCAACAACGTGTGACGGTCTAAATTGATATATGTCGCTGCCCACAGTCACTCTTTGTGTTTTAACTGCTACGACAGGTACAGCTTGTAAATCGCCCACAAGCTTAAGAGTGGGTGAGCCTGTTTTTTGGGAGAAATCACCTTCTCTAATAAATTTTAGTTTAGGAATTAATGACTCATCAATTACAACAGTGCCGCCTTTACCTGTAATAGATCCTGTTAGCGTGTCCATGATTGCTACGTTAACCGGGTCAATAGAAGATGCTTTTTCGAAAACTCTTCGCCAAGCTTCATTTCTTCTCTCAATCTGCTCATCCAATAGTTGCCTTAATTCTGAATGTTTAATCTTTTCTGACCTTCCTCTATAGCGAAAATAGATCTCGCCATCTTTTATCTCGCCGTGGTTTTTAATAGCGATAACTGGCTTGTTTATAGACTTACTGACGTAGATTATTCCGAAAGTACCGCCGTTCCAATCATGAGTGGTAATATCCCATTCCATAGCAGGTTGAAATATTGAATTGAGTTCACCTGTTAATCTTGCTTGGTCAATATTGTCGAATTGCGTTCTATCAATGCTCAGTATTTCTCTGGGATTATCTTTAATTCCGAAGACGAGATACCCTCCATCTTTATTGGCAAATGAAGCCATAGCTTTGGCATACTCAGCTAAATTGGAGAATGAAAAACTCTCTTTAAACTCTAAGGTCGTAGATTCTCTTGAACCAATTAAAAGTGGATTCCGTGAGTTGGGGTAAAAAATTTCATCTAATTTTTCAGCGTCAAAATGACTCATATTGATCCGATTATATCAACACATTTAGGCACTTCCACGGCTGTTAAACCGAAAAATCTTCAAATCAAGGAAATTTAGCAAGCACCATCAACCCATTCAGCGGTATTAGACGGGTCTGTCAGAACTTTTTAGTTGTTGCGGAGGTGAAGGGATT
>CAZKSJ010000015.1:0-7509 GCA_964555515.1 uncultured Pseudomonadales bacterium
GTTCATATATGGGACAAAAAGTTAATCCAATTGGTTTTCGTGTCGGCTCCTTTTTCAATTGGACGTCACGTTGGTATGCAGAAAAAGATGAGTATGCAGACTTGGTGTTGGAAGACTACCGGTTGCGTAAGTATCTAAACGAAAAATTAGCCACTGCTGGGTTGATGCGGGTAGATATTGAACGCTCTTTCACAATTATCAAAGTGATTTTAAATGTCTCTCGTCCAGGTGTAGTGATTGGCAAAGGCGGGGCTAATTTAGAAGAAATTAAAAAAGGTATCGAAAAAGTCATCAACGTTTCTAAATCAAAGAAAGACAAAGTCAAAATTGATTTAAGAGTAGAGGAAATTAAGCAGCCTGATCTTAGTGCTAAGTTGGTTGCTGAGCGGATTTCTGGCCAATTGGCCAAGCGCTACCCTCATCGCCGGGCAGTTTCACAAGCCATTGAGCGAGTGATGCAAGCTGGCGCCAAAGGAGTTAAAATTGCTCTTTCCGGTAGAATTGCTGGCGCAGAAATTGGTCGCACAGAAAAGTATGCTAAAGGCAGCGTGCCCACCCAAACTTTAAGAGCAAATATTGATTATCACGAAGAACCAGCTTTAACCAGATCTGGATATGTCGGTATTAAAGTCTGGATCTATCGGGGAGAGATGATCTAAGTAATTAAAAACGAATTTGAACCATGTTAACGCAACCTAGAAAAGAAAAATTTCGCAAACAATTCAGAGGTCGCCGCAAAGGTAAAGCCATGCGCGGCAATGAAATTGTGTTTGGTGATTATGGTTTGAAAGCAACTAGCGCCGGATGGGTTTCTGGGAAGCAGCTGGAAGCGGCTCGCAAAAAGATTACTTTTATGACCAAGCGAACTGGCAAGTATTGGGCAAGAGTATTTCCAGACAAGCCAATTACTAGTAAGCCAGTTGGGGTGAAGATGGGTTCAGGTAAAGGTGCTGTTGATCAACACGTGGCAGTGATCAGGCCAGGAGCAATCATGTTTGAGCTCGCCGGAGTGACAGAAGAAATAGCACGCGATGCTTTTAGTAAAGCTGGTCACAAGCTTTCTGTCAGCACTAAGTTTGTGGAGAAATAAGAGCTATGAAACGTCAAGATATCACAGCGTTGCATGGTAAGTCTGTGGCAGAGCTAACCGAGACATTGGTGGCTTTGCAGACAACCCTGTCAAAAGCTAGACTTAAAAAAGCAGCTGGTAAAGCAGAAAATCCTGCAGAGGTTAGAGAATTGGCGGACGACGTGGCACGCATGAAAACAATTATTAACGAAAAATCATTGGCGACTGGCCTCGTGTCAAATTTGCCAGATGAGGAGAAATAAGTAGGTATGAAAATATTACACGGCACAGTCATCGGTTTACCCACCACTTTAACAGCTAAAGTGAGCGTGGAACATCAGTGGCAACACCCACTTTATAAAAAATCGGTGACAAGAAGTAAAACATACGCCTGTGCTTATGATGAAAAACAGAAATTAGGCATTGGCGATGGTGTAACGATTCAGGAGACCAAACCACTTAGTAAGACCAAGCACTTTAAAGTGGTGTCAAAACAGGATTAGGATATGATTCAGTTAAGATCTGTACTACAAGTGACCGATAACAGTGGAGCCCGCCAAATTAGGGTTATCCAGGTTTATGGTGGTTCAAAACGCAGATTCGGTTACGTTGGCGATGTGGTGATGGCTTCAGTCATTGGCGCAGATCCACAGAGTAATATTAGAAAAGGTGAGAAAGTGACGGCGGTTGTGGTGAGGACCAGAAAAGAAAAGAGACGTGAGAGTGGTGAATACATTCGCTTTGATGACAACGCGGCTGTGATAGTTGAGTCAAGGAAAAATCCTGAACCCCTAGGTACTAGAGTCTTTGGACCAGTAGCTAGAGAAGTGAGAAATCAGGGCTTTACTAGAATTGCCAGTTTAGCACCGGAGGTATTGTAATCATGAAATTTAAAGTAGGCGACAATGTGCGCGTGACCGCAGGCAAAGAAAAAGGTAAAGAAGGCGTGATTAGTCACACCTTCCCCAAAGAAAATAAAGTGGTGGTGGAGGGTCTCAATCTCTATGTGAAGCATATTCGGCCATATGGCGGAAAATCTGGGGAAAGAGTCAAACGAGAAAGACCATTGCCTGCTGCCAATATTACTTTGTTGAATAACAAGGGTGAGCAAGACAGAATTGGTTACTCAGTGGCTACCGATGGTAAAAAAACCAGAATCTTTAAGAAAACAGGCAAACCAGTGCCCGAGCCAAAAGTGGAACTTAAGAAAAAAAAGTAAGTAAGCATGACCATATTAAGACAAAAATATCAGCAGGAAATTTTGCCTAAACTGCAAAAGCAGCTTAGCCTTAAGAATAGTTTTGCGGTACCAAGATTAGAGAAAATCATCATTAATATTGGTATTGCCCAGCCTCAAGATCCGCGCGCTCGGGGTCAAATTATTGAGAATGTTGCCCAACAAGTGGCTTTGATTGCTGGCCAGAAGCCGGTGATTACCACTGCGAAGAAATCAATTGCCAACTTTAAGCTAAGAGCTGGGGATCCCATGGGTGTAAAAGTGACGCTGAGAGGTGATAGAATGTGGCACTTCTTGGAAAAGTTGATTAGCATCGCTCTGCCTAGAGTTAAAGACTTTAGAGGTATTCCTGCCAATGCCTTTGATGGTCAGGGTAATTATGCTTTAGGCATTGATGAGCAGATTATCTTTCCAGAAATCAATTACGATAAAATTGAAAGCATCAGGAGTTTGCAAGTAGTGATGGTCACTTCTGCCAAAGACAATCAAAGCGCCAAAGAATTACTAGAGATGTTGGGTATGCCATTTGAAAAAGAACAGAACAATTAATAAGGAAGTATGGCAAAGAAATCAAAAATCATTAAATCAAAAAGATTGTTAAAAAAGCGGTCTGAGTATTTACAACAGGCCGAAAGGAAACAAAATCGAGTCTCGACTCGAGGGGTTAATCGGTGTAAAATAACCGGTCGTCCTAGAGGCTACATGCGGTATTTTGGATTAAGTAGAATCACATTCCGTGAATTGGCCAACAAGGGCGAATTGCCAGGTGTGGTGAAAGCAAGTAAATAATTATGAATGATCCTATCGGCGACTTTATCACTCGAATAAAAAACGCAGTCATGGCAGGACATGATACTGTAGTTCTTCCTCATTCCAGAATGAAGGAGTCATTGGCCAAGATTTTGGAAAAAGAAGGCTATGTTACTGCCGTGAGTGTTGATCATTCACATCAATTTCCAGAATTGGTGATGAAAATGAAGTACATTGGCAAGCAACCGGCTGTGACAGACGTGCGACGTTTGTCAAAACCAGGCCGCAGACTTTACTCGCCAGCAAAAAGTATTCCTCGGGCTTTGGGTGGATACGGCATCACGATTATCTCAACTAATAAAGGAGTCCTCACAGACACAGAGGCGCGCCAACAAAATATTGGTGGCGAGTTACTTTGTCAGGTTTGGTAAAGATATGTCAAGAATTGGAAAAAAACCAATCAGCATTCCAAGTGGTGTCACTGTTAATCCAGGTCAGCATCAAGTGGAGATCACCGGCCCAAAAGGTTCTTTGTTTGCGCCATTATTTCCTGAGGTGACAGTGGCTATTGATGATGGTCACGTCAGAGTTTCGCGGAAAAATGACTCGGCTCAAGCAAAAGCTTATCATGGCTTGGTGCGCAGTGTGATTCATAATCATATTGTGGGGGTGAGTGAAGGTTATCAAATCACCTTGAAATTGGTGGGAACTGGCTATAGAGCTCAAGCCAAAGGTCAAGGTTTAAGCATGGCCGTTGGTTTCTCTCATCCAGTTGAGGTCATGCCGAGTGAAGGTATTACTTTTAAAGTTGAGGGCAATGACACGATCATTGTGTCTGGAGTAGACAAGCACTTGGTCGGTCAAGTTGCCGCCAACATCAGAAAAATTAAGCCACCAGAACCCTATCAGGGTAAAGGTGTACGCTATGCCGATGAAGTGGTCAGAAGGAAGCAGGGCAAGACCGCCGCTTAAGCTAAATTCAAGAACAAACTATGACATTAATTAAACATCATCACAATTCCGCTATCAAGCGCAAACAACGCGTGCGCTCGAAGATGTTTGGGACGGCCTCAAAACCCAGACTAAGTGTTTATCGGTCAAATGAGCACATTTATTTGCAGGTAATTAATGACCAAGCCAACCAAACACTAGTGAGCATGAATGATAAGAATTTGGCGGCTACGGCTAAAAAGAAAACCAAAACTGAGCAAGCGGGGATGGTGGCAGAGCTGATAGCACAAGAATTAAACAAACGCAAAATTGAAGCCGTGATTTTTGATCGAGGTCAGTATAAATATCATGGTCGTGTCAAAGCAGTGGCAGAAGCACTGCGATCGGCAGGTATCCAGGTATAATCTGACCATAAATAATCAACTCAGTCAGGAAAAGCAAGATATGATGCAAGATAAACAACCACAAGAATTTGAAGAAAAGGTAATTCAAATCTCCAGAGTTTCCAAAAAAACTAAGGGAGGTAATAAAATTGGCTTTTCTGTCTTGATGGTCGTGGGTGATCGGAAAGGTAAAGTTGGCGTTGGTTTGGGTAAGGCGCCAGATGTGTTGGCGGCGATGAAAAAAGGCATCAAAAAGGCAAAAAAGAAAATGATTGATGTGCCGCTTAATGGCACCACAATTCCTTTTAGTGTCGTTGTCAAAAAAGGAGCTGGTCGAGTGATGCTTAAGCCGGCGCCCCAAGGATCAGGCGTGATTGCCGGCGGTCCTGTCAGAGCAGTGGTGGAAGCAGCTGGGGTTAGAGATGTTTCGAGCAAAATTTTGGGTAGTGAAAACCAATCATCGAGCGTTTATGCTACTTTTGAAGCGCTCAATCAAATTAGAAAACTAGTTGAGATCAAGGGAATTAAACTACACTCAATTGCCGAAGTGGAAGCAGCCGAAGAAGCCAAGGTTAGAGAAGAACAAGCCAAAGCAAAGCAAGCGAGTGAAAAAAAATCTGATTCAAACAAGTTGCGTGCCAAGTCAGCCAAACCAAAGATTATTGGTCAGGCCAAAACAGGCAAGCCAGTTAACCAGAACAAATCGATTTCATCAGCTCAGCACAAGGGTGAATCATCAGTTGCTACGGGCTCAAGTAAATCAACCGCTGACGCTCAGTCGGCAACTGCCAAAAAAACCACACCAGCAGCAAAATTAAACAAGACAATAACTTCAAGTACAACCAAATAGGATCGGTATTTTAAAATATTCAACATGTCACTTTTAAATCAACTTACCACTATTAAAGACAAAACTCGCAAAAGAGTCGGCAGAGGGTTTGGGTCAGGCAAAGGCGGTCATACTGCAGGCAGAGGTACCAAAGGTCAAGGATCCAGAGTGGGAGCAACAACTCCATTGTGGTTTGAAGGTGGCCAGCTGCCCCTCATCAAACGCTTGCCAATGTTGCGGGGAAAAGGTAGATTCAACCCAGTCAAACCGACTGTGGCCGTGAGCTTAACCGATCTGAATAAGATGAAGGCAGATAAAATTACGTTTGAAACATTGCGCTTAGAAAAAGTTGTGCCCGCCCGCGCTAGGAGAGCAAAAATCATTGCCACTGGTCAGATTGATCGATCAGTCACTGTGGAGGGTGTGCAAACATCAGCGCAGGCAGCTAAACAAATCGAGGCTGCGGGTGGATCAGTACAATCAAGCTTGTAGGAGAGCACACCAAAATCGTTGTGAAAAGACTGACTGATTTTATCAGAACTGTGACGAGCAACCGCGCTTTAAGGCGTAAGTTTCTTTTTACAGCAGGTATCTTTTTGGTTTACCGATTATTAGCCCACGTGCCGGTGCCGGCAGTAGACGTGACCCAATTGCAAGCCATCTTTGCTGGTAGTCAATTCCTAAGTTTACTCAATATTTTTTCTGGAGGAACGCTCTCCAACTTTTCGGTGGTGGCCGTGGGCATTAGCCCGTACATTACCGCTTCAATTGTGATGCAACTTGCTGCCATGGCCATTCCCAAACTGAAAGAAATGCAGAAAGAAGGCGAACAAGGCAAAGAGAAGGTCAATCAATACACGCGTTTGCTATCTGTGCCGCTGGCGGTCTTTCAAAGTATCTCAGTCCTGGCTTTACTCAAAGCTCAGAATTTGTTAGTCACTAATGACCCCATTTTGATTACCTCAATTGTGATTACTTTGGTGGCAGGATCGGTACTGTTGATGTGGTTGGGTGAGTTAATCTCACTCCATGGTTTGGGGAACGGTATTTCCATGGTGCTGCTGGCCGGTATTTTGAGTCAGTTGCCATTGGCCTTTGGTCAACTGGTATCGCTGATTACAGCCGAAGAACTAGTCACCTTAGGCGTGTTTTTAGGTGTCTTTTTACTAGTGATCGGCTTGATTGTGTTCATGACAGAAGCAGTTAGACGGGTGCCCATTCAATACGCCAAGCGTGTTAGAGGCAGCCGAGTTTATGGTGGGCAGATGTCATTTTTACCCATTCGAGTGAACGTTGCCGGTGTGCTACCAATTATTTTTGCGGTGTCAATCATGTTGCTGCCTCCATTTTTGGCGCGAGTGATGGTAGAGGCTAGTCAGCCCACTCTGCAAACAATTGGCCGCCAGCTTCTGATTTGGTTTACACCCACTTCGCCAGTTTATATCGCTCTCTATTTCGCGATTGTGTTTTTATTCACTTACTTCTCAGCTCTCATTTTTTTCAATGCCGATGATATCGCTACAGAACTGAAAAAAAGTGGCGCCTTTGTGCCAGGCACCAGGCCGGGAGCTCCTACCAAGTCATTCTTGGAATTTGTCGTCACTAGAATTACTTTTGCCGGCGCCACCTTTCTTGGATTTGTGGCCATTTTGCCATCTTTAGCTCAAGTTTTAACCAACATTCAGTCTTTGGCAATTGGTGGAACGGGTGTGCTCATCGTTGTATCCGTGATTTTGGAAACTGCCAAACAGGCTGAAAGTATGGTCGTAGAACAAAACTACGAAAAGTATATTTAGAGGGATGATATGAAATTATTACTCATTGGCATTCAAGGAGCTGGCAAATCCACTCAAGGTAACCTGCTTTCAAAAGAACTCAATTTGCCATATCTTTCCTCTGGTCACATTTTTAGGGAGATGACTAAAGAAAAAACCAAACTTGGTCGGATGTTAAAAGAGACTCTAAATTCAGGAGCATTGGTGCCCGATGATTTGACGTTGAAAATCGTCTTGGCTTACTTAAAAAAGCCAGAATATGCCCATGGTTTCATTTTGGATGGCTTTCCTCGCACTGAGCCCCAAGCAGAAGCCTTTAATGGTGAAATTGATAAAGTGGCTTACATTAAAGTTTCAGATAAAGAGGCGCTGTGGAGAATCTCTGGTCGCAACGATTCACGCGAAGATGAAACGCTGCAAGCGATTAGAAAAAGGATCGGCCTATTTCATACTGTGACTGAGCCGGTAGTTGAGTATTACCGACAGCAAGGTAAGTTAGTTGAAGTTGATGGTGA
>CAZKSJ010000015.1:7609-18600 GCA_964555515.1 uncultured Pseudomonadales bacterium
ACGATAGCCGTAGAAATCATGTATGCGCTTGGCAGCGCAGAGTTGCGCCTGGCGGATGATCACTGGACTTATCGCACCGCTGATGGATCATTGAGTGGCATGTTTGAGGATACAGTCTTAGTCACTGCTACTGGCTATGAAGTGCTGACAAAACCCTCTACGTCTGGTATAATCTAGTTTTTGCGGACAGATAGATAATAACCGCAAATTAATGTATATTTATTGAACATTATGGGAAAAGTACAAGATCACAAAAGATCAGCTAAAGCCAAGAGGCAAGTGGATAGCACCGGTCAAAGCGCGGCTCGCAATGATCGTTTTGAAATTGAGGGTGTGGTGGAAGAATGCTTGCCTAACACCATGTTTCGGGTGAAGGTGAACGAATCGGAAGTGCCGCAAATGGTGGGACACACCTTGCTTGGTACTCTAGTTGGTAAAATGAGATTATTTAGAATTAGGGTGATGCCTGGCGATTTAGTCAAAGGTTATGTAAGTAAATATGACCTCGAAAAGTGTAAAATCACCTATAGATCAGTAAAAAGCAATCCGCAGTTAATTTAGTCCTTTTCAAATTTGACTACGCCTGGTATAGTTCAAGCCTTATTATGAAAGTTCGATCATCTATCAAGACCATGTGTGTCAACTGCAAAATTGTGCGCAGAAAAGGCGTCTTGAGGGTGGTATGTACCAATCCAAAGCATAAGCAAAAACAAGGATAGTAATGATTCGTATCGCCGGTATTGATCTACCAGAAAATAAAAAGATTGAGTTTGCGCTACAGTCCATATATGGTGTGGGTCCAAAGATAGCTGTTCAGATCCTACAAGAATCTAATGTGGATCCTAACAAACGCAGTCATCAACTCAGTAATGATGAAATCAACCGGATTCAGCGTGGTTTAGATAGATACCCGGTTGAAGGAGATTTGAGACGAGCAGTCAATGATCACATTGAGCGATTAAAACGGATTAGAGCTTACCGCGGCATCAGACACATGCAAAAATTGCCGGTAAGAGGTCAACGTACGCGCACCAATTCTCGAAATGCCCGCGGAGGCGTGAGAAGACGCACGGTCGGTGCACTTAGTAAAGAAATGGCACAAAAACTTGAAGACTCAGCCGCTAAATAAGAGTAGGTAGAAAAAATGGCAATTCAAAAAAAACCAACACCAACCAGCAAGCAGAAAACCAGAGTAATTCCTCACGGTAGACTCTATGTCACCGCGACATTCAACAGCACTTTGGCGAGCATTACCGATAGTGATGGCAACGTCCTGTGCTGGTCATCTGCAGGAGAAGCTGGTTTTACTGGCTCACGCAAGTCTACGCCTTATGCAGCCACTATCACGATTGAAAACGCGGTCAATAAAGCCAGAAATTATGGCATGAGCCAGATGGCCGTTTATCTCAGAGGGCCAGGACCAGGTAGAGATGTGGCTTTACGAGTCTTGCGCGCTCAGGGAATTAAAGTACCGATGATTGTTGATTTAACACCCCTGCCACACAATGGGACAAGACCTAGAAAAGCAAAACACAACAAGTAAGTGATAATTTATGTCAAGATACACAGGACCCGTTAATAAACTAGCTAGACAAATTGGTGAAGACTTAAGTCTTAAGTCAAATCCACTTAAAGTGGCCCGGCGACTAATGGTCAGACCTGGTCAGCACGGCTCCAAAGGGAGGCGCAAGCTCTCTGATTATGGTGTGCAGCTCAAGGAAAAACAGAAAATGCGCTACATCTATGGGCTTACTGAGAAACAGCTCAGAAGAGAATATGATGAAGCCAACCGCAGCAAACTAGCCACCGGTAGTCAATTATTGAGTTTGCTTGAGCGTAGACTAGATAATGTCGTTTACAGATTGGGATGGGCACCAACACGAGCTTCGGCCAGACAGATAGTTAATCACGGCCACGTTCAACTCAACGGTAAAAAGATGAATGTACCTTCCCATCAAGTCAACGTGAACGATGTGGTAACTTTGACGAGCAAAGCCGGCAAGATCCCGGTCGTACACGCTGGTCTTGAATCAAATTCAGCCGTACCGGCATGGTTAGAAAAGAAACAAGCAGCGGCTAAAGTTGTGCGTTATCCAGAACGAGAAGATATCAACGAAGCAATTATCGAACAATTAGTAATTGAGTATTACAGTCGGTAAAATGTATTAAATGGTATTAAGTAAACAACTTATGACCGGAAACGGATTTTCCTTCGCCTTAAGGCGGTGGAAGAGGTGAAACAAGGAGAAATGTTATGACAAGTGCAGACTCACAAATCTTGAACCCAACCTTTAAGGTTGAGGAAAGTATCCATGGTATGGGAGAAGCAACGGTCGTGATCGAACCTTTAGAGCAAGGTTATGGTCACACCCTTGGCAATGCTTTGCGCCGAGTTTTGTTGACCTCTTTACCCGGATGTGCTTTAACTAGAGCAAGAGTAGTTGGTGCTGATCATCAGTTCACCACTTTACCAGGTGTCACCGAGGACGTTTTAGAGTTAACCCTTAACCTGAAGCAGATCAGAATTAAAGGAGATCACACTGAAGATGGCATCTTGCGCATCAATGCTAAAGGCCCCAAAGAAATTACTGGTGCAGACATTGAGTGCGAAGCAGGTTTCACGGTTGTTAATCCAGATGCTCACATTGCAACTTTGGCAAAAGATCATAACCTTGAAATTGAGTTGACGGCACAGAGCGGTCGTGGTTACGAAGTGGCCGATGAAAAACAGAGTACAGGTATTGGCGAAATTATGTTGGATGCGCTCTACTCACCAGTGGTACAAGTGTCTTACAAAATTGAGTCTACCCGGGTGGGTCGGCGGACCGACTACGATAGATTGATGCTTCATATTCATACCGATGGCACCATTTCTCCGCTTGACGCTGTGCGTCAAGCTGCCCAGATTTTGTCCAATCAATTTAATCAAATTGTCAGCCCGGTAGTGATAGAAGAAAAAGAAACTGAAGAGTCGCTTAGTCCCGAAGAAGCAGAAGTCCTGAGACTCACCGTTGAAGAGCTTGATTTACCCACAAGAATTGCCAATGCTTTGCGCAAGGGCGGTTTTAAGACAGTCGGCGACTTGGCCGGTGTGTCGAGACCAATTGTGGCCAAGGTCAAGAATTTAGGAGAAAAAAGCGTCGTCGTCGTCGACCAGGCTTTACAGAAAAAAGGCGTTAGCCTAGGAGATTAATTGGCATGAGACATAGAGTAGGTGGCAAAAAATTAGGTCGCGATACCAAACATCGCAAGGCATTATGGCGCAATTTAATGCGTCAGCTGGTGATGCACGGCTATGTGGAGACGACCGAAGTGAAAGGCAAGGAATTAAAGAGAGTGGCAGACAAGATTGTTAGCCAAGCTCAAGTAGATTCTGTTGCTTCACGCCGCACACTGCACCGGTTTTTTGGCAAAAGAGACGTGGTCAATGCTTTAATTGAGCAGGTGGCACCCACTTTTACCGACAGAAAATCTGGTTTTACTAGAATTGAACGGGTAGGTAAACGCTCGGGTGATAATGCCTTGATCGTGAAGGTGTCATGGGTCATTGAGCCAGCAGTCAAGGTGAGTCTCAAAAATCCTAACCCACAACCTAGCCCAGCAAAAGCTGAAAAGCCAAAGTCTGCCAAACCCAGTACGCAGCCAGCTAAGACTGCCAAGAAAACTGATCAAAAAAGTGCTAAAAAGAGCGTCAAAAAAATAGCAAAAAAATAAGTGCCAGCAGAAAAGACAATCAAATGACAAATCAAACGACATATACCCAGCGCAAGGAAGACGTGACACGAGAGTGGCACTTAGTTGATGCCGAAGGTAAGATCTTGGGCAGACTGGCTTCTGAGATCGCGCAAAAATTGATTGGCAAACACAAACCCACTTTCACTGCACATATTGATGGTGGTGATTATGTGGTTGTCATCAATGCCGAGAAAATTGATTTTACCGGTAAACCAGAACAAAAGATCTACTATCGTCATAGTGGCTATGTGGGCAATCTTAAGCAAGAAAATTTGACCGACTTGCTGCATAGAGCTCCTGAGCAAGTGATTGAGAGAGCAGTTTTGAACATGTTACCTAAAAACAAGTTGCGCTCATTAAGAATGAACAGGCTTAAAGTTTACGCAGGTGCAGAACACCATCACCAAAGTCAATTTGCTAATGAGAAAAAGGATTAAATCATGGCACTAAAATTAACTAAGAAAAATAAACAAATTAAAAAAGTCATCAAGAAGGCTCAAGTTAGTCCCTCATCTGTGGTGGAAAAAAGCCAACCAGAGGTGGTTCAGTTGACACCGCCAACTGGCAAATATATCGAAGCGATGGGTAAGAGAAAAGTCGCTACAGCCAGAGTCAGACTTTATCAATCTGAGGGGGACACGATCATCAATAATCGATTATTGGGTGATTATTTTGCCAGTTTGGCAGATAAAAATACCAGATTCAACAAGCCGTTTCAATTAACTGGCACAGAGAAGAAATTTGTGGTGACCGCTCATTTGTCTGGATCTGGCGTATCTGCGCAGATGGATGCGCTTGTGCACGGTATTGCGAACGCTTTAGTTGAGTTTAACCCAGAATTTAGGCCGTTGCTGAAAACAGAGGGGTTATTGACTAGAGACGATCGCATGAAGGAAACTCGCAAGATCGGCACTGGTGGTAAAGCCAGACGCAAGCGTCAATCTCCCAAGCGGTAATCTGTGGCAGACTAATTTATCAACAAAAACACCCCTTTTGTTTAGGGGTGTTTTAGGTTTTAGACCAATTTTTCAGAATAGATTTACCAAACAGCTTTCTTGAGTGGTTTGCCCACTTTAAAGTTCACCACGCGGTGACCTTTAACCGTTTGACGTTTTGATTCATTGCCAAAAGGCACGACCTGCTTGTCTTTAACTGGGCTGACGTAGAAAGTGCCGATGCCGGAGATGACTACTTTTTCACCTTTTTTGAGTGAACGAGTGATTTCGTCAAACAAGGCATTGATCGCGTCTGCCGAGGCTTTTTTGGTTAAATGGGCTTTTTTGGCAACGATGTTGATGAGTTGTGATTTGGTCATCTTTCGTCCTTTCTAAAATTAAGCATTTAAGCTGATTGATACTGCTTTTTTACCGTAGGTAGAGAGTGTAATACGCCTGAGCGACAAGTCAAGCATCAAATATACCGATACTGGCGTAAAAAGACAATACCTGCCCCAAGCATGTCATACCCCACATCGCGAATCGTGCCGTATCTGCCTGGTACAAAGTTTTGATGCAGTTCATCGCTAAGGGCGTAGCAGAGGGTGAGAAACATGGGTAGCGCCCAATGGATGTGTCGTTCTGGTGTGGAAATGGTTTTTTGAACTGCTCGCCACAGTAAAAAATAGAGGACCGCATAAACTGTAATGTGAGCAGTTTTTTTAAAGACATAATCGGCGGTCGACATTTCAAAACTCGGCAAAATTCCTTGGGCAGACAGGAGAAAAATAACCGTTGCCCAGGCAGCAGGAGGTAGGTACGCGGAGAACCATTGAGCGAGCACTGGTTTGGGGACATTAGCCAAAGATCGGCGATGAAGCGCTGGTGAGCTTGAGTTTGTCATACAGCAGATAAATACTGGGTAAGAGTTGCAACAATCCGCCCATTATAACACTCCAGGCCGGCCAGGTGGGATAGTTGGTCGGTGAAATTGGGACAGAGATTGCCGGATCGATTGCGTTAGTTGGCAGCGGGATTGGCTCCGGCGTGAGCTGGAGTTTAGTCGAGAGAGTGCCTAAGGGTTTAGCTGTGGCCGATGCGAGCTGAGCAGCGCCGGAGCCCACCAGAGCACCAGTTGTAGGATCATTCAACGTGGCCGTGTCTAAGATAGAACCTTGAGCTTCGCTAGACTCGTTAATGGACGTGCTAGTAGTCGCATTAGTTTCTGCTGCCTCGATCGCTGCTGTGGTGGCGTAATTTTTTGGTAACCAAGTGTCCCCAGCAAGGACGAGTGGTAGGCCCTTATCACATTGGTCGTATTCGGCTGAAGCGACTTCGAAGCCGGTATTAGTGACGAGACTCAACGAATCGCCCGTATTGTTGAGCAAACTGCCCGACCACTCATAAAGCACACCGCCGCCGGCCGGTAAGTGCCCTGAAATCAGCTTGTAATTGCCGGCAGCGTCAATTACTTGCCAACCGTCTAGATACGCGTCTGCGCCTGTGTTGAGCAAAGTGATTGATTCCTTACCCTCAGCTGGGCAGGCATTGATTTCCACTAGTTTGATGTGGTCAGGATTAATGTTAGTCTGGGGAGTTGGTGTCGGATTAGGTGTCATAGTTGGTGTGGGTTGGGGAGGAGGAGTTGATGATGGTTGAGGTGAGGGACTGGGGGTGGGCGGTGGAGCAGAGCCGTCTAAAGGCCAGTCTGCATGCGCAGCACCTGGTGTGGGATCGGTCAGCACTAGTGAAGTCGATCCTAAGTACTGTCGCTGCCAAGATTGACCGGATTGGGATGAAGTGTAGACGAACTCATCCACTACTTCACCCGTACTATCGCGCAGCTCCACGCCGTCGCCAGCGTTGTTGAGCTTGGTGCCAGATAGTTCGATTAATAAATAACTGAGCGGACTGAGAGTTGATCCAAGCGGAAAAGTGTGTAGTAATGAGGGTGTAGCCAACTGATCAAACAACACCCAGCCGTCCAAGTTGATACTGTCGTCACCGGCATTGTAGACCTCAATCCATTCCGACTCCCCTACCCCAGGGGCAGGGTAGACTTCGGAAATAATCACTTGGGCGAATGCGGTGTTTTGGCTCGCTACCAACGACCAAAGAATTGTACAAAAAATACCACAAAATTTGAAAACCTGCATTTACTGGTAATTTTAACTTACCAACCTTACATCAACCGTAGCGTTTAGGGGAGGAGGCTATAAAACTTATTAGCACTAGACTTCCAGTTGTATTCGGTTAGTACTAATTTTTGCAGGTTATATGCCAATTTTTTTCGTAAACCAGGAAAATCGATTAAGCGTTCCACTGCTTCATGGATAGCATCTTCGTTTAATTCAGCGATTAAGCCAGTTCGTTCGTGTTGGATAACTTCTGGAATACCTCCTTGATTGGTTGCAATGACCGCACAACCACTCTGTCCCGCTTCAAGCAGAGTCACAGGAATTCCTTCATGATGTTCAGACGGTAGGACAAATATATCTGTGGTTGAAAGCAGTTGTAGCACTTTTTGTTGAGAAATTTCTCCTAGCACTTTAATGTTATGAGACTGAAAGTGTTTCAATATTTCTAGCTGTGAGCCAGTGCCAGCAAAGACAAACTGAACAGAATCGTTATTGGAAAAATGTTTGTAAGCAATTTTGGCCAACATTAAGGGATGTTTACTCTCAATCATTCTGCCAATATAACTAACAGTGACTTTGCTTTTCTTGATATCAGTTTCATTTTTCTTAACTAACAGTGGATTCGTGGAAATTCCTGCCTTTTGAACTTGAATAGTCCTATCTGTGTGAGGTTGAAGAAATTTAGCAGTCGTATTACTTACTGCAATCACTTGATCATATCGATTTGGTAAAACTCTTACCAGCAATCTGTCGATTAATTGAGCAAGATGTTTGATTAATAAGTTTGGATGCCAGGGTGATGAAGCACAATGATCGGTTAAAACCGCTTTCGCTTTATACCCACGCGCTACCATCCAACCCCACCAACTCACATCAAACAAGCGATTATGAGAATTAATCACGTCATAATGATGCTTCTGACTGAGTTTTCGAAAAAGCTTGATTAAGGAATAGAAATTGGGGAGGGCAAACTGATCTTTTAGAACTTCTATACAAGGGACACGATAAACATGAATGCCAGCTATTATTTCAAAAGCTGCTGCTTGATTGGTGTTGTAACAAATTAGATCGACGGTTATTTCTGGATGCTGGCGGAGCAACTCAGTGTACAAACCTTGAATATAGCGTTCTGTTCCCCCTAAATGAGGTAGATAGTACTGCGATAAAACTAATATGTGCATGATGGTTATTCTGAGGCGAAGATGTTTTGTTTGGCAATTTGTCTTTTGATGGTGAGGTGGAATCGACTGATTATGTTATGCAAAAATGTCAGACTTCTTAATTTGGCAATATATATCAGATGATCAAAACCTGTTTGCCAGATTTTTTGTTTACTAGAGCCGTCAAACCTGAAGTAATGATTGATGTGAAACTCACCAAACTTGATGTCTTTAGCCATAATTGCTTTGAGTTTTATTTCTGGAGAAAGATTCCAGCCACCCTCAGAAATGACAATTTGGCTGAGGTTATTTTTACGAAAAATCCACATACCAGACAAAATGTCCTGGATGCGGTAATTATAAAGTATTGCAGTTTCAAGATTTAACACTTTCACACCAAGTTGTCTCACCCAAGAAATTTCGTGACCTTCCGCCAGTGGAAAACGATTGCATGACACAAAATCTAAATTATTTTTGATGAGATGTTTAACTGATTTGGTGATATCCCTAATGGGGTAGGTGTTATCGCCGTCCATGGTTACAATAATGTCCCCACTCGCAGCAGCAAAACCCGCCCGGTGTGCATAACCATAGCCAATGCCGCGATGTTGTCGTTTTTCGATGATGAGTTTTGCTCCAAAAGTTTTGGCAACAGCTTGGGTATTGTCTGTCGAACCATTGTCAACCACGATCACCTCATCAATGCTGCTTGGTAATGATCTTAGCATTTTTTTGAGAGCTTGTTCTTCATTCCGGCAGGGAATGATGAGTGATATGCGTTGGCTTTTAATCATGACTATCTTATAATAATATCTTGAGTACTGTATTATAACAGAAATATACTGTATGAACTATTCTGATAGATAAGTGGTAAGTTGTTATTTTTGAGTTGAGTAATGACCAATTCATCCTGGAAAGTAAACTGCTCTGGTCGCCAAATGTTAAACTCAAACGAAAGTTGCTGTTCTTCGTTAGCTTCCAACCAACGCATGGTGCGCGCACTGACTATGAGTAAGCGTTGACTGGGGTTGGTTGTTAGCTTATCTTCAATAACCTCCAGCACATTCACATCAAGCTGTTTGGTGTTACTAAAAAAGTTTATTAAACCTTGCCGGGTTTTTTCAGAAGTAAATGCGCCACCTGGTGAGTTAATTCCAGATAATCCTTCCATTAAATACATGGTGGAAGGGTCAGATATCAGTAAAACATTGGTACCTGCCAACTCAGTTTGTAAAAAGTTGGCAGCGGCGATGTCATTACTAGAAATGTGTGTAAAATTACCACCGTGCCAAAGATGGGTTTTCCAGTGTTGGCTATTGAGAATTAAGATGATCGCCAGCATAAATCCAAAAAAGAAAGTACCTATCGGCTTTAATTTACCTAGCAACTTGATGATTTGCCATGCTCCAAGAGCCATCACTACGTGAATAAAAAACCTACCAAGTGCATAAAACTTGAGAACATACGGTAGGTTGGCGATCAGGAGGGCTATGAATGCGATCAGGATGAGTGCTAAAAGTTGATAAGATGATTTAGAGCGGTTTTTAATGATGGCCAGTAATCCCAATAAACCAAAAAGAATTATAGAGAGCCCGTATATTCTTGTCAGGTAATTAAGTTTTTCTTGAAGTGAAAAAGTATATGAAGCGGCTTCACCTTGGTTAATAGTACTTAGATCGATTAAATCTGCCAAGCCAAAGCCAATTGCAGCTAAGGCAATAACAGCAGCGAAAAGATAACTAACATGTTTTGTATTTCCTAGTAATTGAAATCGGATGAGGAGGTATGAACCAATTAGAGTTATCACCGCTAAGCTACCAATTACATAATGCATCAGCACTAATGGCAAACAAAGCAAGCTCAGTATCAACCAACCCGAGCGTTTTTTTGGAAAAGCTTGATTAATCACAATTACCGACCAAAAAATACTGAACATGGCGGCGGTGAGCGTTTGCGGTAGGAGAAAAAACGAAGTAAATGCCACCACTGATTCAAAGACTAGACTGCCCACTAAGAGAGATAAAAATGCAATCGATCGGTGCTTGGTGATTGCCCAGCCCACTAAATAAGAGCCAAAACCAATTGATAATAAATGAAAATAGTTGATCACCTGCCAATAATTGAGGATATCTGTTGGGGTAGATGACATGCCAAATTGGCTGATGGCAACCAATAAGTGAAAAGTAGGTGGATAACTATTGAAACCAAAAGTGTCAGATATTAGTGAGGTTTTAAAGGAAAACTGACCTTGTTGAATAGCTGTACTCAACACTTGGTGTTCATACATGTCCCAATTAAGTTGATACGGTGACCGCCAGCACCAGATTAGATAAGCTAACAGCGTCACTAACAAGATGGCAAGCGAAGTTTGCATCACCTGTTTAGAGGGCAAGGGAAAGCTTTTAATAAACCTGAATCCAGCCGCCAGGGCACCGCTAAAAAATATAAGATACACCAAGGGGAAAAACCAGAAGGTAAAGAACTGTGCATTACCAGCACTCAGGGCTTGAATGATGATTGCCAACAGCAACAGCAACGTGACGCCCAAGCCCGCGGAAATACTCAAAGATGTCACCAGCTTAATGGCTGATAATTTTTGCCCGCTATCGTTTTGACGAGATGTGAGTGATGGAGCAGACTTACTTGCTAGTTTGAACACCTGCCACACTGACCACCCAATTACCACTGGGACGGTGTAAAACAGCAAAGACCTGATGATAAGTTCTACTAATTGCATCTATTTATACGTCAAGCACCTTTGTTTTTAGCTCGGATTTAACTATTAAAGTGTCAGCAGGAATGTCTTGGTGTAATTCGATAGTGCGGGCAGTTTGGTTCACAACTAGACGTTGACTAGGCTGAGCAGTGATCAGTAAGCGCTTGTTGAGTGAAGGGCTAAACAAAACTACTTCTCCTGAAGGCACTTCCCAGGCAATTGGTGTATTCGCAATTTGTTCCTGTGGCAATTCCTGAGGATTGAGCCAAAGTTGATATTTGTTATAGAAATTTCTAACTTGATCTAA
>CAZKSJ010000016.1:0-18268 GCA_964555515.1 uncultured Pseudomonadales bacterium
ATTCAGTAATTCGTGTTTTCTACCGTTGTCGGTTAGTCCTTCCGAGGTCGTTGATTGCTCATTTCTGATGGGCATTTTACTCCTTTAGATTGTTGATAACAGTATTATAGAGGACGTATTATACACCAAGCTTGATTAATTTTGGTTGTTGGCGCTTCGAGCTTGATGTTCAACTTTTGTTAGGCTAGTTTCCCCTTGAGAGTTGGTGAACCACCTGATAGGCTACACTCATCGAAAGGGGGAGTTAAACGCCATGGCAGATCAAATTTTTTCACTTATCAAGCAGGAAGAAAAAAGGCAGAAGGAGTTAATTGGTTTGATTCCATCGGAAAATACGGTTTCTGATGACGTCTCTGCAGTGTTGTCATCAGTGCTTTCCAATAAATATTCAGAGGGTTACTCTGGACGACGGTACTATGAGGGCAATCAGATTATTGATCAGATAGAGGATCTGGCGGTGGAGCGGGTGAAAGAGTTGTTTGGGGTGCCTTACGCCAATGTGCAGCCTTATTCTGGCAGTCCCGCCAACTTGGCAATTTATTTTGCTTTAATGCAGCCTGGCGAAACGATCATGGGATTGAAATTGTCCATGGGCGGGCACTTGACGCACGGTCATCCCCAGGTGACGGCGAGCGGCCGCTTTTTTAAGTCTGTTCAATATGGTGTGGCTGCCAACGCTCGGGTAGATTTTGCTGAACTATCTAAATTGGCTAAGCAGTACAAACCCAAAGTGATTGTGGCCGGTAACACCGCTTATCCCTTTGAACTGGATTTTAAGAAATTTCGGCAGGTGGCTGATGAAGTTGGGGCGTGGTTGGTGGCTGACATTTCGCACGTCACTGGTTTGGTTGTAGCCGGTGAGCACATCTCGCCCGTGCCGTATGCCGATGTGGTGATGAGCACCACCCATAAGACTTTTCGGGGACCACGTGGGGCGATGATTTTGGTGACTAACCGTGGGTTAAAAAAAGATATGGAATTAGGAAAGAAGATTGATTCAGCCATTATTCCTGGTTTGCAAGGTGGACCACATAACGCCACCACGGCTGGGATTGCCATCGCCGCCAAGGAAGCTGGCACAGCCAAGTTCAAAAAATACGCTCAACAAATTCGGCGCAACGCGCAGGCGCTAGCTGATGAATTAATCAAACAGGGTATTACCTTAGTTGGTGGAGGCACGGAAACCCATTTGATGGTCATTGACTTGACACCGTTTGGTGTTGGTTTAGGTACGCAAGTGGCGTTTGCTATGGATGTAGCCGGGATTTACGCCAATCGCAACACCGTGCCTACCGAGCAGGGTTCGCCATTTTATCCATCTGGTGTTAGAATCGGCACGCCCTTGGTCACTTCTAGGGGAATGAAAGAAAAGGAAATGCGGCGCATTGGCCAGTGGATTGCACGGGTCATCAAGCATGTGGCGGATGAGCAGTTGCCAACCGACAAGAAGCAGCGTCAAGAATTTTTGCGTGACTTTAGGAAAAAAGCACTGCAAGATCGCGAGTTGCTTGCTATCAGACGTGAAGTCAAGGCTTTGACCGCTAAATTTCCTTTGTTTAAGTGGTGATTGAACGTAATAATCCATATCAACTACCAACACGCCAGCAAGCAGATAGCCCACACTCACTTGGACGGCTGAATATTTTACCCAAAGAAATTCGGTGGCTAGAGTTGCAGCATCAAATTGGGCAGACTCCTGAAGGTGACTCTGACCTTCATCATGCTTTACCCATGGATTTTGGTGATAGTCGCTTCGCCAGTAATGCGATTTTACGCGCACGGGAATTTTTACAGCAACTTACAAATAAACATTTGGAGAAGCAGTTTAGTTTAGTGGCAGCCTCAGTGGTGTTTGAATCCGATGCCGATCATAATTGGACGCCAATCTTAAAGTGGCTCCAAAATCATCCTTATGCTTTAAAAACTGGCGACTTAAAACGGGCAAAGGAAGGAATTAAGCGCGGCAGAATTGATATTGAGTTTGCTTTGAATCAACCAGATGAAAGTCAGCCAGATGGTCGGATAGATGGTAGGCTAGCCGATCAACCAGAGAATCAATCGATTGATCAACCAGCTGATCAAATCACGAATCAAGGGTCAGCAGATCAACAGATGAAGGCAGATATCCAAGCCGAGGATTATATCGGACCCCATCGTTATGACAGATCATTAAGTATTTTTGCTCAAACGCAGATTGCCATGGAGGAAGGCATTAATTGCCAAGTGCTTGTGCACTTAGTGGCAGAATTTTTAGGTAAGTCTTTACCTAGAACAGATCGGTCAAAGGAGCTATTTGAAAATGATGAATATCGCATGATTGATCTAGAAATTGAACCATTGCCCATAGGGGCGGTATTGTTTTTTCATGAGCGGCCAGTGATCGTGGAGCCTGCTAGTTTGCACTTGGCGGTTTATGTAGGTCAAGATCTGGCAGGTTTGCCATGGGTGTTGCATGCCACTAGTCAGGGGGATAAGCTTGATCCAGCGGCTGATTTAGTTCCCCTTAGTTATTTATTGACAGGTAGAATAAGATATTTTTATGGTGCAGTGGAAATTGGGTTGGGGGTAAGATAAGCAGTGGGGAGTAGGCGCTGTTTTTGTGGATCTCAAAGACCAGTCGCCTCAATCATCACCAAACCGTGTTGGGCTTTCTGCTCGGAAATTTGCGCGCCATTTTTTGCATAATTGATCTGAAAGTGATGTGATCGCAGCAGCTCGGCAATTTCGGCGGTGTTGTTCTGAGAGCGTGGGTGGCACTCGATAAAAAGTCTATTTACCAAATGGAGTTGAGCTTGGGCTTCTTTGAGAACGGCTAACTCGGCGCCTTCAATATCAAGCTTCACGAGGTCGACAGGGTTGGTCAACAAGCTGCTGAGAGTAATAGCTTGAACCTGTATTGGCTGGGTAGACTGCTCGCCACTCCAAGCATTTTTGTGAAAAGAGCTGGTGCTAAGCCAAGATTGTTCAGTGTCCTGATAAAGTGTTTTATCACCAGCGGTTTCGGCGAGAGCGACATTCAGGCAGGTTACGTTGGGTAAATCATTTTCCCAGACGTTCTGTTCAAGCAATTTGAAGTTGAGAGGGTTAGGTTCCAGGGCTGTAATTTGGCAAAGAGGGTACTGTTTTTTAAAGTACAGAGTGGCGAGGCCAACATGAGCCCCGGCATCGATAATCTTGGGATTGTTCACCCGACTTTCAAAATAATAACTGTGCTGCGAGAAAATTTCCGCTTTCAAACCCAGCAGTTCCTCCTTGTTGTGGTAGTGGACTGAGAAGTGGTCAATCTTCAATGGTTTGTTCATGGTCTAATTTTAATTCTGTACTAATGGTACACTATCCACTCAAGTGGTGTGTTTTTGAAAAGGGGAAAATTATGGTCGGAAGATTAATTGGGGCGCATGTTTCTGCTGCTGGTGGGATTGAAAATACCCCACAGCGAGCAAGTGAGATTGGGTGTAACGTGGTGCAGTTATTTTCTGGCAGCCCGCGAGTGTGGCGGAAAAAAGAACTGGACACACACAATTTTCAGGATTTTTTAGCTAAACGTAAGCAGTTTGGAATAGAAAAAGTGTTTACGCATGCTTTGTACTTAACCAACTTAGCTTCTGATAAGGCAGATTTAGTGCAGAAGTCACTTCTTTCCATAAAATACGAACTGGAATTTGACGCCAGAGTAGAGGGAGCAGGTGTAGTGTTGCATGTGGGTAGCCACCAGGGTAGGGGATGGCTGGCGGCGCGCGATGAGGTGCTCAAACAAATCATTGCCTTGATGCAAAGTTCGCCAGATGAATCAACCCTCTTGCTCGAAAACGCCGCCAGCCACAACGGCAAAGTGGGCAACGACTTGGCAGAATTGAAGTGGTTGCTTGATGGGGCAGAGCAGGCAGGTGAGTACGTCAGTCAGGGCAGACTTGGTTGGTGCTTGGATACCTGTCATGCTTGGGCAGCAGGCTACTGGTTGGGTGAGACCGAACCAACTCAATTCGGCGAGGATGGTCGAGAATCACATCAGGCAGAGTTGTTCACTAAGGATCACCAGGAGACCAAATTTCCAGGAAAAACTGTTGGGTCGGCTACCAGCCGGTCAGTATCTAAGTCGGCTACTTCTCAGTCAGTCACTTCGTCTGTTGCGGCTAGCACGGCCACCGCTAAAGCAGCTCCTAGTCAGTCAAAAAATCAGGATCGACTGTCACCACAAGCGTTGGCCACGGCGATTGATCAACTAGAGTTGTGGTCAAGTTTACAGTGTGTGCATGTTAATGACAGCAAAGACCCATTTGCTTCCGGTAGAGATCGTCACCAAAACTTAGGTGATGGTCAGATACCGGTAGCAGATTTTGAGTATTTACTGAACCTGCCAAAGTTAGCCAAGTTACCCATGGTTTTAGAAGTACCAGGCATCAAAAATGAAGGTCCTGACGCAGAGAATGTAAGGCGGCTAAAAAAATTGGTGAACATATCTAGCTAGCAGCTATTTGGTCAGCATTTTCATCTATTTGGTGATTTCTGGTAAATATAGATTGTTTTTTAGAATTAGATTTTCCCTCTACATCTTGAGTTAATTCAAAAACAACGTGCTCTAACTCTTTGAGTGGATTCAAACTTGATTTGACCCGGTCGGCAATCTCTCGCCAGTCATCAACTGCTGCGTTGGGATCAAGCACGTCTCCCAGCAACCATTGTCCGGGGTTAATTGAAGAGCGCAGAAAAATTCCAGCTAGGATGTTAAATAATTGATCGGCTTTTTGTTTTTCTTTTAAAGAAAGATCTGCAGTAATTTCTGATTGTAGATTTGCAAACACATCTTCAGTTGTTTGATTACCAAGTTTGAGTTCGCAGCTAAGGCAAATAGAGCATTCACCAACCATAGTGGTTTGACCACACTGCCGACAAACACCTATATGCCAAAGTTTAGCTCTTTCAGCACCAATTACCTCCGCCAATTGATTGATAGAAAGTTGATTCATGTGCATGGCTTGCATTAGACTTGGATTATTAAACGTCGACATGGGTGTGCCGGCAATGCAGTGTGCCCAGCTGGCAGCTTGGTTGAGTGGTAAACTTGGATTAAGTTTGGTGTCTTCACTAAATGACTTGATGAGTGAAGACCAAGATTTATCAGGTAAATGCTGACCCGCCTTTGTTTGAATTTGCACCTGCCAAACTAGATTCAGTTGATTTAGATCCAGATCATAATTAAATTTCTGATTATGATTATAATTTTCCGCGTGATCCTCAACCCATTTCAAGAAAGCTTGGCGACTCAAATCTATGAGCACATCAAATTGTTGGCTGGCATCGTTGCAAGCCAGGTTCAGCAAATTATCAAATTGATGCAGACAAAATTCAACAATTCTTGCTAGTTGATGTTGGTATTGATCTGCATTTAATTCTGGCAGGTCGCGGTGGATATTAATTGGCCAATTCATTTGATTGGCAAAAAGCACTGTCAGTAATTGTTGAATTTGGACAGCAGCAGGGAGTTGGATAATTGTGTCAATTGTGCGCAGATCAACTCGGCTAGACAAATGACCAGCTGTTATGGTTTCAGGTGATAGCTGAAAGTTAGCTCTTTCTAGAGCAGACAGACGCACACTAGATTCAATTTTAAGTAAAGCATCTTGGAGTTTTGGCAAGTCTTGATTTTTTTCATAATTTCTAAATTGCCAGAGCAGAAATCCATCATTAGTTTTTTCGTAGATATTTACGAACACATAATTTTTTTGGTCGAGACCTGGATAACCTTCCATCTCCAGACCTCTGGGGCTGATGGTAACCATTTTTTCTCCAACTGCATCGCGTGTAGTAACCGATGTATCTGTCATCCATTGCTCAATCGTTTCTGCGACTGCCACTTCCAGCTCAGCCCTAGCAGTCGGTCGGTTTTGTTCAGCGAGCGCCTGATAAAAATTTGTAGCTATTTGGCTCATGCTTTCTGTATATCCATGACGGATGCCGCAAGAACCATACTGGTAAATAACTTGAGCTTTTAGCGCTGCATACTCATCGAAAAATGAACGCAAATCGGCTTGCAACTGGTTTTTTACAATAGTTCTCTCGTTTGGGGAGTCTTCTTCAGACCTTAGTAATTGTTTTGAGAAGTACCTTCGCGAACTCCACAGGCTTGGCTTTGCTGGTGAGATCAGCCGATCCAGAAAAGGCAACGACTCGTGTTGATTAAAAAAACTCCTCATAGTTGAGGAGCATCTCGCGTGGATTAAGGCTATTTATAATTTAGCAGCTCACGCCGATGCTCGTCGGAATATTCCGTAATTACTACGGCTCTTTGAAGATCGGACTAATGGCTGAAGCATTCAAGATGTGTTGATCAACTGAGTGCAATTGAACAGATTGTTTCAACCAATTACCGTTGCGGCACAGTGCTGGATTTTCACCAGCTTCCACAAAGAGATTTGGAAAGGCAGTGTGTCAAATAAATTGTCTGATGTCAATCCGATTGTTTGTTGCCTTCACATATCTAGAGATAATGTTAAAATGCCGGTTTAAGATGTTTTCAACTGAAGCGGCACGAATTAAATCTGTTACAGATTTGGAGCAAGAATCATCACGGGGTATCGCATTATTACCCGAAGTTAAAGCACAATTTCAGATTACCGAAGAAGATATAAATTGGTGGATCAATCAGTTTTTTCGTGGAAGACTAATTTTTAATTTGCATATTGGGGAGCACTATCCGCCACAGACTAAAATGTTTCTGTGTCCAATGTATGTTGATCAAGGAGAAGGTCGAAATCAAGTTGTTGGATATGAAATAGAGCGTGATATCTTCGTGGTGACTATTGAGTTTGTTCGTAAGCATGTTGAAGCCATGAAGAAATTCCAGTCAGGAGATGTGAATCTCCGATCAAGTAATGGTCATCTGTGGAGAATGGGCTTATGTACTCTTCCAGAATTGGCTCCTGTTTTTATTGGCATAGAAGAAGAGGCACACGCTTATTACTGCCGCAATATTAGACCGCAGCTTGGCTTATTTCAAGAAGTACGGACGGGGTTGTATGATGGCTCAGATCCATATGAGGAATATGTTTATCAGCAATTGCGGAATATTATTTACAAAGGTGTCGCTGATTTGCCAGTTTTTTCACTTCCAGCTAATGTAAAAGTAATTGAGTAGCGATAATTTGATTATCAGTTTTCTTATTTCTTTTTTATCGAGTACAATATACCTCCTATGCAGATCTTTGATGGTAAAAACTGGGCGGCAGAAAAAGAAGTTGAATTGCGGCAACAAGTGGCAGAATTACCGCTGCAGCCAGTCATTGGGGCAATTTTATTTAGTGAAGATGCTGGCAGCCAACTTTATACTCGCCTGAAAAAAGAGGCTGCCGAGCGGGTGGGGGTGGGTTACTCGATTCGAGAATTCTCGATCAATGACTCGCTCGATTATGTAGCGGAAAGTGTGCACCGTTTTAATCTTGATCACGAGATTACGGGGATTATCATTCAGAAGCCCACTAAAAAAGTCTGGGAGCGCGCTCTTGAGGAGAATAGGGGAGAGGAGCCGGCAGAATTTGCTGAATATCAAGATTGGTGGTCAGCTTTGACTGCGTTGATTGATCCTGAGAAAGACGTAGATGGTTTGCACCCGAGCACTTTAGCTGCGATTGAGCGCGGTGATTGGCAAGAGCAGGGGAGAGTACTGCCTGCTACCGCCCAAGCAGTGTTGGAAATAGTGGATAGTTTTTGTGCTAGTCAATCCAATTTTCAGCCAGCAGCTCGCATATCAGCCGAGAACGCAGAGATTGTGAATGGAGTAGGCGGTGGACGATCCGCAGATCTCGATCATAAATCGGTTGCCAAGGCGCATCAAGAAGATCATCAACCAACAAAAAGTTTAGACTTAGCGCGAGTTTTTAGTTGTTTAGCTCAAAAAAAGGTGATTATTTTGGGAAAATCTGATTTGCTTGGTAAACCACTCTATTATTTGTTAAAGAACGGTCGAGTCAAAGTGGAAATGATTGGCAGCCAGCAGTTGCAACAAAGGATCAGGCAGGGAGTTGGCCTGAGTGACGCCGATGTGGTTATCTCCGCCACCGGTCGTCCGGGTCTGGTGATTGGCGAGCAGTTGAAGCCTGGTGTGATGGTGATTGATGTGGGCGAGCCTCAAGGCGATGTAGATTTTGAGTCTGTGAAAGACAAGGCGGCCTTTGTCACGCCAGTACCTGGTGGCGTCGGACCAATGACTGTTGTGAGTTTGCTTCAGAATGTAGTCAAGCTGGCCAAGAAGCCATAAAAATCTGCTTGTTGGTACATGCTATACTAATTTCATGATAAAGAGGTTGTTTAATTGGCTAGGTTTTGGTGCAAAGAAATCAAAGAAAATTGAGGATGTGTTTGTTGAAGCAGGTAAAGTCAGTCTTCGCAAATATGGGGAAGTGTATCAGCGACTAGAAAAATATGACAAAGGTGAACTTCCCGAAACCGAAAAAATGGTTAAATCTCGAAATTTCAAAGATTTTATACAATCAGTTTAGATCATCAGGCATCTTTCGTTTTAGATATCAATCAAAAGACAAACTACCTCCTTTTGAAACCAGATTTGAGGGTAGACTGGAATCGATTTTGGGGAGTGTGCAGTTGATTGGTGATGTTCAGCAACAAGATTTGGTGGCAGTTGCAACCAACTTATTTGTATCGATCAATAGAGGTCATCCATTTCAGAACGGGAATAAACGATTATCAATCTATTTTTTAGACGTATTTCTTCGCGTTAATGGGTTTGAGTTACTTATTGACTTAAGAAATTTGGAGGAGCTTGCAATTCGAACAAATTTGGAAAATGTTTCAGATGATGATATTAAAAAAATTATTTACATCAAATTTGTTGAAAATACTTTTCCAGTAAATGAAGATAATTAACTATGGTACAATACCACCTCTAGTAATTATTAAATCACGGTTGTATCAATTTTCGTCCTGAATGCAGTTGATACATCCAGGGTTGTAATCAATCCAAACAAGGACAAACTATGCCAGATCAATCTAAATCTGACTCCAGTAAAAAAGTAGTCAAGAGCACTGCGGCTAAAACTAGCAAAGCTAAGCCTGCAGCAGTGAAGAAGACTACCAAATCAACCCCAGCTAAGTCAAAGACTGCAGCCACTCAGTCAACAGCTGCTCAGTCGACAGCTACCAAGAAGGCAGCCACCAAGAAGGCAGCTGACTCCTCAAAGGCAACAGCACCTGCAGCCAAAAAACCTGTAACTGCAATCACAAATACTTCGTCAGCCAAAACCTCCGAGGCCAAAATTACCGAAGCTTCGCCTACAACCAACGAAGCAAAGGAGACAGTGATCGCGACCGGGTCAGTTGCGCAAGCGGCTAAAGTAGCTGCGCCGGCTGCTCATCCCACCGCACCAACCACCCATCAAGCCCCCGATTTTGATCTGAAAGAAATGTTAGAAATTGGTGCTCATTTTGGTCATCAAAAGTCTAAATGGGATCCGCGGATGGCTCCTTTTATCTACATGGAAAAGGGCGGAGTACACATTTTTGATTTAGTGAAAACTGCCGAGCAGTTAAAATTGGCTTATACGAAAGCTTATCAGTTGGGCAAAGCCGGCAAAGTATTAGTTGTGGTTGGTACCAAGCGTCAAGCCAAAGATGTGGTGGAAAAATCATCAATTGAGGCTGGTGCCATGTACATTTCATCTCGTTGGTTGGGAGGTTTTCTGACCAACTGGCCACAAGTGCAAAAATCACTCAAGAGAATGATTAAAATTGAACAAGGTTTAACAAACGGTGAATTTGATAATTACACCAAGTATGAGCGAGTGCAGCTGGAGAAAGAGCAGAATCGCTTGGAAAGATTTTTTGTGGGTGTAAAAGACTTGCAGAGTAAACCAGATGCGCTATTTGTGATTGATACCAACAAGGAAGATATTCCAATCAAAGAAGCAAAAAGTATGGGGGTGTTTACTATTGGTTTGGTTGATAGCAACGCCAATCCAGATGACGTAGACATTGCCATTCCAGCCAACGACGACGGCCGGAAGAGTGTGGAGTATTTTGTCAAAGCAGTTGTTGGTGGTTATGCCGCTGGCAAAGCGGATCAGGGTAAGAAATAACCTACTTAAGGAAAAGAAGAGAGGTCACATGTCATATACTGCAAAAGATGTCAAAACTTTGCGCGAACAAACCGGCGCAGGAGTCATGGATTGTAAAAAAGCGTTGGAAGAAGCCAATGGCGATATGAAACAAGCCGCTAAGCTGGTGAAACAGCGGGGCATGGCTCGGGCAGAGAAGAAAGCTGATCGGGAAACCAAGGAGGGTTACGTCACGTCATATGTGCACGCGACCGGCAAAGTTGCCGCCATGGTTGAACTATTGTGCGAGACAGATTTTGTGGCCAGAAATGAGGAGTTTAGAGCTTTGACTCATGATTTAGCCATGCAAGTCGCTTCCATGAATCCCAAAGATGTACCTGAGTTATTAAAACAGGAGTACATCAAGGATCCCGGCGTGACGATTGAAGATTTGGTCAAACAATTGAGCGGTAAGATTGGTGAAAAACTCGCTGTCAACCGGATTGTGAGGTTTGAGGTGGGCGATAAGGCTTGATTTAGTTCGAGCTAAAATATCGACAGCTCATTACTATCGACAATACTTTTTGTAAGCATCATTAGTCAATCTGGATTTGATAGGGATCTAATCGAGGTGATGATGAAAGTTTATGCAGTCACCACAGCGGCCATTTTCATTTGAGTTAATTGCGAAACGAGGTCATGCCCGGGCTGGAGTGATGCAGACCCCGCACGGCCAGGTGCGCACACCTATTTTTATGCCGGTTGGTACGCTCGGTAGCGTCAAGTCTCTAGACATGGCGGACCTTAAAGACATGCAAGCAGAGATTATTTTGGCCAACACTTATCACTTATTTTTACGTCCCGGTACAGAAATAATTGAGCAAGCGCACGGCATTCATAATTTTATTAACTGGCAACAGCCAATTTTAACCGATTCGGGGGGGTTTCAAGTTTTTTCATTGGGGGCGCAATCTGCCCAAAAGCGCGGGCAACACAACCATGTGCAAATTAGTGACGATGGTGTCTCTTTTCGGGCGCACCACAACGGTGGAAGTTATTTTTTTTCTCCCGAACGCGCCATTGAAATTCAACGCACAATTGGAGCTGATATCATCATGGCTTTTGATGAAGCCATGTCGGACGATTATGCAAAAGAGCAAGCCACAAAATCCGTTGCCCGCACCCACCTGTGGGCGGAGCAATGTTTTCAGTATTGGCAGGCGCATGACCGGTTGAGTAAATATGGACAATATCAAGCTTTATTTGGCATCATTCAGGGGGGAAAATTTCAAGATTTAAGAGAAGCGTCAGCACGTTACATCACCGGTATTGATTATGATGGCATTGCGGTGGGTGGGGAAACGGTGGGGTATAGCATGGAGGCTACTCAAGAATTGATGGGTTGGATTAGGACTCTGTTGCCGGCTCATAAACCGATTTATACAATGGGTTTGGGTAGAGATCCACAAGACATCGTTGATGCGACTTTGGCTGGAGCGGATATGTTTGATTGTGTTGGCCCAACTAGGTTGGCCAGGAATGGATCGGTCTACGAAGGGCAGCTGCAGGTGGTGGGCGGTCAGCCTAAGTTTGTTTCTACTCACAAACATGGTCGGATCAATATTGGTAATCAACAGTATGCGCAAGACTTCTGTGTTCTCAACGAAGGATGTGATTGTTATACTTGTCAGAGCGGTTATACCAGAGCGTATCTGCATCATTTGTATCGCACGAAAGAACTCAGTTATTATCGATTGGCCAGTATTCATAACTTACGGACGATGTTGACCATTACCGAAAAATTGAGAAATTGGATCACTGCCCATGACCAACGCCAGCAAAAAACGTAAATTCAAACAAAAAGACGATCAGTCGAAGTGGAAGAGTAGGCTATGGTCGTTCATAATTTCTTTTTTTGGATTAAGTTTAATCCTGTATTTATTTTTTTTCTTTATCGTACCCAATTTATTGCCGGTTGAGCGTAAGTTGTTGGCGATTGTGACGACTAAGGGCGCAGGTAATTTTCAAACAGGGGAGCCGGCAGTTTTATTGGTCGGTCTTGATCCAGACGCGCGCTACAATCAAGCGGTGTGGGTGGATGGGACTCTTGCAGCTGCTGAGATTGATAAAAATCATGAAACTCAAACCACTTTGAGTTATCAACTTGGCTTGCTGATCAATGACTTAATTTTGATTGATCAAGCCTGGCCAGACGAAGTTGACAGCACCCAATTGGCTATGGTGATGCAAACAGAGTTTTGGCGTCAACTCAAAACAGAAAAAACAATATCAACAGATTTGTTCTTAAGCTGGTATTTGCTAAAAAAAAGCAACTCATTTTCTAAAGTAGAGAACCTGACTAAGCTGCCGAAAGAATTTGCACGAAATTGGGGTAGTGTCTTGAAAGCTGGTGATGATTGTCAGATTGCGGTGTTAAATTCAACAGATATCGCCGGTTTAGCGGGTAATTTGACAGATATTATTGAGCGCAATGGTGGAGTAGTGGTCAGGCTAAAACAATTTCCGACAGAGCTCACGAGAACAAAAATTTATGTTGATGAGACGGCAGCCTGCAAAAAAGTGGTGACATCAATTCAATCCTTGTTCGTGAATAAGCCAGAGATTTTGCCCATGGAGGCTGCGCAGGATGCTTATCGAGCGCCTTTGGTCATTATCTTGGGGATTGATCAAGCTGATTTTGTTGGGTCAGGAAATGAAAGTGTTGAAGGTGAAAATTTGGATATCGAAGATCCTTCAGACGAAGAAGCAGGACAAGAATGATCTGCGCTAGATTAATTGGCGGTGGGGGATTAATCCTAAAAATTTTTCGCGACTGTATTTAACAGGAAAGATCAACAAAATTAGCTGCCCAACTCAGTGGTGTCAATGTCGTCGAGAGTTTTTTCGTTATCATTGTCGTGATCGACAATTTGCACCGGAATGTCATCATCCTCAAGCAAAAAGCGGTCATCAATGTCATTAATTGATCCGGCGGCTTTATTTGGAGGAAATGAATGAATTTCTGCGTTACGTTTTGATTTACGCACTTCTTTGAGATAAACAGAGCACTGATTGTAGTTACAGGAGTGTAGCCGGCATGAATATTCATTACCGGTTTTGATGAGTTTAGATAATCGGAAAGAGATATCTTCAGGCAAGGCGCCGATGTAAATGCCTTGTTCATTTTCAACAGAAATATATCGTTTTTTCAGATTCAATTGGCAGGTTTGACCGACCGCCACTTGACTCAAGACGCTTTTGCCAGCCAATCTGTGCAGATCAACGATTTTAGTTTTGCCTGGTTCTTCAATAAAATGTTCCCGATGAAAAGTGGGCACGACCAAGTTTTGCTTGGCTTTGATGCGTGCAAGTTGTTTTTTTGCAATATTGTTGGTCTTATCAATATCCAGCGTCTGCTTAAAACAATCCCTGGCCTTATTTTTTTTATTCATCTGCAGGTAGGCAATACCCATTCTGTTCAGAGCATTGATATTTTTGGGATCTTGATCAAGGATTTGAGTATTAATTGTGATGGCATCTTCCCAGTTGGAAGACTTGGCGGCGGCAATAGCTTGAGCACTGAGTTTGGAAAGTATGGTCATAGCTGTTTTTCTAGATTTGTCGCCCGAAAGGATACTTAGTATCATTTCATCTGTCAACAAGCAGAATAGCTGTGGTCAGACTGATATAATAGCATGAAGCAACAATCTTGAAAGGATGATTATGGCAGGGCATAGCAAGTGGCACAACATCAAGAATAAAAAAGAGGCAACCGACGCCAAGAAGGGGAAAATTTTTGGCCAACTTTCAAAGCAAATCAGAATAGCAGTCAAAGAAGGTGGCTCAGATAATCCTCAATTTAATCCCACTTTACGGGTGGTGCTTGATAAGGCCAAAGCCGCCAACATGCCTAAAGAAAATATTCAAAAAGCAATCGACAAAGGGATGGGGCGAAGCAGCGATGGTTCAACTTTTCAGGAAATTACCTATGAAGCTTTTGGGCCAGGGGGAGTGCCGTTGTTGATCATGGTTGTGACTGATAACTTAAATCGGGCGGGGGGAGAAGTAAAGCATGTTTTGAGTAGGCACAATGGCTCGATTGGTAGTCCTGGTTCGGCGATGTACATGTTTACCCGGGGTGAGGATCAATCCTATCAACCAACCATGCCGCTGACCGTCAGAAATGACGATTCAGCCAAGTTAGACGTCTTAATCGCGGCATTGGAAGAGATTGAGGATGTTGAAGAGGTCATTTCCGCTTTACAATCTACTACAGACGCCACTGTTTAATCTTTTGATGAGTGGCGGTTGGTAGTTGTCAGTACTAATGGCGAGGAGTCGATGCGGAGAAGAGAAAAATTTGTTCTTGCGGCAATTTTTTTAAGTTTTTGCTTGCTGGTCGTGCAGTACACCAGCCTAGATTGGCGCTACTATGCTGTGGCAGGCTTAGTAGTTGTGACTTATGTTGTTTCAAGCTTAGTGTTACTTGATGATTTACAGAAGCATGAGTGGCTGACAATTGTGCCATTTCCGGCTTTTTATGCCGGAGCGGTAGGATTATTCTATTTTTTACTTCCATCCAACTTGGTCAGTCGAGCGACGATTTTAGTGATGTTTGCAATTGGCATGTATGCGTTGTTGTTAATGTCTAATATTTACTCGGTGGCGAAGGGGAGGACGATCCAGTTGCTGCATGCAGCGCTCGCGATTGGGCTGTGGTTTACCCTACTGACTTCTTTGTTGTACACGAATAGCATTTTTTCTTTACGTTTGTCGTTTTACTGGACAGCAGGCCTGATTGGGGCGGTGCATCTACCTTTAATTGCCATGTCTTTGTGGGCGGTGAGGCTAGAGAAGTCACTTAGTAGAGAAGTTTTAGGTTTAACACTCTTTTTGACACTGATCATCACTGAATTTACCCTGGTATTAACTTTCATACCGTTTTCAATCTGGTACTACGCGTTGTTTGTGATGTCTGTACTCTATGTTGGTTTAAGTATTGCGCGCAGTTTTTTGATGGGCAGGCTGTTTATGAGAGCTTTACTGGAGTACGTATTGGTTGCCAGTTTTATTTTGGTGTTGTTTTTAGGTCTTTTTCCATTTAAGTAATTTGGTGTTTATATCCGTTAATTTTAATTGTCATTGATTTAGCAATTGATTAATATGACATTTGATTAATGACCTTGATTGAGAGTAGGGGTGATGCAGGAATATGCAAGAATAAATTGAGAGTAGGGGGGTAGGCAATTTTAAAGTGGGTATATTAAGCCTGGTACGAAGGCATGTATAAAGTGATCATGACTCCAAGATGCTAAAAAATGGGACAAATTTTTGTAAAAAGCTTATGGTTTAAGAATATATTGGATTTGTTTAAAGAGCAGAGCATGAAAATACAGGTATATCCAGGCAGAGGAGAGGGTATGATATAGTTAGATACATTAAATAACTATAGGACTGTGGATAACTGTGAAAACTATAGGATTATATTTGCCATATTTTTTAAAATAATTGTTAGCACCAGGCTAAATGAGGGAATAACTGCAGTTAGAAGAGTGTGTGGGGAGCAATAACTAAACGGAGATCCAATCAAGAGAGATTAACAGATTTCCAGATATCTAGCCTGGGGAGGTGCGGGAATAAATAACCCGAAGCCAATTCTCGTGTGATTCTTACATATTTGCGAGAGAGCTCAAGAGGAGCTGATATGCCTAGGACGGGTTGAAAGGAAGTGGCGGCAATTGGCCGAAATGGGGACAAGCAATACCACAAATTAAAATAATAAGATATTTAAAGGTTACACGACTCCACTCTGTTGAATGGGGGTCGCAGTGGAGCGCCAAACTCTGATTGGTGTTATGTCGCACAATATTACTTTTGCGACGTAAGCACAATTTTGTTGAGAGAGGCTGTTTATTCATTGGCTTCTATTGTCCCTGGACGTTTGGTGCAAATATCTGAGTTTATATGTGGTGATTTCTTTTTCAGATATATTTCCCCTGCTTCAGCTACGTTTGGTTGAAGATTCTTTTTGTTGTTGCTGAATTGGTGTCTTTTTCTTGATATAGCTACTCTAATCAGCCGACTTGCTTGAGTCTGACCAGATTAGCACTTGAGGAAATAATAGGATCGTTTTTGGGAGCTTTTAGTTATGTTTTAAGTGTGCAGATTGATAATTTAATAATTAGTAATCAAAAATTGGTATATTGGGGTAAATAGCGATACATCCATTAATACATG
The DNA here is from genome assembly GCA_964555515.1 of uncultured Pseudomonadales bacterium. Classification (GTDB taxonomy): domain Bacteria; phylum Patescibacteriota; class Microgenomatia; order UBA1400; family PJMF01; genus UBA1388. The sequence continues at coordinate 16,284 of CAZKSJ010000016.1, forward strand.
AATTAAATGGATGATGAATTGGTCGTTTAAAAAATAAAAAGCCGATTTTGGGGCGTTTGAGAAGCTTGGTTCCCAGGTTGGAAATGTAGATATATCAATCCAGACTGAATTGGCGGTCGTTCCAAATACTGGCGTTAATTAGTTGAGTACTTTGTTGATTGCGACCCACGCATATTAACTTTGCTATTTAGTATTTTTATTCTATGCTTTTAAGTCGTTTGTTTGGCGGTGCTTTCGAAGATTGTGCATGATCAGTGACTGCAGGATCGATGACCGCCTCGATAGGAAGCTCGACTAGAGATCGACAACTTCATGTGCTAGCGGATTATGACCGTGAGTGGATTGAGTGAATTAAGTGGATCACGATTGCCTGTGAATGATAATGGTCGGCAAATTTATTTCAACCGGCATGTCGTCTAATAGCCTAATTCAACATAATAAAACTATACAAAACATATCAAAATAACAACAAAGATGACAAAAAATAGCTTGATGTGCGCAGGTTATTAACCAACAAGCAAAATTAGCACTCCCCTCTCCCCTCTGCCAATTGACCAACTTATACAAGGTGGCTATACTTGGGTTAATTACTTTCATTTATGTCTACATCTACTCTCCCCCAGCCCGCTTTGATCAACTATTTGGAACATTTAGAAGTGGAACGCAATGTGAGCAGATTAACTATTCGCAATTACAGCCAGTATTTGCGGCGGTTTATTGATTGGTACTTGGCGCAGGGCTTGACCGATCTCAAGCAACTTGACCAAGAAACTGTCCGGAAGTATCGAGTTTACTTGGCCAGATATGTGGATGATATTGGCCGCACACTGGGCAAAAAAACGCAGAGCTATTACATCATTGCCCTCCGGGCGTGGTTAAAGTGGTTAATTAAGCAAGACGCCCCGGTTCTACACCCAGAAAAGATTGATTTGCCCAAGGCTGAGTCTCAGCACATGAAGTTTCTAGATAAAGATAAGATTGAGCTACTGCTGGCGCAACCGCGACTTTCTTCAAAAACCGGCTTACGGGATAAAGCAATTTTAGAAGTCCTATTTTCTACTGGCTTGCGGGTAAGCGAGCTTATCTCTATCAACCGCGACCAGATTAATGAAAGCACCCGCGAGTTTGGGGTGATTGGCAAGGGCCGGCGACCGCGGGTGGTGTTTTTGAGTGAGCGGGCTGCCGATTGGTTGCAAAAGTGGCTGCGTTCCAGAACCGATCATTGGAATCCGGTTTTTATCCGATTTGCCGGCAAAAAAGCAGAGCGCATGACCGACGGTGAAGAAATGCGGTTGACCACGAGGTCGGTACAAAGATTGGTTGATAAGTACTGTCGTAAGGCCAAGTTGCCGATTAAAATTAGTCCACACGGCGTGAGGCATAGCTTTGCCACCGACTTGTTATCTAACGGGGCTGGGTTACGCGATGTGCAGGAGATGCTTGGTCATAAAAACGTGGCAACAACGCAAATTTACACCCATGTTACCAAGCCCCAACTCAAGAAAGTACATTCTCAGTTTCACACAGATTTTTAAAATTTAATGCTGCTAAAGTTTGAGTAGAAAATGAGCTAATTTAGCTGATTAGTTAAGCTTATGATATTAAATGATCATCATATTATTCGCCTTGTCTTCCCCATTGATCAGTAAACACGATCAAAATAATTAGATAGTTATCAATAGATATATAAATATTAATATCTATTCATGCAGAGATTGGCACTAGTGGGAGAATTGGCGATGACTAATTTGTTGGTCAACAGCATTTGATGGTACAATAACTAGTCTGAAATGCTTGTAATCGCGCGTCGATTGGCCTGCTGACTTTTGGGCGAATCAGACAGAGCATCTCATAAAGGGCCTGTAGCGCAGCTGGTTAGCGCGTCTGTATGGCATACAGAAGGTCAGGGGTTCGAATCCCCTCAGGTCCACCAATTTATTAAGTGAACAATGCCAACCCGATCTACAGAACAATTTCAGGTATAC
>CAZKSJ010000017.1:0-16311 GCA_964555515.1 uncultured Pseudomonadales bacterium
CCACTGCTTTGCTGCCGAGGGTTAACAACCCTCGGATAGCCGCTGGTTTATTATATAGAGGTGCTCCACACTGGCGACATATGTAAACCCCTTTTTCCGTATTGTTTACAAATTCTCCTGAAAAGGGTGCCTCCGTACCCTTGTTAATTATGACTCTTTTTTCTTCCTCAGATAGGGTTTTCATATGATTTCGAAAATAAAATTTATCCCTAATTCATACTGTAATTCGCATCATCTACGGGGCATTGTACCAGACATTCGCGGTGGTTCATCAACCACCGGTCCATCACGAATAAACATAGTTGTGGGCGGAGAGGGCGGGATGATGTTGGGACTTTTGTGCTAAGATAAAAACAGTGAAACATAAATTTATTCTGCGGTTATTACCTAAATATCCTATAGATTTTCTTTTCATTGCTATTATTATTTTTCTATCACTTCCAATTAATCTAATATCAATTAACAAGATCATATTTAGTGATGAGATTCCTGACTATTTTGAAGCGCTTTTTTCCTTACTCACCTTTTATATCTATTTGATCATTCCTGAAAATGCTGGGATTGGAGGCGGTTATTACTACATTTATTCACTAGCTTTGTTGATTTGTTGTGTGGTTCTATTAAGCTTCATTTTCAGAATATTCTATAAAAAAATTAATCCGCTTTCTGTAATTGCTACGCTTTTTTTGGTATTAATAACATCCGGGCTACTTTATTTTTTAGGATCATCAATTAGTTCACATCGACTCAATAAAGAACAAAAATTATTAAACGAGATAGGCAGTCAAATGCAACTGAGCCTAAAAGAATGCCAAACTATAACATCTGAAGAGAGGCATCGCACCCTTTCTTGTAGATTCACTATCCATAATGCTCCCACATTGACAGGAAACGAACAGGCAGAACTATATTTTCATAGTACTGAATTTCCAAATGATTCGGCTGGTCTCCAAGCAGTAGTAGCTCAACTTGAGAATAAAAATGGTGCTGTAATCGGGAATTTTGAAGTTTCTGAAACAGAAATCTACACTTTAGAGTCTATGTACATTTCACAATTCATTTTTATAGATAATTTTGATCAATACAATTCAGGTTCGATAATTATTGATTTAGTAAATTAGCATAGCACGCAAGCTTGACAAGCATAAAGTGTTACGTTATACTTGATTCTATATGAAAAAAATCTTGGCTATCCTCGAAGAGAAGAAAAAACGCCTAGATAACTTTAGGCCATTCTCTCCTGATCTGACAACTAACCTCCGTGAATGGTTCAAAATTGAGCTCACTTATACTTCTAACGCTATTGAGGGAAATACTCTCTCCCGAGCCGAAACAGCTCTAGTATTAGAAAAAGGTATTACAGTTGATGGAAAAACCCTAAAAGAGCATCTAGAGGCAGTAAACCATGCTCAAGCTTTTGATTGGATAATGCAACGAATAAATACTACTCAACAAGACCTAACAGAGCGCACTATCCTTGAATTACACCAACTCATTCTCCAAAAAATTGACGACACCAATGCAGGTCGATATCGCACAGTTCCTGTTCGCATTGCTGGATCCACAGTTATTATGCCGAATGCAATGAAAGTTCCAGAACTCATGGAGGAATTTGTCTCATGGTTACAAACAACCGAAGATAATCCTTTGATTCTAGCTGTTGATGCTCATCTTAAATTAGTGAGCATTCATCCTTTTGTCGATGGCAATGGTCGAACTGCTCGATTATTGATGAACTTACTTTTAATGCAAGCAGGTTATCCTCCAGCCATCATTCAAAAAGAAGAACGCAAACAATACATTTCAAGTATTGAGAAAGCTCAATTAGGCAATTCATTGGCAGATTATTACGCTTTAATGTATGAAGCAGTAAATCGATCGCTGGACATTTACCTTGCAGCTTTGGAAAACAAAGAACAAGAGGAAGTCTTAGAAAAGAAACCCGTACTGAAAATTGGTGAGCTTGCAAAATTGGTTGGTGAAACTGTTCCAACTATCCGACACTGGACTAAGGAAGGACTACTCAGTGTTGCAGATTACTCAAAAGGTGGTTATCAACTATATAGTCAAGACCAAGTGGCTGTCATAAAAAAGATCAGAAAGTTGCAAAATAGAAATCGTTTGACAATTGCTGAAATTAAAAAAGAATTGACAAAGTAATTGCTAAGTTATGCAATTAAGTGGTGATATTTGTCAATTTGCGGAGAGGGCGGGATTCACCCTCCGGGTATTAGCCACGCGCTTCGTTTGTTTAAATCTCAAGAAATTCTATGGTCGCTTGGCGGCACGGACAACTTCTTTCACGCAATCTCCTCCGCCAGATCAATGCTCGCTTCGCGGCATTCATCTGGCGGAGAGGGCGGGATTCGGACCCGCGTGAGGCTTGCGCCCCCCAAGGTTTTCGAGACCTGGCCGTTAAACCACTCCGACACCTCTCCTGGACTAGCTATATTGTAACTGATGAAACAAGCAATTAATTCGATAAGTCTATTTTGATCACTACCGGCAAGTGATCTGAACCTGTGGGCTCACCCAATCTTCTGGAAATGACATTCACTTCTGGGGTAACCATGGCATGATCAATCGGAATGCGTAATAACTTGGGCACACCCGCGTGCCAACTTGGTTGCAAACCAAATTCCAGCTGGGTATCTTTTAATCTAGACTGTTCCACTAATTGTTGTAAAAAAGGAGAAAATTGGGTGGTATTGAAATCTCCCACTAAGACAACAGCTCCATTTAATTTATCGACATAGTGAAAGGCTTGCTGTAGATCAATATTGCGTAGCTTTGAGTACTCAGCACTAATTGGTGAGTGAGGATGAATGCTTAAAATATGCAACTGCTGACCATCAACAATTATTTCGGCATACAAACTTGGATTATCCGGCGTGAAATAAATAGACTGCTGATCATCTGGCTTAATTTTACTGAATAAAGCCATGTCATAAGCCCCTTTCCCCTCGGCGTAGTATTGGTAGGAATATTCCACTTTGAAGTATTCACTTAAATATTCATAAATTTTTGGCTGCACTTCTGCCAGAGCAATAATGTCTGGATCTGCCTTCTGAATTGAATCGGTTAACAAGCCATAGTCATCGCTTTTGTAATAAGTGTTGGCGAACATAATCGTCAACCCGTCATCTACTGTGATATCGGCATGAGCCTGCGGTGCGTGCAAATAAGGCCATAAACTCGCCGCATGAATAGCAATCACCATGGTGATGATTAACGCCAAATAATATTGCTTCAACCAAAAATAGACAGGTAGGATCAGTAAACCAAACAAAATATACTGCACCCTGAAATGGGTTAATAAATCGAGCGCCCACCACCACTGTGTCAGGGCACTAACCGCCGTAACCAATAATCCAATCGGCACTGAATACAATAAGAATCTGACAACTCGTTTTCGAATCTTTTTCATGAATGAGAATTGTTGGCTGGTAATATTTTACGTGTTTTAGAGCAAGTCCGCACTAACCAGTTTGAAATAGCATCAGTTTTAAGACTTCCCACAATGATTTGTTCACTTCAATAAAGTGCACCCACCAGGAATCGAACCTGGATTAGTGGTTCCGCAAACCACCGTTCTATCCTTTAAACTATGGGTGCATGCTTAACAAGCGAACTAAACCAACTCGCGTATTGTACCAAAATAAGCCAAACTCGGGCAGTAGTGACTGGCGTAGCTGAATTATGAACAGTTAAAAATTAGAGATATCTCGCGGAGCTTATTTTTCTAAATCAAGCGGCAATTTGCGTCCCAGCCAATCGGCGATCTTTTCATAGGTGGTGGGCGGTGGCTGTTGGTTGAGAAGAATTTCAGACAGAAATGCTTCCACATCCTCTTTTTTAAGATCTCCCAAGAGCAGAGTTAAACGGTTGGGAAAGCGGGCAACTTCGATATTGAGTAAAGCTTCACCATACTTTTCGGTAAACCAAAATCTGCCCATTTCTTCCCAATAATACAACTTCTCTTCAACTCTAATCCCATAAGTGGTAGCCTGTTGCAGTACTTCTCCAGGCGGAATGGTGTTGAAAACGTAGATCACAAACACGACTGCCACTACCACTGCCATCGGCAGCCATTGACCGGCAAAAACTAAGATCAATGCCATTAACAAACCAATGATCCCAACCGAGGTAAAAAATTGACGATTGTGTTTTTTGAAGGGTCGGCTCTTAGCCTGCCATTCAAATAGTAATTCTTCAGGTTGAGGCTTGACGAATCCTGGCATGACTCCACTTTCCTCATATCCAGGTGGCATGTAACCATCAGGCTGATCTGCCCCGACTGGATCTGGCTGCGGTTGATCTGACCGTGGCTGATTTGATTGTGGTCGATCCGGCCCTATTTGTTTTGCTTTATCTGGCTGGTTTGACTGACCCCGAGTTTTGGTTGACTCTTCTGCAGGCGGAACAGATTTTGACTCTTTTGGACTAACTTTCTCCGCATGGTTACTACGTTGTTTGGTGGCCTCAGCCGCCTTATCGCCACCATTGGGATCTTTAACGATGTGATTGTTGTATAGCAGGGGTGGCTGCTCTTGAGGATATGGGGGCGGCGTCAGCGGAACATCACCCTTATTTAAAGAGGTAGTTGATGAAACGGTGGCGGCTTGGTTCGGCAAGTTGGGCATCGTAACATCAACTATACACGAAAAACACCTCAGCTTACAATGCGTGCTATGATGTTTTCTTTTCACAACCCAAAGTTTGTAGGCTACTTGATCATTTCGCTCTTCATTATATCGCGTGTGTTCATTTTGTTGTTTCCCCCACCTTTTTTCACCGAAATAATTTACAGTTACATGCCATACGCTCACCTTTGGGCGAGCGGAGTGCGTCCTTATCTTGACCAGTGGTATGAATATCCGCCTGCCACTATTCCACTCTTCTATGTGCCACACTTGATTGATTCATTCACTCACAATCATTTTTTCCATCTTAATTACTCGATGGCTTATAAACTGCAGTTGCTATTGGTTGATGCTGGTTTGCTTGCGCTTATCTGGACTACCCTTAAAAAAATTCAGCCTAACAAATTACTGCAAGCACTGTCGCTTGTTTTCTACATATTAGTTACAGCAAAAGCACACCATTTTATCTACGACACGATGGATATCGTCTTTGCAGCAGCACTCACCTTGTCTGTAACTAGCCCCATCGTCTTTAAAGGCACATTAAGTAAAGCTGGACTATGGTTTGGTTACTTTCTCGCCATTGCTCTCAAATTACTTAATGGACCACTCGGTCTAGTCTATGCGACATTAGATAGGAAACAGTGGAAGAAGCACATTATTTATGGATTTATCTGTTTTGGTCTGGTTTGGATTATCCCCCTCCTCCTTTATCGATCTTCCTTACAAGTCATGATTGTTTATCACCAGATAAGGGGACTGCAGGTAGATAGTGCAGTTGCTATAGTAGTTCGCGTCTTAAATGAATTTACCAAAAGTGAATCAATTATCGAGGTATTTAAGAACTACGAAGTGTCTGGTCCTATCAGCAATACTGCGCTAAACATAGTTGAGTTAATTTTTCCCATTACCCTCGTGATTTTCATCGCTTGGACAACAAAAATTGCCTGGGGCTTAAAACAGTCAAAACACAAAGCCTGGCGAATCAGCGTCACTCTAGGATATATCTTGCTCCTGATGCTGATCTCAAAAGTTCAGTCAACACCGTTTTTGCTCTGGGCTCTCCCTTTACTTGCAATCTTTCCCTACCGAGATCTCAGCACACAACTTAAGTTCTTAATTCCTTCTATGATTATTATCGGCACGAGCATGAGTCCAATCCCAAACATACAGTTGGGTATCTTTAGATCATCACTGTGGATAGATATCATTCGCACAACACTATTTGTATGGATGTTTATAGTTTGGATTATTGAGGATCGATGGTTGAGATTATCGACACGAAGCGATGTCCAATCATCCTGAGTGGTACAATACTCTCTGACATTTCATAAATGTTTCGCCGATCTTTTACATCTTGGAAGGGTGGCAGAGCGGTCAATTGCAACGGTCTTGAAAACCGTGACCTTTACTGGTCCCGTGGGTTCGAATCCCTCCCCTTCCGCAACAATCATACCCGTAGGGTATGATTGGTGCGGTTGGTGGTGAGGACAAGAAGTTGTTCGTACCGCCAAGCGACCATAGAATTTCTTGAGATTTAAACAAACGAAGCGCGTGGCTAATACCCGGAGGGTGAATCCCGCCCTCTCCGCAGAACTTGACAGAAATCTACAGAAAATTACATACACTGATATTGTTGGCGGGAATGTGGCGGGAAAAACTTATTTCTTTACTTTTCTTATTCTTTCTCTTCCTTTAAGATATCGCTCTAGCGCCTCTTTGCTACTAAGCCAATTACGACCCTGTTTGTGGGCTTCAAGTTTTCCTTGTCTAGCCAACAAGTTTAAGTATTTAGTTGAATAGGGTGTGTCTTTGCTAATTTCAGACAATGGTAAGTAGCGTTCTTTATCCCGTGATTCCGGAGTTAATGTATTTAAATAAATATCCAGTGATCGCTCCACAGTTTGAGCAACGAATTTAACTATTGCTGAGAGTTGTCCCTGGTCAGCAGCTCGCAGGGCTCGGTAATATTTTTGCCGATCATTTTTTAAAATAACTGCCAGTGGGTAACCAGCTCTCATCAAAATTAAATTCATTACCAACCGAGCTGTACGGCCATTGCCGTCAAAAAATGGATGAATATAAACTAATTTATGATGAAGTAGGGCGGCTAGCTCAATTGGGTGTAACTGTTTTTGCTGCTTAGCAAACCAAGACATTAGCTGCTTCATATCAACCGAAACTTGTAAAGCATTAGGTGGAACATGGTCAGCGCCACCAATGTACACATTGCTTGTTCGATATTTCCCAGCAAACTCTTCATCGGTTTTTTTGACTACAAGCTGATGTAGGGTACGAATTGACTGCTCAGACAAAGTAGGTTTAACGTCGTGATTAATAAGCTCGTAAACCATTTCTAATGCCTCATGATGATCTTTAGCTTCCAAATGGTCTTTGAGCGGTTTGCCTTTAATTGTTAGTCCTTCATTGATGACGAGAAACGTTTCTTTGAGAGTAAGACTGTTGCCTTCTATGGCATTTGAGTTATAGGTCATCTCAATCTCAAAACGCTCCTGCAGCTTTTTAACTGCAGAGCTTGGCAGCGGGCGCAAAGCTTGAAGTCGATTTAGTTTTTGATCAATTCTTTGAGCCAGTTTAGAAAAGAGATGCATATTTTGTTAACATGGTTTATGTGTAAAATAATTCTATACCATATTAAGATACTGTCAATACTTCTTCATATTTTTGGATCAAGTTAAAAGAACCATCACTATATTCATAAACCTCGACTGTTCTGGTGGGATCATTAAGAAAATTGTAATAAGCTCGGAGTTCCAAATTCCCGTCTTTGTCTATATCTTTAAATTCAGGTATGTTTCTACTGATAATTCCATGCCAAGATGGAGGATTTTCTGTAGAAACTGAAACTCTCTCTAACTTACCATCATGATAAGCATAAAACAGAGCATTAAGAGATTGACCGGTTTGTAGTTGTAGTTCTGTTACATGATTTCCTGCCTTATCCATTCTGTGAATATTAAAGGCAAAGAAGGTTCCCACCTCTACAAAAGCGGGCTCAGGATTTGAGTTGATATAGATCTCAGTGTTTTGATCCCCAGGGAAACCTGGATACGATTTGATGATGATTCTTTCATCAGTGCCATTCCCATCTAAGTCATAAGAAAAATTTTGGATATTTGGGAGAGTTGTTTTTTTATATTCTTCATATTGTTTATTGTTTATTTCAAAGCTAATCGGTTCTATTTTAACTTCTTCTTGAGAAATGCCTCCAGTATTCCAGGCATTAGTGCTGCCAACGGTTAGTGTGGGTAAAGGAAAAAGAACAAAAGACAAAATAATAGTAGGCACTAGGAGATTAAAGATCATAATCTCCTAAAACGTCTCTAATAAGATTTTTTGTTTCCTCTGGCAACTCTTCAAAATTTAGGGTTTCGTTTTGGGGAACATGAGCTAAACCGTAATTCCAAGCAGCCAAAGTTTTTTCAATTTGATTTTTTTCTCCTTCATATCGTTTGTACAACCAATTAAAATAAATAAACCCGCCTTGGATATTTTGATCTATATGGTAAGGATCGGTTATTTCAAAACCTAGCTCCTTGATTTGCTTGATAGTAATTGCGGTCAATTGATAGATGCCTTTTGCGCCTACTGGCGAAGTAGCTTTGGGATCAAATTGTGATTCTCTTTTGGCTAACCTAAGCATAATTTTTGGATTCAAATCGAATTGCTTGGCGCGATATTCTATTTTCTCTTGAATTGTAATAGGTATTTGAAATGCTAAACTCGAAAAACTTATAGTATTTAAAGTTGGGGTTCTATCAGCAGCCAACTCAATGTAGTGCAAACCAATAGGTAAAATTACTTTATACTCTTTACTTTGTTGTTCACCCCTCAATAAAGACGCTACAAAATACCAGAGTTTTTGGCGTTTATTGTAATGAGCTTGTTTTATAGAATCGTCAATCGTAATTTTGACATCATCGCTATCAATAAATCTGCGTTTTAATACTAATTCTGGAGTAAATGATTCCAGTTTGGCATCTACCAAAACAAATGCCAGCCAGTCCCGTCTATCTCCATCTTCTGCTGTCAAATTCAAAGGCAAATTAAATTCGCTTAAAGATGAATTTTCACTGATTTGCCTAATATCAATTCCTATAACTGTGGCGGCAAGATCTGGAATTAAGTTTAGCTGATGATTTCCCGTGTCCAACCAAATAATAATAAAAACTACTTTGGCTAATCCATGAGTAGCTCCTCCCGAAAAAGCAGCTGGGCTATCAAAGTATCTTTGTTGATTACTAAGTAGTGGGAATTTACGACCATCAATCTCAACTCTTAAATCTTCATCGTCAGTGCCACCCAATTGTTTTTCGTCTTTGGTTTTGGCTGAAACTTGAATGAGATAAATGCCTTTGTTTTGAATATTGAAGTCAATCAAGTGTGAGGTTTTAATGATTTTTTCTTTATGATCAGAAAAAATTGCTTTCATAAGACCAGTATAAGATGTAAATAAATCTTGAACAATAATTAAACTAGATACTCAAGTTTCAAGTTCGGAATGTAGATCTCCTCGGTTGTCTTTTAGATAATAGTTCTAACATCGTTCACGATGTCCCGCAACAATCATACCCGTAGGGTAAATCTCTCCCAGTTACTTTATTACCTCATACTTCGAATTCAATCATTTTGTTGTGCACTAAAAACACTAAGTGACGTAAAATAAGGTATGACCGCAGAAAACTTTCTGAGGAAATTCATTAAAAAGACAATCACCAAACATCAGTTTTGGATTCTCTTGGGATTTTTTTTACTATCCTTGCTTACCAGATTTTATGCATTAGAACAAACAGCCACATTTTTTTGGGATCAAGCTTATGATCTAAGGCAAATTCAAATTTTTGTTGAAGACAAACGAATCACTTTGATAGGTCCTATTTCTGAGGGAGGCGACAAGGTGTACGGTTCATTAACTTATTACATGTTGATGCCTTTTGCATTGCTTGGGAATTTTCATATTGCTTCAACTACTTATGGTGCCGCATTTTATGGCTTAGTTACAGCCATGCTATTAGTCTTACTCATGTACCTGATCAATAAAAAATCATGGATGGGCATTGCTTTAATTGCAAGCATTTGGTTCCCCCTTATCGAAACTAGCCGTTGGGCGTGGAATCCTCACTTAGTTCTTTTTTGGATAGTATTGGGTCTGATATTCTTTCAAAAAAAATCCAAAATCGCTCTTCTTCTCTCGGGAATTTTTCTCGGTTTGTCAATTCATCATCACTACTTAAGTTTTTTGGCCACAAGTAGCTTCATATTATTCACACTTGCCTATGAATGGAAAAATAACCAACTAAAGACGTATTTGTGGTTACCTATCGGGTATGGGTTGGCAATAGCACCGTTTATCCTTTTTGATCTAACACATCCGCCTGGATTATTTATAACCCGACTATTTTTGTTTAATGAAACTCAGGCAGATAAAAACATTTTTACGTTTCTTATTGATTTTATCAGCAACTTATTCGCTACCCTCAGCTATTACACTACAAACAAGACAATTGGCTTCTTATTGTTTGTGTATGTATCTGCTCTAGTTTGCTTTGATTTCAAATATAAAAAGAAATACCTGATTTATATTGCAGTTTGGATACTCCAAATATTTGGGGTTAGCTTAATCAATGAATCGTTCTCCCACTACTTTTTACCAGGTTTAGTCTTTTTCGTGATTTACTTGTTCCTGCCAAGAAAATTACCAAAAGTGAGCTTAGTTATTGTATCTACCTTATTTTTGTTAGTCGGTTCTGTCTTTACCATCATTCCGCAGGTCAACACGCTGAGGTATACTAATCCTGCTTGGCAACCAAACATTAAAACTGTTGAAAACATTACTGATATTCTGTATTCCAAAATAACGAATGAAAAACTAAATGGAGTAAACATTGCTGTATTAGGAAGTCCAGATCCAAATAGATATGGTTGGAAATATAGAAGTCTTCTTGAAATAAGGGGAATTAAGATTTTGGGAAAAACTGAGTACTTTACAAATAATTATTTATTTGTAGTTTCACAAGCATCAGAGAACAATCTGAGAAATGATCCTTCTCCAGAAATGAATAGATTTAGAAACGAAAAATTAATTGAAACTCAGGAAATAAATAGTTCGGGTTGGTACCTATATTTGTTTTCTTTTTAATGATATCTATGAAAAATATCCAAGAACATCAGCCCATACTATTAATGCTAAGTGTCAGCATAGTTTTTCTCTTCTGGTCGCGGTTATTCCTACTGCATATCATTCCCTCCACCATTCCTCATGACGAGTTGGTCTACGCGGTCCAAGCGGCTTCATATGCCCTGCAAGGTACCACCATCGATCAATTACACCACTGGTGGCAACTAACTCCTTTTGATCCCATGTATGCGGAGCTACCCGCGACTTTAATGAGCATTGGATTTTTATTTTCAAAGAATGCACTGCTTGGTTCTCATCTAACCTCGGCGATGATGGGCATTACTTTACCGTTTTTCTTGGCCTGGCTGGCATACAATTTGTGGTCTCATAAAGGAGTAGCGATCAGTATATTCGTGCTAGCCGTCTTTAATCCCTTGTTGTGGCAATTCAGTAGATTCGGTTACGATGCTTTCTACTCATTGTGGTTTTTCGTTTTCGGCGCGGCTTGCTTAACACGTCCCAAATTTAAAATTTCTATTTGGTCAGTGCCGATTTTATTTATTGGATTTTTCAATTATCAAGGTATGAAGTTGCTAATGGTGCCGTGGATGACACTGATAATCGCGCTGCTGATAATTTCTAACCTAAAAAATTCCCAACTGCCATCAACAATTAAGCAGTGGGTGCAAATATTGAAAACGTACCGTTTCCAATTATTAGTGTTATCTGCTGCTGTAATCTTGACTCTAATTTATGGTCTGGTTGTATTGCCAAGTCAAAGCCAAGTCAGCGAAAGACTTAATACGACCCTCTTTTCAGAAACACCTCAAATTGCCAGAAGTGTAGATGAGCAAAGGCGGTTATCAATCGTCAATCCGCTTTCAAGTCTATTTTCCAACAAAATTACAGAAACTGTCCATTTCGTACTTGGCAGATTATTAAGTGCTTTTAATCCAATCATGCTCTTTATGATGATTGAGCCAAGTGTAAGTGGGTTCAGTGTTTGGATCCATGGCTTATTTTATTGGATAGAGGGTTTACTAATCTTACTTGGGTCATTTTTACTTCTTAAAAATCGTTCTCAAAGAATTACTGGAATGTTACTGTTGCTAGGCTCCTTAGTCCTCAGCTTTCCAACTCTAATCAATACAGGTTCTGAGTGGCACCTGCTCCGCACCATGCTTAGTTACGTGACTCTCCTTTTCATCGCTGCTTGGGGTCTTAACTGGGTGATGCATCTGCAGCGAATGAAGTGGATCTTCCTTGTCATCTATCTAATCAGCATCATGCAATTCACCTATATTTATTTTTTCCGTTTTCCTATTATCAGCCTTGACTGGGGAAATTTTTATGAGCGGCAAGCTGCCCACTATGTGGCTTTGGCCAGTAGACAGTATCCAGAGAAAAAGATTGCTGTGCATGCTGCCCAATCTGATTACTATTTCTGGGCTTACTTAATTTACAGCGGTGAACTTAATTGGCAAAATAGAAATGAAATTAGTCAAGTGGTACGAACAAGCGCCAAAGAGAATCAACGTAAATTTTTCTATAAAAATTTGATCTTCACACCAGATTGCTATGACCCCCAAGCATCTGACCCGCAATTGGTGGAAATAACTATTCAACCATGTGTTAGAAATGAGCAAGGTGATCTTGAATCGGTAGAAGATAATCGCGATAGCAACTCATTCGTTCAAGTCAAAGACAGTGGCCTGAAATTAAGAATTTACAACGACCTACTTTGTCAGAATATTCAACTAAATACCTACATTCATCTTGCCAACTTTTCTCAGCTAGACATTGAAAAGATGGATCAGACCAAGTTTTGTCAAACATGGGTCACTGCTCAATAAAGGAGTTAATCATATTAATGACTGCCAATTAAATAATTTGATAATAATTTGATGAGGATAAATTGAAAAAATTCTGGTCATTTTGGATCACTAAAGGTAAGCTGAGAGACAGAATAATTCTCACAACCTTATTCCTTATAGTGTCATTTAGTGTGATTGTGATAGGCTCCCAGCTGTGGATTAAGGTCAAACTGAACAGATCCTGCAGCTATGCTCAACAGCAATATCACAAATCTGAGTGTATCTTTGCCTTAATTGACCAATTAGAAGATGAATCACTTTCGCCTAAAGACAGAAATGAAGCGGCGCGTTTACTTGGTTATTTACATGATCAAGACGCTCTGCCCGCTCTTAAACAATATGATTTAGAAATCAAAGATGATTGTGATCTTAGTCAAGAACTTTGTGGTACTGAATTGAGTAAGGCTATATTCATGATTGAATCGGAAACAATTTTGTTGGGATCTATAAAACCATTTTTTAAGCTTGAAATATAAATATTTTAAAGAGAAATTTTTCAGCTTAACTGGTGATGGGCAGTCAATAATGAGATATACTAGATCGATGTCACTACTCACAATCGGTAAAATTATTCTTCTTTTTTTGTTAAATGTTGGCTTATTCATAATTTTCTACTTGCTCGGAGTTTATCGGGTTGACGCTTTTAAATCTGTCCTGGAGGGCATCAGTAGTTGGCCAGTACCAAGTATGATCAGATCTGTCTTTATGCTCGGCTGGATGTCAATCCCGGTGGCATTGGTGTCATTTGGAGTGAATTATAAGTGGTTGAAATTGAGCCTAAAAACGTTCCTGTTAACCCTGCTGGCCTACATCATCATCCTTGTAAGCTTGTTAGAATTATTGATCGCGATTATTTGAAGATTCGGCGCACCGTACCAACCACTGTCCCCAGCATTACTGCCAGATCTGAAGTAATTTGTAGAACGGGTAGCCAATACCAACCGCGCGGAGTGTAGCGGACGTTTTTATGTACTGCCCATAACCCATAGAGCACAAACATAGTCATGATTAATGCTATAACTTGGTTGAGGTTGTGCGTGAAATATGCAACAATTCCCAACAGCATGCCTGCCAATAAATATCGGAGATAAATCAATAAGACCTTTGGTCTAAAAAGTCGGGCTTGCACATCACCCCTAGCAAAACGATAAATCATCGTCCAAAAACCACTTAGAGAGTGGCGCGGCTGCCAATCAACCACTGCTTGATCAGTAAACGTGATATGAATCCCGGCTGCTTGGATAGCTCTGGCAAAAGCATAGTCTTCATTATCACTTAATGTTTCATCAAAGCCGCCAAGCTTCCGCCACACACCCTTATCAATCAGCATCGACCTAGTCGCCGGTAAGAAATTTGTTGGGTCAACCCGATCAGGCATCAC
Source organism: uncultured Pseudomonadales bacterium (assembly GCA_964555515.1). Taxonomy (GTDB): domain Bacteria; phylum Patescibacteriota; class Microgenomatia; order UBA1400; family PJMF01; genus UBA1388. Next base: position 14,038 of record CAZKSJ010000017.1, read on the forward strand.
TAAAGCATACGGAATGACGGCTTCTTCAAACGGCAACTTAGCTAAGCCTTGATAATATCCGGCCACCACTGGTGCGCCAGATCGTAGTTGAGCAATTATCAATTGCTCCAGCCAATCTGGGTGAGGTACACAACCAGCATCCGTGATGGCCACATAAGTTGTATTAGCTTCCTCAATCGCCGCATTTCTGCCTACACTCCGATTACCCTTACTACTGATTATTTCTAAATTAAGTCGGCGATGCTTTTTTTGCCACTGTTTGATTTGTTGCAGCGTGCCATCCTTTGATCCCCCATCCGCAATGATAACTGATTGAGGTTGATGGGTTTGCTTGCCCAATGCTTCAAGCAGTGCCACGATCGTGTTTGCCTCATTCAGCACAGTACAGATTACACTCACTTTTCTCATATTTTTTGCATTCCCCACAATAATAAATACTGATTAGCAACTGCCTTCCAAGTATATGGTGCGACCAGTTGTTGGGCGGTTCGCTGCAAAGATCGAACCTCTTGCCGATTTTTTAGCAAAGTTTGTAGCTGCTTGGCTGCTTCCTCAGTAGAATTGGTACAAATCATCGCTTCTTTACCCGGATAGTCATGTAAATAAGCTGCCTTCAGAGGGTGAGAAAATAACGCAACCACTATTTTGCCCATCGCTTGGGCTTGTAATAAGGCTAAATATGAATTTGTGCAAACAACATCGGCTGATCGCAAGTATTTACTTGGGTCAGCCACCATGCCAGTTACTTTGCCCAATTGTTGACATGATTGGGCAAAAGCGCCGTCCCCAATCCAAAGCATAGTATGCGCAACGTCCATCTTGCGAAGTTTCCCAATTAATTTCATGTACAGCTCAATCTCGTTCTCTGCCACCAAGCGGCCAAAAAAAACAATATTTAGTGGTTTTTTAACTTGGGTTGGTTTAATTTCAAGCAACTGCTCATCAAGGCCGCCATACATCACTAAATCTGGTTTATCCCAATAAAATTGTTGAATAAAGTGACCAATGTGCACAGATTTTCTCGCCAAAATCGCCAACATTAGGCGGTGTAATTTTGCCTGCCAACGCACCGGATACACCCCCTCCCAACCGTGGAAAGTAATGTTAAATTTATGCAAAATCAGCGGCAAAACTGGCAACAGCCACCAACCCACATCGTGCGCCTGCACGATATCTGCTCTTGTCATTTCTCCGCGCAGTTGCCAAATTTTTGACCAGATAGTCAATTTGCTGAAAAACTGGGTATTTCCTAGATAAATCACTCGCAAACGGGAGTTGGATAAACCCCAATCATCCTCTCGACTAATCAAGGATTGTTTGTCGGACTTGGGTGATGATGTAGGCTGCTCGCTACCGGTGATGACTGTTACCTCAAATCCCTGCTTCAATAACTCATCTGCAATAGATCCAACGTGACTTTCTACCCCGCCGATGTGAGGAAAAAAGGAGGGTGTAACAAAAATAATTTTCGTTGACATGGCTCATGCAAGCTTCATGCAAGTTTGATCGGTTAAAGTACTGATCAGTATTGTAGCAGCCAAAGGAGTGAATGAAACGCTTTCTTATCATACTCATTATTAGTTTGTGGTGGGTGATCATGACCAAACCCGTCAAGGCAACCGAAGTTATTTTTTCGGAAGATTTTAGTCAGGGCTTAGACCAGTGGGAATCAACTAGATCGGTGACAAATGTGTGGCAAATTAAAAATGGTGAGCTGGAAGCGTACATCTCAAAACCATCCACCCTTGCCGAATTAGTGCCTACTAATGCTGTTTGGCCAAACATCACCGACTTTGATATGACCTGGGACATGACTCCTGTGCAAGGAGTCAATCGGAATGTTTCATTTGGTTTTATAGATACTAAGAATTGGTACGAGCTTCATTTTTCTGATTGGATGACGCAAGTAGTCAAAATTGTGAATAACGAAGCAGTTTGGTCGTACACCACCACAGATTTTATCTTCGTCAATGGCACTAAATATCATCTCAGGTTGCACTTCAACAAAGGTAAAGTCACTTTCCTCAATGAAAACGTGGTCATATTCTCAGAACAAGATCCAACTTTTAATGGTGAGTACGGCAAAATTGGTGTTAAAGCCACAACTGGTGCTGTGTATCCCAGTAGAGTGAGATTTGATAATATCGTCGTCAAAGAAGTCTATGACATTAATCAACCTCGCCCGCAATTAAGTGTGCCCTTGATCAAGCAAACTGATCCAAACTGGTCCGGTCTTGAGTATGATACCGCTAGCCAATGGATCGCTGAGTTCCC
>CAZKSJ010000017.1:16411-18152 GCA_964555515.1 uncultured Pseudomonadales bacterium
ACACCTTCGGCCGAGCCCACACCCGTAGCTTCTCCAGAGCCAACTGATTCACCCACACCAACTCCCACTCCAACTTCTACTCCGACTCCCACGCCCGATGATGATTCCACAAATCCTGAACAGAAACCCATCGTCTTCACCTTTGAGGAGCTGCGACTGATTATTACGACATTGGAAGCAGATCAACAAATTATGAAACCTATGTTCGCCAAAGTTTTATTAAAGCTGATCGATTTAGCAGAAAGGTGGTACAACAGCCCGGCTAAGGCGATCTTAGTGACTATCATGCGGCGGTTGATTGAACTCACGCCAACAAGTTTGCTAACTGAGCAGGCAAAGTCGGAGCTGCTGCTACTCATCAGTATCTTTGATGATCCCTCGGTAACCATGGCGGACTCCCCGGTCGAGAACAAATAAACAATCTCAACTAAAGATCTTACAATTCAATAATCGACTAAACTGTAATTAACTAGGAGTGCTAATCAATCAACTTTGAGGCGAGAAGTGCGATGATATAAATCAACCAATAATAAATAACTTAGATTTATCCATCCAAGTTGTTTGTTATAATGACGGGTCGTGCAAACCAATAATTTTTGGCAACAACTAGCAAAGCCCATCATTGGACTCTCTCCCATGGATGGGGTGACAGATGCTCCATTTAGATTTATTCAGAAAAAATATGGAGAGCCTGCCATCATCTACACGGAATTTATCAGTGTGGAAGGTTTGTGCCGAGGTGCGGAGATTTTTCTCAAAGAATTAATCTTTAATGAGTTGGAGCGGCCAATTATCGGCCAAATCTATGGAATCACCCCAAAATATTTTCGTCAAACAGCCACATTGTTGTGTGAGGTGGGTTTTGATGGCATAGACATTAACATGGGTTGCCCGGCCAAAAACGTGGCGCACTCCGGAGCGGGTGCCGCTTTAATCAATACCCCCAAGCTTGCCCAAGAGATTATTGAACAAACCAAAGCTGGCATAGAAGATTGGGTGAATGGCAAATCAACCGCTGATTGCGACTGCTTCACAAGCTCGATTAAAAAAAATGTCAAACAGCGCCATCAACGATTGCCACAAAAATATCAGCAGCGAAGATCAATCCCGCTCTCAATCAAAACCAGAATCGGCTACGACCGTTCTATTATCGACGACTGGATACCAACGCTGCTTGAAACTCAACCTGCCGCAATTGCTCTGCACGGCCGCACGCTGAAACAATACTATTCGGGGCAGGCCAATTGGGAAAATATTGCTCAAGCAGCGGAGTTAGTTCATCACACCCATACGCTCATCCTGGGCAATGGCGATGTCACATCGATCAGCCAAGCTCACGAATTTTCTTCCAAGTACAACGTCGACGGTGTACTCATCGGTCGTGCCGCCTGGGGAAATCCTTTTGTTTTTCAAACCCATCAGCCTGATTTATCAACTACCCCTTCAAATTTTCAAATCGCCCTTGAGCATGCCATATTTTATGAAAATCTGTTCAAAAACACTCCAAAATATTCTTTTTTGCCGATACGCAAGCATTTGGGTTGGTATGTCAAATCTATTCCACACGCAAAAATTGTCAGACAAGCTCTGTGTTTAAGTAACTCTAGTCAAGAAGTCAAAGAAATTTTGGAGAAACATCAGCTCATCTAATGGTATAATTACAGCTGATAAGCAGCCAATACATCAGGTCGATTAGCTCAGTTGGTTAGAGCGCACGATTCACATTCGTGAGGTCAAAGGT
>CAZKSJ010000018.1:0-7126 GCA_964555515.1 uncultured Pseudomonadales bacterium
TAAACTGGACTGAAGCGAACCCGACCAGATTCGAACTGGCGATCTCCTCCGTGACAGGGAGGCATGTTAAACCGCTACACCACGGGTCCTAGAGTTGTGAACTATTATAACTTAGTCCACAATCCAGCCTGTTATTATAGCTACCAGAAGAGCAAAATCCAAGCTGAGATTTCATACCTAAATCTTACATAACTTGATTAATCGCTAGTTTAAATTTTGCCCTTAGTTTCGTATAATGGGGCAATTGGCAGATCAAGAAAGGATTTATGGGTAATACAATCTGGATTCTCGTTGTTTTAGGAGCTTTAGTCTTATACGTCGTCAATATTTACAACACGCTGCAGAGACTCAAAACTCAAATTAGAGCGGCTATTCAAGAGATTGGCAATCAATTGAAACGCCAGGCATCCTTGATTCCAAATCTGGAAACAACCGTCAAAGGTTACCTCAAACACGAAAAAGGGATTTTTGAGCTTTTAGCGAACGCTAGAAAAGCTGTCGCTCAAGCAGATAAGTCTGGTAGCGCTGAAGATATTGATAAAGCAATTGCAAGTGTGCAAAGTTTGGTGCCTCAAATAAGTGTTGCTGTGGAAGATAATCCTGAGCTTAAGTCAAATGAGTCAATCAATAAATTTATGAGTGAGCTAACCGATACGGCAGATAAATTGATGTATGCTCGACGGACAGTCATTGATCTCACGCAAAGCTACAACGAAAAATTAGTGACGGTACCCTCTAACTTTGTGGCGAACATCTTTGGATTTAAGCCTGAAAAAGGCATCGCCACTGCAGAAACTGGCCCTCATATGGAGGTAGCTGATGCAGAAATGAAAGACGTCAAGGTTGACTTAGAGAAGTGATCTCAAACAACAACCATCTACAGACCAACCCAAGATTGGGTTGGTCTTGTTGCAGCGATTGGTTTTGTTGCAAGTAATAAATACTTGATTAAGCTACAATATTGATTAAGTTACAATACTAAGACAGAAGAGCGAAAATGACACATCTCCAAATCATTTCCAAAAACAAGCGCAAGTCGTGGCTGATCATCTCGCTGTTTATGATTTTTGTGATCGGCTCTGCTTACTTGATGAGCTATGGATTTGGATATGGCCTGGACGTGGTGGGTTATGCCCTCATCTTTGCCGGCGCCATGTCCTTTACATCCTACTGGTGGTCTGACCAAATTATTCTCAGTATTTCTGGGGCTAAGCCAGCTACTAGAGAAGAATATTTTGATTACTACACTGTCGCAGAAAATATTATCAGCGGGCAGCGCATGCCCATGCCCAAGCTTTATGTCATCAATGATACGGCCATGAACGCGTTTGCCACTGGCCGGGATCCTAATCATGCCGCCGTGGTGGCCACCACCGGGCTCTTGAACAGATTAAATCGATCCGAAATTGAGGGTGTGGTCGCTCACGAGCTGGCACATGTCCAAAACTATGACATCCGCTTGATGGCCATCGTCACTATCTTGGTGGGCATGATTGCTTTACTAGCAGATATGATGTTGCGAATGACTGCTTTTGGTGGGGGCAGACGGCGAGACGAGGGTGGCGGCAATTTACAAATTGTGCTGTTCATCGTTGGCTTGCTATTGGTTTTACTTTCACCTTTGATCGCTCAATTAATTCAACTCGCTGTATCACGCAATCGAGAGTTTTTGGCAGATGCTTCTGCTGTGCGCATGACTCGGAATCCAGAGGGTTTAGCCAAAGCTTTAGAAAAAATTAGCCAAGACCACGAGCCGCTTGAAGCAGCTAATAAAGCCACCGCTCACTTGTATATCAGCGATCCACTGAAAAATCACAAGCGTGATAGCATTAGTTGGTTTGCCAACCTTTTTCAAACTCACCCCCCAGTCAACCAAAGAATAGCTGTGCTAAGAGGCATGGTAGGATAACAAGAATTGCAAAACATGGCAAAGATTACCCCAGCCCAAGTCAAACACATCGCAAAGTTGGCTCATCTGCAAATTGATGATCAGCAATCAACTGCATTTGAACATGCCTTTGCAGAAACCCTGCAGGTGATTGATAATTTACAGTCCGTCAACGTGAGTGAGGTGGAACCAACACATCAGGTGACGGGTCTGGAGAATGTATGGCGTGATGATGAAGTTGACGAAGCAAGTATGTTGGATCAAAAAGCAGCTTTGAGAAATGCAAAAAATGTCCATAAAGGTTACTTTGTGGTACCTAGATTGATTGATCAAGATGAATGACCTCACAGAGCTCACTCTAGCAGACACTATAGAAGGACTTCGTGATAAGAAGTTCAGTTTGTCAGAACTACTAAAGAGTTACGAAGGTGTAATTCAAACAAAAAATCAGCAACTAAATATTCTCCTTACCACTTTGTTAGAAAACCATCCTGAGCAACTTGATCTGCCACTAGCTGGCGCTCCCTTGGTACTCAAGGATAACATTTCTACTAAAAACATTCGCACTACTGCTTCATCAACTTTACTTGATGATTATCAACCACCATTTAACGCCACCCTCGTCGAGCAACTTCAACAAGCAGGCGCGAGCGTCATCGGCAAGTCTAATTTAGACGCATGGGCACACGGTTCGTCTACAGAAACATCTCAATATGGCAGAACGCTCAATCCTCGTAACCCAGATTATTTGCCAGGGGGTTCGTCTGGCGGGAGCGCGGCTGCTGTAGCCGCCAATATGTGTGCCGCTGCGGTTGGCACAGAAACAGCTGGTTCAATCCGGCAACCTGCAGCATGGTGCGGCGTGGTTGGCTTCAAACCAACTTATGGCAGAGTCAGCCGCTATGGAGTGATTGCCATGGCCTCATCGACAGACTCACCCGGTCCAATCACCAAAACCGTGCAGGATGCCGCCATACTGCTCAACCACATGGCAGGTCATGACCGTCATGATAGTACGACATCACCCCAACCCATTCCAGATTTCACTTTAAACTTAAACCAATCGATTAAAAATTTACGCGTCGGCATACTTTACCAGGGTATAAAAGGGTTAGACATCGTTAGCCCCCATATTCAACAAGCTGGCCAAGTCCTAGAGTCACTAGGTGCTCAAGTTGACACCGTCGAAGCGATGGATCCAAGATTAGCGATTAGTGTCTACACAGTGGTACAAAGAGGCGAGGTGAGCAGTAATTTGGCTAGAATGGATGGCATCCGCTTTGGCAACGACCGTAGCTATTTTGGCGATGAAGCCAAACGTCGGATCATGTTGGGTACCTACACTCTGAGCAAAGGTTATGCCGATCAATTCTATAACACCGCCCAAAAAGTACGCACGCTGTTTATGCAAGACTTCGCACGGTTATTCAAAGATTTTGATGTGCTCATCAGTCCCACTTCACCTTCCTTTGCCAAAAAAGTGGGGGCAACCGCAGAAGCCGCCATGTTTGGCGAACTAGAGGACATGTTGCTTGAACCAAGTTCCATCACTGGCTTACCAGGTGTTAGTGTGCCTTGCTATCGAGATAAAACAACTAACCTATTCCTCGGCCTAAATATTGTCGCACCAATGTGGCGTGAAGACCTGGTCATTAAAGTTGCCGATGCTTATGAAAAAGCGACTAGTTGGAATGAGTGGAGAAGTAAGCATGAATAAACCAAACTATCAACTCATCTGTGGGATGGAAGTCCATGCAGAACTCAAGACTAACTCAAAAATGTTTTGTGGTTGTAAAAATGATTCTTTTCATGCCCCCCAGCCAAATTGCTACACTTGTCCAACTTGTTTAGGATTGCCTGGTGCTTTACCTGTGGCCAACAAACAAGCAATTGTGTGGACAATTAAGCTTGGTCTTGCCTTAAATTGTGAAATTAATCTTTTTTCAAAATTCGACCGCAAACATTACTTTTATCCCGATTTACCAAAAGGATATCAGATCAGTCAGTATGATATTCCTTTTTGCCACGATGGATCTCTAGAGACTTCCCACGGCAAAGTCAGAATTCGTCGCATCCATCTGGAAGAAGATACTGGCAAACTTTTGCATAAAACAATCGATGGCAATAAAGTCAGCCTGATCGACTTTAACAGAAGTAGTGTGCCTTTGATCGAAATTGTGACCGAACCAGATATTACCTCGGCTGCTCAAGCCAAGGAGTATGCCAAATCCTTGCGCGATATTTTGCGCACACTCAATATTGCCGACTGTGACATGGAGCAGGGTGGGATGAGACTTGAGGCAAACATTTCACTGCAAGCAGTTGAGGCGACCAATTTGCCCAACTACAAAATTGAGCTCAAAAATATCAATTCGTTCCGTTTTTTGGAACAAGCCATTAATTACGAAATCGGCCGGCAAACCGAAGCCTTGCAAAATGGCGAGCAATTGAATCAAGAAACTCGTGGATGGAATGCAACCCAAAACAAGACATTTCTGCAACGTTCCAAAGAAGCGGCTGAAGATTATCGTTATTTCCCCGATCCAGATCTACCCCCAATCAGGTTTTCCCCAGATCAGATTGAGAAAATCAGACAAGAAATCCCAGAATTGCCGGCAGAGCGAGCCACACGCTGGGCAACCGATTTTAAGATCCAACCAGATTTTGCAGCCCGATTAGTCAGCGACATTACTCACGTTGATCAACTTGAGTCACTATTCAAATTGGCAACTTCCCAGCAAATCGATCCAGCCAAACTAGCTAATCACATTGTCAACAAGAAAATCAGCGTCAGGTATGATGATCTGGCTGTAACTCTTGAACAGTTTAAGACTGCCAACGCGACTGCCACCATCGATAGTTCAGAGCTTGAAACAACCATCAACCAGGTTCTGTCTAACAACCAAGACGCGGTGGATCGCTATCGAGCTGGCCAAAAACAAGTGATTGGTTTTTTCATGGGTCAAATCATGAGCCGACTGGAGGTTAAAGCCGATCCGCAACAGGTTCGGGAAGCGCTTCACAAACATCTCGACAACTGATAGGATGACCCCATCCCATGTCATCAAAAACAGACTTCGTCCATTTGCACGTCCACACCGAGTTTTCGATGCTAGACGGCTTAGGAAAAATTGCTCCCTTAGTCGCCAAAGCCAAGGAACTTAACCAAAAATCACTTGCTATTACTGATCATGGCGGCATGTATGGGGTTGTCCATTTTTACAACCAATGTCTGGCACACGACATCAAGCCTATCGTCGGAGTTGAGGCGTACATGGCTAAAAATTCTAGATTTGATAAGCAAGTTAAGATGGGAAGCGACCAATTTCACCTGACTTTACTTGCCGAAAATTTTACCGGTTATCAAAATTTAATGAAGTTAGTCTCGGCAGCAAATTTGGAAGGTTTTTCTTACAAACCGCGAATGGACTTTGAGCTATTAAAACAGCACTCTGCAGGAATTATTGTCCTTTCCGGCTGCATGAGTAGTCTTCTCAACCAATATCTGCTCAAAGGTGAACTAGCAGCTGCTGAACAGGAGGTTAAAAAGTTCCTTGAAGTTTTTGGCGATCGTTATTACATCGAGCTCCAAGCTCACCCCAAAATCAAAGATCAGAAAAAATTAACCAAACTGCAGGTTGAGCTCGCCCGCAAATTTAACATTGAGCTGGTGGCAACCAATGATGTTCATTACATCGAACAAGACGAAGCTGTGGCTCAAGATGCCCTACTTTGTGTCCAAACTAGAAAACTGATTGCCGATCATGACCGCATGTCGATGCTTGATTCACCGGATTTTTACTTGCGCTCATCGGAAGAAATGGCCGATTTATTCCACGAATATCCAGACGCGATTGCCAATACGGTTAAACTCGCGGAGCGCTGCGATCTGATCATTCCCAGAGGAGAATTGATCTTCCCAGATTTTCCACTACCCAAAGGAGAGACCAATCAATCTTACTTTAAAAAGTTGGTACTCAAGAGAGCAGCCGAAAAGTACGGCACCCTTACTAAACAAATTACCGACCGATTAGAATATGAAATGGATATTATCATCCAAAAAGGGTATCCAACATACTTTTTGATTACCGAAGATTTTGTTAATTGGGCAAAAAAACAAGGTATTAGTGTTGGACCAGGAAGAGGTTCGGCAGCCGGCTCAATTGTGTCTTATGTCTTAAACATTACCACTATTGATCCACTTAAACATGGCTTGGCTTTTGAAAGATTTCTCAATCCAGAAAGACCTACCCCTCCAGATATTGACATCGATTTTGCCGATACTGGCCGAGACAGAGTCATTGAGTATGTGGCAGAAAAATATGGCGACGATCACGTTGCCCACGTCATCACTTTCGGAAGAATGGAAGCGAGAGTATCAGTTAGAGACATTGGCAGAGTACTCGGCATGCCTTATGAAGACCCAGACAAAATTGCCAAGTTAATTCCCAACCTCCCTGCCAAGAAAACACCGCTCAAAACAGCCATTGAGACAGTGCCGGAACTGGCAGAGTATTACAAGCAACCCAAGTTCAAAAAACTGCTCGATCTAGCCCAAAAAGTAGAAGGAGTTGTGCGTCATTCTTCGGTGCACGCCGCCGCTGTCGTCATCACCGACAAGCCGTTACCAGAATATGCACCGATTCAGCGCGACACCAAATCTGGCAAAACCTTGACGCAGTATGATATGTACGTCCTTGACTGCAATATTTCCGATGACGCCATCGGTTTGTTGAAGTTCGACTTCTTAGGCCTGCGGAACTTATCGATCATCCAAAACGCCCTCCAACTCATTAAGGAACAAAAACACAAGCGGGTTGATATTGATCAAATCCCGTTAGACGATAAAAAAACTTTTCAGTTGCTTTCAAAAGGCGATACAATGGGTGTCTTCCAACTTGAATCGGCAGGCATGCGGCGAGTGGCAAAAAGCCTACAGCCTAGTCAGTTTTCTGATATCACCGCTATGGTGGCTCTCTACCGGCCGGGACCAATGGATCTGATTCCACAGTTTATTGAGGGCAAACACCAGCCCAAATCAATCCGCTATCCAGATGAAACTTTAAAGCACATTTTGGAAGAAACATATGGCGTCATGGTTTACCAAGAGCAGATCCTGCAAATTGCCCACGAAATGGCTGGCTACAGTTTGGGTGAAGCAGATATTCTGCGCCGCGCGATTGGAAAGAAAAAGAAAAAATTACTTGATGAAAACAAGCGGCGCTTCATTTCTCAATC
>CAZKSJ010000018.1:7226-15798 GCA_964555515.1 uncultured Pseudomonadales bacterium
GAAAGAAAAAGAAAAAATTACTTGATGAAAACAAGCGGCGCTTCATTTCTCAATCTGTGGAAAAAGGCTACAGCAAGGATGTCGCCTCGCGGGTGTGGGGATTTATCGAGGCATTTGCCAACTACGGTTTTAACAAAGCGCATGCCACCAGTTACGCGATGATTGCCTATCAAACAGCGTACTTAAAGGCCAATTACCCTGTTGAGTACATGACAGCGCTGATGAGCATTGAATCTGGCTCACACTCAATGAATCGTGATACCCGGGTGGCGGTGGCAGTGGAAAACAGTAAACAGATGGGGATCAAGGTTTTGCCTCCAGACATAAATTTATCTAGTGATGATTTTTCCATTGGCCAAGAAGAAGACTCTCTGCAAGGATTGTCGGTCAGGTTCGGCTTCAACGCCATCAAGCACGTTGGGTCAGCATCCATTGAAAATATTTTAGAAACTAGAAAAAAAGTCGGTGGGCAGTTCACCTCGCTCACCCAGTTTATTCACGAAACAGACGGCCGCAAAGTCAATAAAACTACCCTGGAGTGCTTGATTAAAGTGGGCGCGATGGATAGATTTGGTACCCGAGCAAGCATGTTGGAAAATTTGGAATCAATCAGACAAACCGCTTCCCAACTCAACTCGGATGTGAAGGGACAAGATTCTTTGTTTCAGGGTGTATCGAAATCTGCTTCAGAAATGAAAGATACTTTTCCAGCAATTCCAGAGTATTCCAACCAAGAATTGCTCTCATTTGAAAAAGAACTGCTGGGCATGTACTTAACTGATCACCCCATGGCGAATGCGCTAAAATCTGTGGCCAAGCGAGCAACTAAAACTATCAGCGAAATTGACGTTTCAATTCACAAGGGGCAAACCTTTTTGTTTGGTGGAGTAGTGAGCAACATCAGGGAAGTGCGCACCAAAAAAGCAAATTCGCTGATGGCTTTTGGCAAAATTGAGGACAATAGCGGCAGTACTTCGTTTGTAGTTTTTCCCAAAACTTATGCTCAATACGGTGGCGCCCTCCGTGAAGATGCGGTTGTCTTGATTAAGGCCAAAGTAGATTACCGCGACGAGGAAATGCAGCTGATTGCAGAAAAAATTTCCGCACCAGACCAACAACTGGAAGAAGCCTCTCAAGCAGTCGACGCCGATCATGAAATCTTTATTCCTAGAAATACCAATAAAGATACCTTAGAAGAGCTGGGGAAGTTGTTGAAAGACCACGCTGGTGATGACTCGGTGGTGATCCTAATTCCTAATGGCTCCAAACCACATCGGATGCTCTTGCCGTATGGGGTAAAATGGTCTGAAATGCTCGACAAATCAGTTCAGGAAATGCTTAATACGTGATATCCATAATAAGGATGAGAAAGTATAAATTTAGGTTTTCCCTCTTTCCATATCACCACATCATCGATACAATGTGCTTCCATGAGCAATCATGGGCAATCCCCTAAGTATATTTTTGTTTCCGGAGGCGTGTTGTCAGGTTTGGGCAAGGGCGTCACGGCTGCCTCTTTGGGTTATCTGCTCAAAAATCGCGGTTACTCCGTCACCAATATTAAGTGCGAAAATTATCTCAACCTAGATTCTGGGAACATTAATCCTGTTGAGCATGGCGATGTTTTCTTGTGTGAAGATGGTTTGGAAGCAGACCTAGACCTCGGTACGTATGAGCGATTTTTGTCACAAGAAGTTGGTCAAAAAAACTTTACTACCATGGGTCAAGTGTATTCAGCAGTTATTCAAAACGCCCGAGATCTTCATTTTAATGGGGCGACCGTTGACGCTATTCCTTATGTGCCGGACGAAGTCATCAAACGAATTAAGGCAACCGCAGCTGGTTTTGACATCATCTTGGTTGAGCTTGGCGGCACCGCTGGTGAGTATCAAAATGCCATTTATTATGAAGCTTATCGGATTATGAAACTGAAATATCCCAAAAGTACAATTCATATTCACGTCACCTACTTCCCTAATCCCGTGCACATTAACGAGATGAAGTCTAAACCAACTCAATTATCGGTCAAAATGCTGAATAGCATGGGTATCCAGCCCGATTTTGTGGTGGGCAGAGCGGAGACGGAAATTGACGACAAACGCAAAGAAAAAGTTGCTTACTACTGCAACCTAGATAAAGCTCATGTGATTTCCAATCCTGATTGCAACACCATTTACGAAATTCCGTTGATTTTCCATGATCAAAAATTTGATGAACTAGTCCTTGATGAACTAAGTTTGCCCAAAAATCGCAGCAACTTACAGCCATGGCGAAATTTTGTGGAAACGATTCATAAGCAAAAGACTCGTACCGTAACGGTGGCCATCATTGCTAAATACATTGCCACCGGTAATTTTGAGTTGAAAGACTCTTATGTGTCATTGCTAGAATCACTGAATTTTGCTGCCTGGCATGATGAGCTGGAACTAAAAGTTGAGTTCGTCAATGCCGAAGCTCTGGAAAAGAACAACAAGAAAGCGCTCGATACGCTGTATCGAGCGCAAGGAATCATCGTGCCCATTGGTTGGGGAGAGAGGGGTGTTGAAGGCAAAATCAAGGCTATTCAATACGCCCGAGAAAAGAAAGTCCCTTATCTAGGTCTATGCTATGGCATGCAGCTAGCCAGCATTGAGTTCGCTCGACATGTGGTGGGTTTGAAGGGCGCGCACACCAAAGAAGTTGATCCAGCCACCCCACATCCAATTATTCATGACATTCCATTTGACCCTAAATATCAACAAATTAAAGGTGATGGCGCCAGCATGAGACTAGGCGCTTATGATTGTGTGCTCAAACCAGGCACCATCGCGCATCAAATTTACACCAAGCATCAAGCATTTAAAGACGCCAAGAAAAATTTGATTTCTGAAAGACACCGTCACCGCTATGAGTTTAATAATGACTACAGAGAGCAGCTGGAGAAGAAGGGCTTTGTTATTTCCGGCACCTCACCCGATGATTTTTTTGTAGAAATGATCGAGCTCCCCAAAAATAAACACCCATTTTTTATTGCCACCCAAGCCCATCCAGAATATAAGAGCCGCCCCCTCAACCCTCACCCCATTTTTGTTGAGTTCCTAAAAGCCTCCGAGAACTTCTCTAAATAATCTCAAAACTACTTTTCAACTTAACCAACGCAAGTTAGTGATATAATGTATCTTCCTATATATAGGTGTTTTTTATGAATGAACAGTCAAAGTTTAATAAAGATGTCAGGATCAGTAGTCAACTAGTTGCTAAAAATCAGAATGAGCTGAGCCGGGCAATTCAAAATGGAGAAAATGTCGATCAATACATAGCTGCTCTTAACACTAGCGTCCAACAATATCGCACAGCCACGAGGCTATTTGAAGATTATCATCTATTGCATCCTCACAAAACAAATCCATTTGTCCAGTTAGTGCTTCAAACAGTAGCCGAGGTTATAAGGCTTCTTAAGAGTGTTCATTTGCCCCATCATCCCCACCAGGATGATCCAATCGTCAGCACATTAAACAAGCTTGGTTATCATAATTATTAAATTAATCAAAGCCACATAGTCTTCCCAACTAGATAATGTGCAAATTTTCGAAAATGTTTGCTCTCATGCTATACTGCGCTCTTAATCGATTATAATAAGTCGCCAACACACATATGCCCCATAGAATCGAACATAAACACGCATCCGATAATTATCAGGCACTACTTGACCTTTTCTTCGCCAACTGCGAATCCTCTGGTCAAGAATTTTCTACTATTATCCAAGCAGTGGCGGCTTCTGGTGAACATTGTCGGCTAGAGTCGGCTCGGTCACAGCCAGTCGACAAATCCGACCAATCAAGAGATCCATCTAATTCGTTTTATTCAAACTTACTCCGTTTTCTCCTTCCTCACAAATAACGCCTAGATCTCCTTGCAAAGTCTCTTCAAGTCAAGTAAAATACATGCTTCAATCAACTGGCAGCTTAGCGGAAGTAATTATGGCACAACATTTTTCATTTCAAGATCAAGACATCAGCGTAGGTGATACCGTACGCGTCCATCAACAAATTGTTGAAGGCGATAAAAAAAGAGTCCAAGTTTATGAAGGGATTGTCATTGCCATCAAAAACAGAGGTGCTGGCAAGACTTTCACAGTTCGCAAAATTGGTGCCAATGGCATTGGGGTAGAAAAGATATTTCCTGTCAATGTCCCTGGTATCACTAAGGTAGAAGTGAAGAGTAAAGGTTCAGTAAGGCGCAATAAGTTATATTACTTACGTGACCGCATCGGAAAAGCTGCTTCCCGGATTAAAGAGAAGAGTCTTGTCTCTAAGGCAACAGCAACAGCATAAGTTTGCTTTTGGTGCTGAGGGAGAACAGCGAGCGCTAGCTTTTTTACAAAAGATTCAGATCATATATTTAGCCAAGAATGTGCGAGTCAGAAACCATGAAGTTGACATCCTCGGCTATGATGAGATGGCTCGGGAGTTGGTTTTTATTGAAGTGAAAACCAGGCACACCGCCGCCTATGGGCACCCCAGCAAAGCAGTGGATTACTTCAAACTGCGCTCGATGCGATATGTTGCTAGCGCCGTGTGCGATAACTTAAAATACACTGGAGATTATCGGTTTGACATTTTATCAGTATTACCTGGTAAAATAGAGCACTACACAAATATAACGTGGTGACTAGATGGCCCCATCGTCTAGCGGTTAGGACATCAGGTTTTCATCCTGGCAACCGGGGTTCGATTCCCCGTGGGGTCACACTACACAAGAAATCACCGTTAGGTGATTTTTTTGTGGAGTGATCGCATGGATTGGAAGAGAACTGTTGGTTCCGACGGAGAGTGCGCTAGCACCCTCCTAGTGCATGCGAGCGCAGCGAGTCGTAGATTCCCCGTGGGGTCACAACGTGAAAAAACATGCTACATGCATGTTTTTTTATGTTCTGAGTCCATGGAATGGGAAATTAATCTTGTTCTGCCGCCAAGCTAGCCTGGAATTTTTTCCTGATGTAACTTACGAAGCGCGTAGTGCTTGCATGGCGAAGCCAGGCGAATACTCCTGGGGTGCTAATACCCGAAGGGTATACCACATGGTTAATGAAATAACAGGCTTTCAAACTCAATCACTAGCCTGTCTTCTACCCCGATCTTTTTTATTGAGAATTTTTTTGCGCAGGCGCAAACTTGTTGGGGTCAACTCTAAAAGTTCATCATTTTCAATAAAATCAAGCGCTTGCTCTAAGCTCATTTTCAAAGGTGTGTCTAGTTGTACGGCAATATCGGCATTAGACCGGAAATTAGTCATCGCTTTGGCCTTACAGCCATTCATGTCAATATCATCACTGGTCTTTGATAAACCAATGATCATTCCGGCATATATTTGTTCACCTTCACCAATAAAGGGTAGACCGCGTTCTTGCACACTGGTCAACGCATAAGCGGTGGATTGACCAGACTCAGTGGCAATTAACACCCCACTGCGGATCTGTTTCATCTGACTTTTTTGGGCTGGAAAGTAACCTAAAAACCTAGGTTCAAAGATACCATTACCTCTGGTTTTACTGAGTATTGACGACCTGAAACCCAACAAATTCCGACTACTTATTTTGTAAGTAATGTGCGCCACACCACGATCATCGGTCATACTGTCCTGCAGTTCGGCCAGTCGCTTCCCCAATTCTTCAGTCACGACTCCCACATATTCTTGAATAATCTGAATTGTCAACTCCTCGACCGGCTCATGCCTGACACCATCAATTTCCTTGTAAATCACTTGAGGCTTGGAGACTTCCATTTCATATCCCTCACGCCGCATGCTTTCCAATAAGACTGCTAAGTGCAGTTCACCCCTGCCAGCCACAATAAAGCCTTTACCTTCGGTGTTAGCATTGATTCTTAAACCAATGTTGGTTTTCTTTTCCCGCATCAGCCTATCCTCAAGTTGACGAATAGTCACAAACTTACCTTCCCGACCGGCAAATGGCGAGCTATTGGGGGAAATTTGAATTTTCAAAGTAGGTTCGCTGATATCCAACATTGGTAATCCTCCCTCAAGTGAAGTATCAGCCAGCGTGTGCCCAATTTTAATGTTTTCTGTACCTGTAATAGCAATGATATCACCTGCCTCGGCGAGGTTGGTTTCTTCCCGATCCAAGCCTTTGCTAGTAAAAATATGCGTTGCCCGGCACTGACCCACTTTTTCATCCTGCGCCCAAATTGACATCAAATCATTTTTTTTGAGCTCACCTTGGAGAACTTTGCCAATCGCATAAGTACCCTTATAACTATCAAAATCAAGATTTGAAACCTGCATTTTGAACGGCGCAGACCGATCCACCTGTGGAGTTGGTATCGTTTCAATAATCGTTTCAAACAGAGGCATTAATGTTGCATCGTCATCAAAGTTGTCTGGTAGTTGGAGCCAACTTTTCCCAGAGATGCCAGAAGTATATATGACTGGGAAATCCAACTGCGCTACATCCTGAGCCAAGCTAAAAAACAGATCTTCTGTTTCACTGAGTGCTTTTTTAGGATTGGCCAATTGTTTATCAATTTTGTTGATGACCACAATCATTTTTAAATTATTTTTGAATGCTTGCTCAAGCACAAATCTGGTTTGGGGGAGGGGACCTTCAGCTGCATCAACGACTAATAACGCGCCATCAGCCATGTTGATGACGCGCTCAACTTCACCGCTAAAATCGGCGTGCCCTGGCGTATCAATAATATTAATTTTGAAATCTTTGTAAAATACGGCCGTATTTTTGGCTAAAATTGTAATGCCTTTTTCCCGCTCCAAATCTCCGGAATCCAGAATAGTGGACTGCGTCATTTCAGACTGATTGTCACGAAACAAGTGGGTTTGCTTGAGCATCCCATCAATCAACGTAGTTTTGCCATGATCGACGTGCGCGATAATAGCAATATTTCTGATGTTCATAAATTTAGACACTTCGTCAGGAAAAAAATACTGATCGCGAAAGTCACAAAAGGGTAATTATACTCTGAATACACCAATTTTTGAAGTGTCAGCGCTCTGAGGATCGCTCGCTGCAGTTCTGAGCTAACTTATGCCTACCAAGCATCTCACAGAAAATATTACTTACTTATTTTTGGATTTATCAGGTAAAATACCATTCAAGAAATATTCATTCAAATAATTATGTCTAAAGTAACTACTATCCATCCTAAGATAAAAAATTCTGAAACATCAGTCAAAGTCAGGAACAGTTTGCTCAGACAAAGGATGTTCTTTTTTGGAATTGTGTTAATTTTATTAATTTTAGCCACCTTGTTGATCTGGCCATTTTTATCCCCAATTCTGCTGGCACTAGCGATGGTAGTGATTATGAAACCACTCTATTCCAAAATTTTGAGTTGGCCAATGATTAGAGGGAAAACTAATTTAGCTTCAGGAATTACTGTGGCCATTTTTTGTTTAATTATCGCCATTCCATTATTAGTGGCGGGTCTGACCGCGGTCAAGCAGAGTGCAAACCTGATCTCATACTTCATATCTCAAACTGAAAACGGTGCTCAAAGTGGGTTGAATGTCACAATCGAGTCACTCTGGAATAATGTGAGTCTAGAGGACAGGCAGCAGGCAGTGACCGCCGCAAGAGAAGCGGCAGTGAGCATCGGAAGATGGTTGACCGGCTTGATTGCCTCGGTTGGAAGTGGTTTTTTTCGCTTCCTCACCAATGCGATGATTGTCATCATCGTGATGTTTGTCTTGTTTCCAATTTATCGGAATCCTGATCAAAAGGCGTTAATGAACCTCATTCCCTTACCCCCCGCCATCACGACTCTCTATATGGATAAAGCCAACGATATGATGGTTGCCATGTTTAAAGGCATATTTGTAATCGCTATTGTGCAAGGCGCGTTAATGGGATTGGTACTATTAATCGCTGGCGTTGAGGCGTGGCTTTTCCTGGGATTATTATCGATGGCCTTAGCAATTGTGCCAGTGGTGGGAGTTTCACTAGTTGCCTGGCCAGTGGGCATTTTATTAATTTTAGGTGGCAGCGTCTGGCAAGGGTTGTTCGTGATATTAATGTTTTTGCTCGTCATTACCAACGTGGATACCTACCTCAGGCCCAAACTTGTACCCAAAGGTATTAGTATCAACCCAGCGCTGGTGATACTCAGTGTATTTGGGGGATTGCAGATGATGGGAATAGTTGGTGCCCTCTATGGACCAGTCATCATGATTTTGTTAGTCACCAGTATTGAAGTTTATACAAAATACATCCTTCGGTCAGACTTAGAAATTTTACTGTCTACTACGAACGATGTTGATCTGAAAAAATTGGGTTTAGAATTTGACCGATCGACTGCTAGCTCAGAGGGCGGACCCTTATCCATGCTCGGCAACTTAGTTGGCTATTTGCGATGGGGCGATAGTCAGAAGAATAAGAATGGCTAATTTGAGGTGAGATACCAAATGCCCCCCCGCCGAGGCGGGGGGGCATTTTAGTTTTAATTTAAATTTTTACAAACTTAAATGTGAAGTTTAGTGGTTGTACCCACCTCTGTTACTTCTTGAATCATATGACCGGTTATTGTCAAATGAACGGCGAGGAGCCTGTGGGCGAGCCACA
>CAZKSJ010000019.1:0-11339 GCA_964555515.1 uncultured Pseudomonadales bacterium
ATGTGAAATTTTAGCTGACTACTCATGAAAGTTTGTATCCTATAGTTTGACGGGAACCATCAATCGTGTTATAATTTCGCTCTGTTGAATGATCATTGTCACTCAACTTGGTTCAAGCACGCAACTTTTTTTAAGAATTTTTCCCTTAACTGTAATTGCTTCTTGTCTTTAACCATCTTTATTTATTAAAGAAAGAAGATCTATGCGTAAGTATTTGCGCTCCGACGGTAGTGCTAGTCATAAAAACACTAGTTATTGGCGTCAAAACAGTAGTCACAATAGAACTTTTGCCAATAATTACGGCAGACGTAATCAGGGTGGTCGTAAGCAAGCAACGTTTAATCCTAGTGATGTGATTTTGCAGGCTAGCATTCAGCAACAACAGCAAGTGACGCAAACTGATTATCAATCAATCCATCAGTTTGAGGACTTTGCGATCAGTCAAGAACTTAAGCAAAATATTGCTAAGAAAGGGTTTGCGGTACCTACCCCAATTCAAGATCAAGTCATCCCTCATGTTTTGGATGGACGCGACGTAGTGGGGATTGCCAACACTGGCACTGGTAAAACTGCTGCTTTCTTAATTCCGCTGCTGGATAAAGTTGTTCGTAACCCGAGTGAAAGAGTCTTAATCATCGTCCCAACCCGTGAGTTGGCATTACAGGTGAAAGATGATTTAGTTGAGTTCGCTCGAGGTATGAGAATTTATGCAACTCTTTGTATTGGTGGAGCATCCATTAATCGACAAATCGAATCTCTAAAAAGAGGACAGGATTTTGTGATCGGTACTCCAGAAAGAATTAAAGATCTCAATCAAAGAAGTAAAATTAAGTTTGAAGACTTTTCGAATATTGTGTTAGACGAAGTCGACCGGATGCTTGATATGGGCTTTGTCCATGACATCAGAGCCATCGTCGATCAGCTACCACAAGAGAGACAATCACTTTTCTTTTCGGCTACCATGACCAGCCGAGTAGAAGAGATTATGAGAGGTTTCTTGTCAAATCCTGTGCACATCTCTGTGAAGACTCAAGACTCAATGGCAAGCGTCATTCAAGAAGTAGTGAGGGTGGAAGGTAGGTCGAAGATTGATGTCCTCCACGATCTACTGATTAGTGACGGTTTTGCAAAAGTGCTGGTTTTTGGTCGCACGAAGCGTGGGGCAGAGAAACTATCTAAAGAACTGCAACAGCGTGGCTTTAAAGTTAATGCCATTCACGGCAATAAATCACAGAGCCAAAGACAAAGAGCGTTGCGGGAATTTAAGTCAAATCAACTCCAAGCCTTGATTGCCACCGATGTCATCTCCCGTGGACTAGACATTGATAACGTTACCCACGTCATTAACTATGATTTACCAGAATCATACGAAGACTACATTCACCGGATTGGTCGCACCGGTCGGGCAGACAAAGTGGGCACCGCCCTCACGCTAATTGAGTAATTTCTTTTATCCAAGCGTTCAAATTAAACCTCAAAAATATCTTAGAGATGTGTTTCGTGGACTTGGCAGGGATAAGAAAAGAATGTTAAACTGTTTTAAGTGCCCAAAAAACATCGTCATACTACCAGAAAGTTTGTCCGCTCAGCTATGATTGCCACCGCGATAGTACTTTTTTGGAAAGGAATGTGGGGCTTGCTTGACGTGTTGCTATTTCCCGGTTTCCCAATTGTGAGTGATTTTGCAGCCATGGCATTGGGGGTTGCCATCCTGTTCTTAACCCATCGACTTAGAGAAATTGTTTAGAACTCCATCTTTAATTGGACAACTTTTTTAGTTTTCTTTTTTGTCGCGTCTCTAGTTCACGCTGGGCTTTATTATGTAGCTTCTCAAATTCCAAGTGCATAAGTTCCAGATCTTCATCCGACATATCCTCTACTTCGATCAAATTATTTCTAGCTCCATGAATTGAGCGCAGCAATTCGTCCAACTTGATGTGCACTGCTTTGGTGTCTCGATTTTGTGTATTTTGAATCAGAAAGACCATCAAAAATGTGACGACGGTAGTCATGGTATTAATCATTAATTGCCAGGTGTTTGAGTAGTCAAATATTGGGCCGGTCACGATCCACAGACAAATAATGCTGATTGCCGTAACAAAAGCCCAAGGTGAGCCAGTTATTTTAGAAACCCTTGACGCGATGTGACGAAATGCTTCGTTCATGATACCTCCGTTCAAAGAACATAATATCACGTTCCGGTTGTTGCAGAGAAGAGAAAGTAGTATGCTGAATTTATCAGGCTAAATAATCAATTATGAAATTAGTGTTTTTTGCTTTATTGGTAGTGGGTGGGTATTTTCTATTCCAGTACACTATTGGTGCGATCAACAATAACTATCGAAATTGCTGGGAATTAACTCAAAA
Source organism: uncultured Pseudomonadales bacterium (assembly GCA_964555515.1). GTDB lineage: Bacteria > Patescibacteriota > Microgenomatia > UBA1400 > PJMF01 > UBA1388. The sequence continues at coordinate 2,368 of CAZKSJ010000019.1, forward strand.
TAAAATATCAGAGATTAAAGCTACCACAAACAATGGTTGCTCATTAATTGCCAGTGCCTACGAAGATATGTTTACCTGTATTGAAGATATTCAAAGCACAGGCAATGTGGAGTCATTTGTTTATCAAGCATCACCAGTGAGAGCAAATGTTGAGGCAGCCGTCATTGAGCACAATATTGAGTGCAGCAACTACAAAGTCCGGCCACCCAAACAGAAAATCTTCATCCAGGCAATTTCAAGGTGATAGGGGAAGCTGATCTATCTTCTGATCTGATATGGTGTAATTATATCCTGCCCAATTCCATCACGTTCGACTAGGTATCCCATTAAGACACCGTTTTGATTAAACATTGGTCTCACAACTTTGCCTTGACACAGTTGAGCATTCGGATTATTTTCTGACCCAGCCAACACAAACTTAACCAATTCGCCTTCCACATAACCAGCAAGATTATGTGTTTCAGTTGTTCTTGATTGATTGGAAGATTGCTTGACTCTTGCATCCGACGCATGTTGGTCACAGGCCCCAGCCGTAACAAGAATCCCAACAAACAATGCTTGAATTAATCGACGGAGGTGTGTCATTCTTCTCCGATCAACATCAAGCTGTGAACCATCCGATTCTGAAGGTACAAGATAAGAACCCTCTAAATTTTCTGTAATCGCAGTCATATTTGCTCAATAATAAGTTAATTATAGGGTTGTTGGGGAAAAATACAAGGGAAAATCGATAGATATGTTATAAGTTTCTCCTGAACAATTTATTCCTCATGAATTATTGAAGTAAGCAGTAACGTCGCCACACCCTAATATTTCTTAACATCTCAAACCAAGCTCGGTTGAAAAATTAGCTGGCTACAAGATATTCATCAATTATTTTTTATAACACACTATTTTTATCTTATCTCCTGGCCTTATCAAAGCACTTGGTCCGAGATGATTTGCCACACGAATTTCTTCTACATCCAATGTGCAACCCAAACCTTCAGCATTACTCACGTGGGTTGGGTTTTGGGCAATACTCCATAGGGTTTCTCCCTCCTGAACAGTATGCCAAGCTATAACAAGCTGCGTGGTTCTGTTGGTCGCTCAGTTCTGGGAGGAAATGGTTGTGGATTAACTTGCTCATTTTGTTGGCCCCCTCTGGGTAGGGTGTGTTCATTAGGGTTGCATGCAAGCTGAGCCAATGCTAAACCGCCAAAAGCAGCCGCAGCTGCTTTCAGAATGTCTCTTCTAGAATATATGTGCGATTCGCTGCTTCTCATATATGTAACCAATATGTATTACTTTGATGTATTATAGGATTATTTGAGGCAGTTGTCAATCTAGTTTAGGTAAATATCAATCTTTTACGAGTGTATTCGGGTAGGGGATCATTGCGTCTCTCAAACCAACTGCTTCCTTTCAAACGGAGAGAATGCTCTTGCTGATTTTGCTAAAGTTTCTGAAATATCTATAAAGCCTTAAAACCTCTGCCAGATTTCATTTTTTTGAGTTTTAACCCACTATGACGTGCTACAACTATTGAGATATGTATCTCTTGAAATATCAATACATATGGGCGCTGGTACATTGTTGATTTTGTCTGACCACGGTTATGCTCTCCCAATTATCGCCCTAAATCATTAGTTGATCCTACGTAGTATCAACCTGCTTTGAGACCTTGAAGTACGTATGTAAAAAAAACAAGCAAGGAGTTTCAAGAATTTTTTGAGCGGAAAACGGGACTCGAACCCGCGACCTCTTCCTTGGCAAGGAAGCGCTCTACCAACTGAGCTATTTCCGCACTTAGTATTTATCGATTAAGTCGAGCAGGGGTATTGTACATTCAACAACGCAACTTGTGAATATCCTCACTAACAAGTTATAATCGCTCTCATGCCAACATATTCTAACGTTGATCCCAGCAGCACTAGACAAAACGCCCGCCGGCTAAGTAGCGGCTTTCTCTATGACGCCCTCAAGGCTACGATCGATGCCATTACGTATCTCATCCGCGCAATGTTTGGGAAATAGCCAAATAGCACTAAAAAAGTGCCAAGCTCAGGAATCGAACCTGAATTTCATGTTTTTCAGACATGCGCCGTGACCAACTTGGCTAGCTTGGCTTATTGTTTGCAAGGCCTCAATTGTACCGTAAATGTCTAGTATTACGCTAGACAAAGCCAATCTCATTTCACAGCTGGTTGAAAGCCAGCTGCCCTCACAAACAAGGTGGACGATGAGGGGCTCGAACCCCCGACCTTTCGGATGTAAACCGAACGCTCTAACCAACTGAGCTAATCGTCCTTTTTACAATTACTCCAGACTTATTTTAACAGACTTGCCAATCATCTCCTTTAGGAGATGCCTCAATCAGTGTCACGATCTTATAAAATAACAAGGCAACATGCCGGCCAGGATCAGCTAGCTTGAGCTGTTCATCAGCTGACATCTGCTGCTTGCTACTTTGTGAATCATGGCTAATTTCAGCTACAGCTTTGTTAGCTACTCCATCATTGCGTGCTGCATCACCGCCCGCAATAATTTTAATGATGTTAGATACTACAAAAATGCTGCCTTCAATATCGCCTGGCTCAGGTTCAGGTTCAATTTCAGGTTCAAATTCATTCTTAGCTGCGTTTTTGATATCTAAATTAGCCGTGGGGGCGCCACTTCTGTCTCTAGGCAACCTCTTCCTTAATTGTACGAAAAGACGATCTTCAGCAATTATATATCGAAACGGAGCAGCATTAAATGTCCCACCAACGCACAGGTCTCGTTTTTCCAAATCTTCAAGCGATTCCACCTCAATCCACACAAAACCATCCTTCTGTTATAGAGCAGTTAAAGTGCCCGGGAGAGGAGTTGAACCTCCACACCTTTCGGCATACGCACCTCAAGCGTACGTGTATACCATTTCACCACCCGGGCTCTAAACAGTGTATTGTAGAGCAAACCAAGTTTTTAATAAACACCTTGGCAAGCCTGGTGCCGACGAGAGGATTTGAACCTCCACCCCAAAAAATAGGACACGCTCCTGAAGCGTGCGCGTCTACCAATTCCGCCACGTCGGCTCTATACCTACAAATTATCACTAAACCAGGGTAATTGTACCATTTTAACCAAACTTTTGGTGAAAGGCAGACACAATCACCTCTGTGGCTTGCGGCACGGTGAAGTAGGAAGTATTCAGCGTTAAATCAAACACATTGCGCTGCTTAAGATTACTACCAAAGTATTGCTTGACGAACTTCTCCCGTTCCTGCTCAATCTTAGCAATGATCCTTTTCGCTTTTTGCTCAGAATGACCTTCGTAATCCATCGCCCTTTGCACCCTAATTACATAGGGAGCAGTAATACTGACGTGTAAACCCTTGCCAAACGGTGTCACAAAGTTTGAACCTCTACCTAAAATGACACACCTACCCCGATGGGCATAAGTCATGATCACTTGCACTAAACCAGTAATATAGGATGATTCATCAACATATTCCATGTTTAATACTGAATGAACCATATCATCAATTCTGGAGCGGCTTTTTTCATCAATTTCCTTGATAACGGCTTTGCGTTTTTTGGTTGATTGAGCAATTTCTTCGATGATTTGCTCATCCACAAAATCGAAACCCAATTTTTTTGCCACTGCCTCAGCAATAGGTCTCCCTCCGCTACCAGGCTCCCGAGCCACAGTCACAAATGGATTTAAAAAGCTTTGATCGTCTAGAGAAGAGCTGGGAAGTTGCTGTTTGAGGTGGAAAGCGGCTAACGCCTTGTTAACCAAATGATCATAGGTTGATGGCATATTAGTTGGCATTATACCGTATTTTCAAATCCTTAACCCATGGCGGATGATATAATTTGTGCAGCGTTTGTTAAAGTTTTCTAAATAAAAAATAAAACAAGCAGGCGCTCAATGCACCAGTAGCTCAGCTGGATAGAGCACCAGTCTTCGGAACTGGGTGTCGTGAGTTCGAATCTCGCCTGGTGCACCGAAGAACACTTAGAAATGAAAAAATAAATTCTGATAGTGCATTTAAGTCCTAGTGTAAATCTCAAATCACCTTAATCATGATTGACTGCATTATCGATCTTTGATGAAGAATGGTAAAATACGTCCTGATTCAGTAAAGTGGGCCAGTAGCTCAGTTGGTTAGAGCATCTGCCTCTTAAGCAGAGTGTCCTGGGTTCGAGTCCCAGCTGGCTCACAATTATTCACGCACTTTCTCAGAGAAGTTTTCGCTATCTTGATGCTCAATAACCAAATCAGTAATCCGATACTTTGCCATTACCTCTGCAAATGGAGCAGTATTTGGAATCAGTCCCAAATCATATAACAATTCGTCTGAATAACCAGTCATGTACCGTGCGTAATGGAAGCGGGGAATTAACCCAGACTTAACTTGATTACCATATCGAGCCAAATTATTCGTGCAGTTACTGGTTAGGGTATTGTAGAATTCCGGTTCTTCTGCCAAACGCTGGGTAGCAATTAATAAGTTTTGCAGCAGTTGCTGGCCACCAACCTCAGAAATCTGTAATGGATAGAGATACAATTCGTTACCACTGGAAATGACTCTTCTGGTAAAGTGGTCCTCTTCTGTTCCCCAACTATAGTAAAGTTCATACTCACTAAATAAACCTCGCAGCGCGGAGTATTCTTCGTCTTCTTCCATCCTCGCTTCGACTGAAAAGACGAGCGGTGGGGCAGAATGAAATTCAAATGAAAAAAATGTGTGCGCAATTCCATCCCAATTGCCGAAAGGTTCAACCAAAAACCAAACCTTTTTTAGATCTGATGTTTGGTAAGTTCTGCTAATGTAATCTTTGGACATTACAGCCTGATGGCTGTAGCGCCAATCGCGGATGTTGTTGATCGTGAATTGATCTCCATCGATTATCACCTCTGGCCACACGGTTACATCTACTTTCCAGTCGCGATTGGCGCTGGGTTGTCTCATGAAAATAATGATAACAAAGGTCAACACCGCTGCGACTAATCCACCAATGATCAGCTTGCCAATTAGCCTCGGCTGAATTTTTTGAACACGCTTTCGTTTAGTCACCTAATTATCATATACAATCCATTACAATAACCAAATGAGTAAATAGTTATTGATAATTAAAGATGAAAATAATTCTGGGTTCACAATCAATTTTTAGAAGAGCAATCTTATCTAAAGCAGGATATGACTTTGAGGTCATGAGCGCCGACGTTGATGAAAAATCAATTCGTTCCGATAATTTCCAATTACTGCCGTTGCTCATCGCTAAAGCCAAGGCAGAGACTTTACTAAAAAAAATACACTCACCATCGATTTTAATTACCGCCGATCAAGTCGCTGTTTGTAATTGTGCATTACGAGAAAAACCTGCAACTAAAGAACAGGCACGAGCATATCTGGAGAGTTACGGCCAACATCCGGTGGAAACAATCACCGCGGTCGTGGTCACCAACACGCAAACCAAACAGCAAGCTGCCGAGATTGACGTTGCGATTGTACACTTCAAACCCATAAAGAGGGCAGTAATTAACCAATTAATTAGTCAGGGAAATATTTTTCATGCCGCTGGTGGATTCATTATTGAAGATCCTTTGTTAAAACCATTTATCGATCATGTTGACGGAACGGTTGAGAGCGTGAGTGGTTTGCCTCTAAATTTAACCAAGCGGTTGATTAGTGAGGTAAGTGAATAAACTTTGGTTTGACAGAACTGTATTTAAGTGATTTGATTAAGAGCATAACAAAATATATTCACAAATAATGAATCATAAAAATCTTTCCATCAAAAAAATTAGTAAGTCTTTATTTATATTTGCAAGCTTAATTGGGATTTTCGCTGTAACCTATGTCATTAATAATTCAGAATCTCTAGATAATCGTAATAAAGCTGCAAGCAACTCAAATTGTTCAGGGTACGAAAAAGCTTGGGGGGATTGGTGTGTTTATACTTATACCGACTCAACTCCAGATAATTTGTTTAATGCTGATAACGTTTATCACGCTTCAGTTTTTCAGAGAAATAAAAAATTATACATGGCGGTGGGAGGATGGGTTAATGCGAGTGCTCAACAACAAAAGGATCAAATTTTTTTATTTGAGACAAGCGACAAATATGGTATTAGTGGTTGGAGGCAGGTCAATACTGGTAATGAAAATAACAACTTAATTAGTCATAAACTAGAAACTAAGAATTCATTTACACCCCTATCGAATATGCCTTCAAAAAATTCAAGGGGAGAACAGGTTAATCCTTATGAAGCATTTCATGCTGTGCAGCCTTCCTATGTACCATTTGAGACTTACCCAAATGGCGTTAATTGCTGTGATGCAATTTTTTATTCTTTCGATCCTATAGGAAGTTTCCCTGAAAATATGGTCACGATCAATACATCTTATGTTCCTTCAAATGACTTTAAAGTCAAGCCAGCTGGGGAGTTTGGTGATAAAAATCCAGTCTTAACAGCTTCGGAGGTAAACAAAAAAAGTGGAAAACAAGCGCAATCAGTTAGCGACGGACATGTTCTCTTTGACAAAAAAACCGGAAAATTCTACATGGTATTCACCGAGTGGTTAACTACTGATAATCCTAGGATCCAAATAAGCATTGCTTCAGCACCATGGACAAATAAAAAATTCACTATTAATACCAGAAATCTGGTTCCTTCATCTACAAATAATGGCAATCCCCAAATTGTGATCGGTCCTGATCAGAAGTATTATTTGTTCTATACAGAGTTCAATGGTAACGAAAATTCTTTTTGGGTAGCTTCTTCAGATTCTATCACTGGTCCATATAAAAATAACAAAAAAGTCTTAATCCCACCCTCAAACGATGGAAAAAGCACAGCGGTCACTACTCCGTTTGTTACTTGTAACAAATATGCTGATCGATGGCAGATGTTCTTCAGCTATTCTGAGAAAAATAAGAACCAAAATAAGGTTTATACCGCATTCCTGAACCGAAACTGCAACCAACCTCCAATTTTATAATAATCGTTAACGATCTACGGATTGATCGGTTCCAAACCAAGGTTTTTTTACAGGATTTAGATGATGTTTGATTATTATCATAATCAATAATTTTTCTGCAAAATTAACATAAAATGCAATTTAGATCTTTCTGGCATCATAAGCCCAGTGGAGGAGGGCTTGGCGCTGGCGCGGCCGGCAACTCAAGTGTCTTGGCAAACAATTTTTTTTGATTTGTGCGATGTGGCGCCGCATCGCGCGCCAGCGCTGAATTTGCCGTTCATCATCAGTGCTCCGCCTCCCAAAATAATAACGACAATACCACTGGAACCATCCCCGCGGATCCTGTGGATGAATCCAACCTTTTTTCTGCCAATATCTGAGTGGCTGACTAGCAGCTACTTTGAAGTAATTCAGCTGCGGATCACTCTCTAATGAGGATAATTTGGCGGCTCTAAACCATTCTTGCGGAAACTCTGCTGCACCATCTGTCATGTACTTCCCCCCAAAAACACCCATGGCAAGCATTTTTTGAGGTGTTAATTCTGGCTCAAATCCCACATCAAAATTTTGACCAGTTGGCTCGCTCAAAATGTAAACATAGTTTGTTTGATACTTATCATTCACTACCACTTTTTTGTGCATTAATGATATTCTACTAGATGTAAACTTGTTGTCACGATCCGCTGCTTATGAAAAAGAAAGCTGACGATAAATATGGAGCACTTTACTTATTTTTTTATCTTATTTTTAATTTTTGCGGTGCCTTTTGTCACATCGTTGGTGTTGATCAATTACCATCAGCTTTACCATCAATGGAAAGCGCTCGTGCTTTCCCTCAGCTTGGTTAGTTTTATTTTCATAATTTGGGACATGATTGTCACTGCCCGCGGCCATTGGCGCTTCAATCCTCTCAAAGTGACTGACTTATCTTTTTTCAACTTACCTTTAGAGGAGGTGTTATTTTTTTTCACCACCGGCTTTAGTATGTTGTTTGTTTATGAGCTGGTCAAAAAGTTGCCTAACGCTACCAAAAGCTATCAGCTACAACCAATCAGGTTAGCATTGGCAACTATGATGTTGCTCATTGCCATCATAAATTTATCACGAGAGTATACGGCGTTAGTTTTTTTCTTGGCTGCAGCATTACTACTCTATAAATATTTTAAGAATGATCCTGTTACCAACAGTAAAGGGTATCTGATTTATCTTAGCTTAGGTTTTTTGCTCTTTTTTATTTTTAATTTTCTGCTGACTTCAATTCCTGTCGTGTTGTACGGCCAAATTCATATTACTAATATTAGAGTCCTGACTATTCCTTTAGAAGATTTCGTTTACAATTACGTATTATTGACTGCTTTTGTGCTCATTTATGAAAAATTCAAAAAATAAGAGACAGGTCGCCGTAATTGGCGCTGGTTTTGGTGGATTAGCCGCCGCGGCTTTGCTCGCCAAAAATGGCTATCAAGTGACAGTTTATGAAAAAAATTACTTGCCTGGCGGCAGAGCAAATCTGTTGCAAAAAAAGGGTTTTCGCTTCGATATGGGTCCATCCTGGCTGTTCATGCCAGATGTGTTTAGAGAGTTATTCGCCAATCTAGGCTACGATTTTGATCAAGAAATTAAAATTCATAAACTTGATCCTCAATACCGAATTTACTACCATGATCGATCTCATCTGGATCTTTATGGTGATCTTGAGCGTGATACCGCCCAATTTGAAAAACTAGAGCCAGGAGCAGGCAAGCAATTAAAAAAATATCTATCGAAAGCAGCTGCAAAGTATGACGCGGCAGTTAATGGCTTTCTATATGATAATGCCGACAATCTGTTTGACCTAATCAAGCCAAAGCCGATCATACAACTGGCCCCTCACAGCTTATTTGAGCCGGTCCACAATCACGTCGCCCGCCACTTTTCAGAAACTAAGCTACAAAAAGCGCTGGAATTTGCTTATGTCTTCCTCGGCTGCTCACCTTATAACGCTCCATCCCTCCTCAGTTTGTTGAATCACTTAGA
>CAZKSJ010000019.1:11439-15581 GCA_964555515.1 uncultured Pseudomonadales bacterium
CAAGACTTTGCAAATCTTTACCATAGCTACCAAGGCAACGCCTTTGGTGGCATCGCCCACACTTTACTCCAGAATTCGTTTATGAGACCAATTAATTACAACAAGCACTTGTCTAACATGTATTATGTTGGCGCTGGCACCAATCCTGGTGTGGGAGTACCTCCCGCCCTGATTTCAGCCAAATTAGTCGTGAAAAGAATCCTTAAAAATGATCAATGAACAAATTTACCAAATTTTTAAACAGGGTAGTACGACTTACTTTTTGAGTAGTCTGTTTTTTCCTAGAGAAATCAAAAAAGATGTGTTCAGTTTGTATGCATTTGTCCGTACCGCTGACAATTTTGTCGATCAGGTTCCTCAAGATAAGCGTGGACTAGAAAAATTTTATGCAGCTTATCAGAATAATCGTAAAACTGTGAATTCCAGTCATGTTGTGATTGATGCTTACGTCCGGCTAGAAAACAAATATCAGTTTGCATCCACCTGGACAGAGAAGTTCTTCGAATCAATGTTTCAAGATCTGAGCAAAAAGAACTACGCTACCCAACAAGAAATGCTGGATTATATCTATGGCTCAGCAGAAGTGATTGGGTTGATGATGGCAAAAATAATGAATCTTGAAGATGATGCGATTTATCCAGCTAAAATGTTGGGTAGAGCGATGCAGTTTGCGAACTTTATCAGAGACATCGCGATTGACCAACAGCTTGGACGCACCTACTTTTCTCGTCATGTACTTAAAAAATATCAGCTGACTAGTTTGAAAGAAGATGAGGTGAAAGCCAAATCAGAAAAATTTATTAGTTTCATCCAACAACAATGCCAACTCTACTACGGATGGCAGGCTGAGGCCGAACAAGGCTTTAAATTTATTCCTAAACGATTGCTCATTCCTATTAAAACTGCTTCCGATATGTACGTCTGGACAGTTGATCAAATTTACAAAGACCCTTTCTTGGTCTACCGCCAACAACTCAAACCAGCCAAATGGCAAGTCATCGCTACCGCAGTTAAAAATGCTGTTCAGTCGAGCTGGTAAAAACAACTTATTAACTCTTTTCAGATAATTATTACTCAAAATCAGGCATATAATTTTTTTAACGCTTTATTTTTTGGTTGACTAAAGAGTATGATGAAGATATGAAAATTGAAAAACTTCCAAAACCAGTATTGCTGATTGGTTCAATTGTACTGAGTCAAATGGCGGGCATTATTGGCTCGCTCGCGACTACTCCTGCCATCCCAACTTGGTACGTCTACCTGGCCAAGCCGACTTTTAGTCCCCCCAACTGGTTATTTGCTCCAGTTTGGTTGACTCTTTACACCATGATGGGCATTGCTTTTTATCTAATAATTGCTAAAGGTTTGAAAATTAAGAAAAAACGCATCGCCGCTGGTTTATTTTTGGGGCATTTGGTGCTAAATACTCTTTGGTCACTCGTCTTTTTTGGCCTCAAAGATTTGGGGTTGGCTTTATTGGTTATTATTTTCCTATGGCTGATGATCGCCATCTTGATAGACCTATTTTGGAAAATTGATAAACGCGCTGGCTATTTGCTCATCCCATACTTCTTGTGGGTCAGCTTTGCGACGATGCTGAACTTAGCGATTTGGCAATTAAACTAGTCTTTGCCCAAACTACATTTCAAACAATATTCTAGCTTTGCGCACAAACAGCTGGGTGATGAGGAGAAAGCCTAAGTACAACATCTCTTTAAACGATGCATATCTTGACACTGCTTCGCTGGCGCCTAGCACCGAGCCCTGCAGTTCGCTCTGATCAGCACTCGCGAACGAGGCTGGATATCCTTCCATCCCTCGTGATTCGCCATATGCAAAGTTCCGACCTGATTGGACAGCGAAGGAGGTAATGGCATCACTAGAGATGATCACTTCGCCTAGGTAGTTTTCACCCTCTATCCAGGCGACTAATTGATATTCTCCGCCTGGTGCTGTCGGAGGAATCATCATGTTGAATGAGATTTTGACTTTCTCTCCTGTGGCAATTTTATCCAAAGGCACTTGACCCCCACCTATTTGATAACCATTGGCATCAATTAATGCCACGTATAAAAAGGTGTTGTAACTCGAGCCACCAAGGTTGCTGGCTTCTATCTGGAAAATTCCAGTATCTCCAGGATAAATGAAGTGATTCACATTGTTTGCGGCCGAAACACTAAATGAGGGATTATCTTCTGGACTACGCGTTGCATCATCATTATCATCGTCTTCCTCTGCAGCTCGTGACCCATCATCATTTGAGCGGGCAATCGCGACCCTGCCAATTGCCAATGCATAATTGTTGGCCATTTTTTCTGAGTATCTGCCCATCACTTCTGCCTCTGAATTGGCTGCCTCGCCATCATTAACGGTACTTAATGCCCGAGCAAAGATGGTGATATCACGATAATCTCCAGGTGCTAAGAAGTTGAGGTCAAAGAATAGGTTCTGACCCTCTTGTCTAACCAACCCCCAGGAATTACTTTGATAGAGCAAGGAGGCGGGCAATTGCACTCTCACCGTTACATCTCGAGCATCAGCTAAGCCTTTATTTGTTACCCTCACCACGTACTTCACCGCTTGATTTTGGTCATAACTACTCGGTGCTTCTAGGTAAGTTACTTCCAAATCGGGATAAGCAAAGTAAATGTCACCCGTCCAGTTGCCCATAATATTAATCGTGCCATCCCAAACGCGTGAGTTAATATAAAGTTGGTTGGCTAAAACAGTGCTGTTGGCCAGGGCAAGCGCATCGCCAGTTTGCATGTATGCATCACCAAATCTCAACAGCTGCAAATTATTACCAGTGTTGGCTGTCGCGGTCGTGTTAACCTGCACATTGGCTTGGTTAGCCACATTTAAATCCACTGCGCCACCACCGATTGCCAATTGCTGATCAGTCCCGGCGGTACCTACGCTAGGTTGTTGGTTATTGGCTAACAAGGCTGATAATTCAAACGATCCCTGAGCTTGGTAGACCGATTCTGGATCTAGCCAACCATAAATGAAGCCTTCCCATTCTTGGAGGTTATTAATTTGTAAAGCAAACAACAATAAATCCATATATACTTGATTCACTTCTGAATCTGCCATTGCCACTGAACTGGCATCACCCGTCACAAGCGTAGTTTCTCCACTTTCCACAGCCTGCTGGTTGCTGCCGGTTTGAGCGTCAGAGAGAACATTGTTATCCACTACCGCTTGATTGAGAACATCAAGATCGAGATCGGTCGCACAAGATACGCAGTCATTAGATAATAATTCTAGTAAATATTCTAAATTGGGAAGAATGAGATTACCTTCAAAATCTGTCAGGATGTTAATAAAGTAGTACTGCAGACTTGAGTTAAGCAAAATCGAGTTAATTAAGGCCACACTGTTGGCAACTGCCAAAGCGGTGCCGGTCAACATCTCGGCAGTGCCTCCGCCAATGGCTTGTTCATTAGTACCCGTATCAGCGGCAGCGGTGGTATCAATCACCACTTCTGCCTCATTTTCGGCAGTAATTTCTGTAGAGGAAACTGCTTGGGGATCTTGATCACTTGCATCACTGCTTTCACCATTACTTGCTTTACTCAAATTAATGTCCCCTTCATTTGTGGTCACATCGGCCACCAGCATATCAACTGAGCTATCTTGCTGGGTGGTATTGACTAGAGTGAGGGTAGCTGCCGAGGCCGTCGCATCACCTGTCTCCAGATCAAGATTACCCAACACTGGGGGCAATTCAGCCAATGCGGCGGATAGGGTAGCAACCTGATCTTCGGCTGCAGCTAAAGTGTCATCTAGTTCAGTTGGAGTTGTTGTGTCTTGGTTAGAATCTGTTGCTGGCTCTGGAGAGGAGGAGGGTGCTGGGCTTGATTCAGTTAGCGCTGCTGAACTCGCTTCCTCCGTTGGTTGGTCAGTATTTTCTGACGCAGGCGCTGAATTGTTCGAGGCTGTCGACTCCGCCACATCGGTCGAAGGAGAGGGTGAGGGAGAAGGCGTTACCTCTTCTGCCACTGCTAATGGAGGAAGAATTGTTCTAACAAGAAATAGGGCTAATAAGATTGAGGCAGTTGTTTTTTTTCGCAGTCGCAGGTGCATGTTCCTCTATCTATCTACAAAATAAGTTCTAAAAATGTGGGCAGGGAGGAGGAGGC
>CAZKSJ010000020.1:0-3107 GCA_964555515.1 uncultured Pseudomonadales bacterium
TGAGGTATTGATCATCTTGAGTTTTGTAATGATCTTCACTACCCCAAGGAAAGTAACCAGTGCCCCACATCGTTTCTGGTTTGACCAAGACTGGTACCGTCATAGGCACGAAGCCATCCGCCACCAGCCTGCTCATGGCAAATTGCAACAAAGCTTGTTCTAGGATCACCGCCTGATTTTTCAAAAAATAGGCGCGAAAGCCACCAATCCGCACTGCTCGCTCAGTATCGATTAAGTCTAGGTTCTCCATCAATTCCTGATGAGGTTTTGGGTTGAATGTAAAATTTGGGACTGAGCCGACTTGCCTGACTACCCGATTGCCTGTTTCGTCTTGGCCGATTGGCACATCAGCTGCTGGTACGTTAGGGATCTGCAAAGCCAGTTTACTTACATCTTCTTCAGCGGCTTTCAGTTTTGGTTCCAAGTCTTTGAGTTGGGTTTTAAAATCTCTTCCTTCGGCAATTTGCTCAGCCGTAGGTTTGCCTCCCGCAGCGACTTGTTGTTTGACCGCGTCGGCTTGCAGATTACTTTGATGGCGCAAGCTGTCAACCTGATCCTGCAAGGTACGTCTCAGTTGATCGGCAGTTAACAGTTGATCGACAAGTGCTGGGTCAAGCTGTTTGTTGAAGGCCGCTTCTTTAACCGCAGCGTCATTCTCTCTGATGTATTGAATGTCAAGCATATTGTTCCCTTAATCTTAGAGTTTCTACTCTAATAAATACAATAAAACCCTCTGAATCTAAACTAGACTCTTTGAGGGTTCTTGGGCTTGAAGAACGGTGCCACCTCACTAATTGCTTGTTCCAGCTGTTACGGGCTTGCCCGACCAAGTTTTGCTTGGCAACCCCGCCAGAGCGAGGCCGGTTGCTAACCGATGATCTTAACCAAATTATAACTCAATATTTCGTCTAATTCCAGCTCCTTGTTTAACTTTCACGATTACCGTCCCATTCCGGGAAGTGTTGTGCGATATTTAGTTCGTCGCTTGATGGAACTGTCTTTGTTGGCTAATTAAAGTCATAAGTTGGCACCAAATTAGTTCAGTGTAAGCTCCAACAATTTTCTTAAATTTTTCAGCTGTGATTTGAGAAGCTAGTTCCTCCCGAGTAAAAAATGATCTTAACGCAGCTGCCTCTTTAATATCACTAACATTGATGTTGGCAACCAAGTCGGAAGCGTCGACCGATCGCTTGCCGCATTTTCCCAAATTGTAATATTGATTGATATCATAAGGTAAATCTGCTCCATCGAAACGTGCAATGATAAATGCGCTGGACTCATGAATTAATTTATGCATTATTTGTTCAACGCTGGTCTGATCATACTGCTTATCTTCATAAAATCCATTTACATCCATGGCCACTGAATCTGCAATAAATTCTTTAACTGCTTTCTCAAACTGCAAAAGTATGCTGCTCCGATATGATTCCTCAACAAACTTTGCAATTATGTCAAAAGACATATCCCTTAGTTGCTTGGCAAGGTCATCTGAAATTTTAATTGCCTCATTAGGAATTAATTGATTGGGGTGAGATAACGAAAGCGCATCTCCATTGTTGATTCCTTCAGCCATTTCTTGTTTAGCAGCCTCTAGACTAGAGAGATGTCTCAAGCCCCAGTGCTGACTTGAAATATGTAGCAAATCTTCCCAACTTAGTGTGCTTGTTATTTCTGATCTCTCAGGGCTTACACTCCGCTCCATACCCGACTTATCTTCAATCTTTTCATTTATGGCTATCATTCATTATAAAATGTTAATATTTCTGTGGTTCCATCTGCATAGATCAATTCAACTTTTAGTGATCTAAGAGAATACCTAAAACTTAGAGGATAATCATCTCTAATAGTACCAGCAGGTTCACCGTTCAAATCGACTCTTTCACCATAGTATTTGATACGAGTAACTGGCTTAAGTTGATAATCTGCCTGTTCTGCGCCAAACGTATCAATCACCAGCCTGTGTGGATCATCGTGACTAAAACCAATAATATTTTTCCTTGATTTGACACTCACATTATCGCGGAAAAACCTTTTTGAAAAAAGCTTATATGGCTCATCAAACTTGACAGCCTCAGGAATTTTCCCTACTTTAGTGTATCCACCTATCACGTCACCAGTGCCATCAAAATCATTTTCACCCATAATATAGAGTGCATGCAGAGACCCTTCATCATCAAAGTAAAGTAATAGTCCGGAAGGATCATAAGGACGGTTAATAAGACTCCCTAAATTAAAATACAAGTGTTGTACATTTTTATTGTCGCCAGAAGCAGCTAACAAAATTGTTTCCATAGCAAGTGAAGCATCTGAACCGATTTTTCTTCTTTTCAGGTAATTAAGTTTCTCTGGCGGCAGCTGCTCTGACCTGCAACCAGACAACGCTAAACCAACAGCAGTTACTAAGCTGGCCTTCAAATAATAACGCCTTGTCATTGGTTTTTGCTCAGTTTGCATTCATTCTCCTCAGTATTAATACTTTCTTCTGCTGCGATAAATGATCTGAGCACATTTTCCTAGTTTAACAAGTAATAGCTAAGATCGATTAATGGCAGCAACTAGCTGATATTGTATCACAATAATTAATTTTCATACACTTATAGGTCATCTGCACATAGATCTTTAATAATGATATATATTCATGACGCAACACTTTTAAGTTACTATTAGCTTAAGTTGAATCAGTTAGCCAGCTGAAAAAGCTCCAGAGGTAGACCTGACTACTTCAAAAGCGTAATTATGCTTGACATTTTGACCCCAAAAAGTCAAGTAATATTACACCTGACAACAAGCCATACACAGACTTTCTGATCTGAGAGAAACTTAATATTTATTCTGCTTTATTGTATGAGCTAATTGATTCAAGAATAGCACAAGTACATGGAAATTGACAAGAAAAAATAGATGGCTAAATAGGTGAAAATTCAGTAGACTATCAATTAGCAGTTACAACATTTGATTGCTAAATAATCAATTAATATCAATAGATATCTAAAAATAACAAAATAGCTAAATAGTTTTCCATTCTTTGGAAAACCTTAATCAACAAAGCAATGTGCTCGTCCGGTGTTTTGCCGATTAATTCAAATCCTTGATTGATGTCGTCGCGA
>CAZKSJ010000020.1:3207-15167 GCA_964555515.1 uncultured Pseudomonadales bacterium
GGTCTTGATTGAGCAGCAACCAAGCGGCTTTTGGTCCGGAAGTTTTACCCAAGAAAGCAAGGTAAATAGATTTAAAGCCAGCTTTAGAACCAAGAGAAGATTTAGCCAGTTCGTAAATTGCCTGCTGGAGCAACTCAGGTTGCCAACTAGGATTGCTCTTTAAGAGCTCGCTGAGCTGACCTAAAAATTGACGTTGCTCAGCTGTTAATTGGTCAACCTCTGTAGGCACTTCCTCACGAGGAGTGAACTGAAACTCACGGGGTGCATAATGATTCAACCATCGATGCGCATATTCTTGTCGTTCTGCCAACACGTTCAACTCCAGTTCACTTAAAGGACTGCCCTTGAGATCGGCGAATTGATCTTGCAAATTTATTTCAGGATACTGCATCCAGAGCGCCACGTCGCGGAAGCGCGGCAAGAAATGAGCGGGGGGTGGTGTTTCATTAATTTGGGCGAGCTCAAAAGATCTTCCCAACCGTCCATCACCTTCAACTTGGCCCCAATAGATTTTGGCCGCCAAGTCATACTCGTCAAATAAATCTGGAATGGCCATGGTGGTTGGATCAAAGTCGATGACTTGATTGTAGTGTTTATTGACAAACAAAAAGCGGCCGATGGGCGCAGGAAATAGATCCACAAATTCACGGGCTGAGGTACCAATACCTTTGCTCGAACTCATTTTTGCGCCTCTGACTAGAATCCACTCGTACGGGATGTCAAAGGGTTGGGGAATGGCAAAAACTTGGGCACAAATGGCATTGGCCATATCTCTTGACCCACCAGACGTGGTGTGATCTTTGCCAGCTCCTTCGATAGTAATGCCAAGAGCAGCCCAGTGTGCCGGCCAATCAACTTTCCACAGCAATTTTCCATTGCCGCCAAAAGGAGAAACCTGACCTTGATGTCCACAGCCTTGTGACCACTCCACTTTATTGGTTTGACATTCATAGTCAACTAATTCTCCGTCCCAATCAGTCACGAGCGTGTTACCTACCAAGCCGCAGTGATCACAGATGACTTGGAATGGATACCAGTTTTCAGGCAATTTATAATCGGCTACCTCAGCATAAATCTTTTTTAGCTTGGTGACTTTGTCCAAAGCCGTCCGGATATAGTCATCCATTTGTCCACGCTGATGCAGCTGATGTGACCAGATAATTTTTTGTGAACAACCTAAGTGTCGAAAGGCATTAATAAAATCAAGCGCATAAAACTCTGCCATGCTAGCCGCATTCGCAAACTTATCTTTTTCTTGCTGGCTACTGTGACTGAAATCAATACCTGATTGATCCAGTTGAGGTGCAGGAATTTTATAGAGAGGCCGACCCATGTGTGATTGATAAACCTTCTCATCTAAATAACTTGGCAAACCGTCCATCGGATCCATATCGTTGAAGACATAGGTGCTTGCGACAGGTTGAGATGTTTTGCTTTGGAGGACTTTGGCTACCACGTCGTGCAAGACCACACCGACTAGTGAACCAACATGAACTCTACCAGAAGGAGTTTTCATGTCATCAACATGGAGTTTTTTTATACCCTGGCTTTTTTGCCAAGCTAAGATCTCGTCGGTGATTTGATCAACCCAGTGCAGACCGTGTTTATTGTTTGTCATATCTATTTTAAGTTTCTTAAGTAAAAATTATAACATGAATCCCAGGCTAAAAATTTTTGTTCTAAGTCATTTTAATCCAAAAACCCCGCCTGTTGGCGGGGTGTGGTAGTTGTTATAATTAATTTTTTGGTTACTTAATTCCCTCAATTACGTAAACGACTGCCCCCGCCGGAGCCTCCACTGTCACTTCGGCTCCCTTTTTCTTGCCCATCAGGGCCTTACCCATGGGGGAAATGCTAGACATTTTTTTCTCTCCAGGATCAACTTCAAACTCGCCAACTATCTTCATGGTCATGACATTCTTTGGTTTGTCTTTTTGGTGAATGACAACTGTTGATCCAACCCCAACTTTTTGGTTGCTGGTGGTGTGTTTGACTACCTTAGAATTGGAAATGATTTTCTGAATTTCATCAATCCTGGCTTCAACCAATTGTTGCTCATCTCTAGCGCTATGATATTCGGAATTTTCCGCGAGATCACCATATTCTCTAGCTCGAGCGACCCGATCGACCACGCCGGGCAGCTTGATATTCGTAAGTTCAGTTAACTCTTCTTTTAGCTCATCTAAACCAGCTTGAGTTAACTCAATTGTTTTGCCATTATTCATTGATGAATCGACATTTGTAGATGTGGTTGTCTTGTTTTTGCTTTTTGGCATACGTAGAGTATAAATGATTTTATGACTGCGGCAACCGCAGTTTGTTCATTTTCCTGAGTTTATGTTATTTAACTCCAGATGGTGTGACTTGGGCTAAAATAAATAATTACCGGAAGACCCATAAATTAGTCAGCGCGAGATTATAGCATAAGCTATTTTTAGATGAGTGCAACAACCTAAATTTTTGTTTTTTTGGTTCTTTGAGCAACACGAATTTCAAGCAGTGCTCTGCGGAGTGCCGCTTCAGCCATAATTTTTTCCCGGTTGTCCTCAGTGGAGCGAATGGTTTCTTCGGCTTCTTTGACGGCTCTGGTCGCTTTTTCTAAGCTGACTTCGCGGGCATCCACCGCGGTGTCGGCCATTACTGTTACATCGTGGTGGTTGCCAACGGTTAAAAATCCTTTAGAGATGATGATTGACTTTTCTTGACCTGTCTCGCCATAGCGCAACTCGCCGGTGACAAGTCTAGAAAAAAGCGGAATGTGTCCTGGTAAAACGGTAATTTCACCCTCGCTGGTGACAGCCGTTACGTAGTCGACTGCCTCATCAGCCAGCTTTTTTTCTTGTGAGACCACTAACAACTTTAGTTTTGCCATAACTAGTGCTTCGATTAAATCTTTTTTGCTTTCGCCACTGCTTCATCGATGGTGCCCACCATGTAAAAAGCTTGTTCTGGCAATTTATCGTGTTTGCCAGCAATAATTTCATCAAATCCCCTGATGGTTTCTGCAATTGGCACGTACTTACCAGGTGTATTAGTGAATTGTTCAGCCACAAAGAACGGCTGGGAAAGGAATCTTTGCACTTTCCTCGCTCGGGCTACCACCAACTTATCCTCTTCACTCAATTCGTCGATACCCAAAATAGCAATAATGTCTTGCAGCTCCTTGTAACGTTGCAAAATTTGTTGCACAGCTCGGGCAGTTTTATAGTGGGTTTCTCCCACAATTTCTGGTTCGAGAATTTTTGATGAGGAAATCAATGGATCGACCGCGGGAAACAAAGCTTGCTCAGCCAGTTTTCTATCTAGAGAGATGGTTGAGTCAATGTGGGCAAAGGTAGTGGCCGGTGCCGGATCAGTATAGTCATCGGCTGGTACATAAATTGCTTGAATAGAGGTAATTGATCCAACCTTGGTGGAAGTGATTCTTTCCTGCAGCTGTGCCATCTCTGAAGCCAAGGTGGGTTGGTAACCTACCGCAGAAGGGATCCGACCTAGCAGGGCTGATACCTCTGAACCCGCCTGGCTAAACCGGAAAATGTTGTCTAAAAAGAACAGCACGTCTTCACCCTTTTGATCGCGGAAGTATTCCGCCATTGTCAGGGCTGTTAAAGCCACCCGCAACCTGTTGCCGGGTGGTTCGTTCATTTGACCAAAGCACATAACTGTACTCTTTAAAACGCCCGAGCTGTTCATTTCATGATAGAGATCGTTGCCTTCTCTCGTTCTCTCACCTACACCAGCAAAAACCGAGTGGCCTTGGTGTTCCTCGGCGATGTTGCGGATCAATTCTTGGATGACCACAGTCTTGCCTACTCCTGCTCCGCCAAAAGCACCGACTTTGCCACCTTTAGGGAAAGGAGAAATCAGGTCAATCACCTTGATGCCAGTTTCTAAGACTTCAGTGGAAGTTTCTTGATCTTTGAGAGCTGGGGCGGCGCGGTGAATGGGGGCGGTCAGCTTGGGTTTCGCGATCGGCGCCTTTTCATCAATCACATCCCCAATTACGTTAAACATTCTGCCTAGAGTTTCTTCCCCAACTGGCACGGTGATCGGTGCACCGGTGTCCACTACAGCGGCTCCCCGCTGCAAACCATCGGTAGGTCCGAGTGCGATGCAGCGTACTTCTGAGGTTGAAAGTTGTTGCTCAACCTCCAACATCAACTTCACCTTATTGCCAAACTCAAGTTGAAGCGCGTTGTAAATTGCGGGCAGATGATCTTCAAACTCCACGTCTACGACCGGACCCATAATTTGGGTGACGACTCCAGTTGGTGCTGTTTGCTTTGGCATAAATTCCTCTCACTAACCTTGAAGGGACAAAGTTGCGGTGGTAATTTCCAGCAACTCGTTGGTAATACTTTCTTGTCTAGATTTATTAAAGATGAGTTGTAATTCATTGACTAGTTCTTTGGCATTTTCACTGGCATTTTTCATCGCCACCATCCGCGCACTGTGCTCACTAGCCTTAGCCTCCAAAAAAGCTTGAAAAATTGCATTTTCAATATAGTAAGGTAACAATTCTTCTAAAATCTCTTTAGAATTGGGCTCGAAAACATATTCAGCCGCGTCACTTTCCGCTAAAATCAACTCTTCTACCTCCAGCTTGATTGGTAGCAGCTGAGAGTGATTGACCTTCTGAGATAAGGTATTGATAAAGTCAGTGAAGATGAACTCAACAGACTTAAATTCTTGAGTAATAAATTTGTCGATGATGAGCGTGCTGATAGGAAGCACGTCGTCAATGCTGATTGTATCGGGCATGTTGGTAAATTGAGCATAAGTTTGCAGTCCTAAAAACTTGGCAAAAGCAACGCTCTTTTTGCCAACCAGAATTAATTCACCCTTAGAATGTTTGGTCATCCACTGGGTGACTTGCTTGAGAATACTTTGGTTAAGACCACCACACAAGCCACGATCGGTGGCAATGACGACTAATACTTCAATGCCCTGACTATGTCTAGATAGCAGCGGATGAAGATCTGGTGAAGTATCCTGGGCTAGCGAGCGGAGCGAGCTAGCCAGAGCTTGCGCATACGGCCTGGCCGATAAAGTTTGCTCTTGCGCTCGCCGCATTTTACTAGCCGACACCATCTCCATCGCTTTAGTTATTTTTGAGATGTTTTTGGCGGTGCTAATTCTTTGTTGAACTTGTCTTGTATTTGCCATGACTTAGTTAAGACTCCTTAAATTCGGGGTGTGTGGTGTTAAAAGACTTGATCGCTGTTTCCAGCTTCTTCTCAATTTGCTCGCTTAAAATTTGTTCTTTGGCGATTTGCTTGAGCAATGCACGTTCAGCGCTACGCATGTGCTTAATGTAAGCTGCTTCCCAGTCTTGAATTTTATCGGCGGAGACTTCATCAAGTAAACCGTGCACAGCGGCATAAATGACAACTACTTGTTCTTCCATTTTGAGAGGTTTATCCCAACCTTGTTTAAGCGTGTTGTAGACCCGCTCACCCCGATTGAGTTGAGCCTTGGTGCGCTCGTCAAGATCAGAGCTAAATTGGGCAAATGCTTCCAATTCTCGATATTGAGCCAAGTCTAGCTTCATCGTGCCAGCCACCTGCTTCATTGACTTGACTTGGGCAGCAGAACCGACTCTCGATACTGATAGACCCACGTTCACGGCTGGCTTCATGCCGGCGTTGAATAGGTCAGTTTCCAAGTAGATTTGACCATCGGTGATGGAAATAACGTTGGTGGGAATGTAGGCAGACACGTCATTGGCTTGTGTTTCGATGATGGGTAAGGCAGTAATGGAACCACCACCGTGATCTTTGTTGAGGCGGCAAGCTCTTTCTAGCAACCGGGAATGGAGATAAAAAACATCGCCGGGATAGGCTTCTCGACCAGATGGACGACGCAACAATAGTGAAATTTCCCGATAAGCTTGGGCATGTTTGGTTAAATCATCAAAAATAATCAAGACGTCTTTGCCTTTTTCTAGAAAGTATTCAGCAATTGCTTGACCCGAGTAAGGAGCTAAGTATCTTTCAGCGGCAGAAGTGGAGGCTGTGGCCGCCACGATCGCGGTGTAATCAAAGGCGCCGGCTTCAGTCAGTAGTTGGGTAATCTGAGCGAGAGCAGAACGTTTTTGGCCAATACTGACGTAGATGCAAATCATATCTTGATCTGCTTGATTAAGAATGGCGCCTAGTCCAATGGCTGTTTTACCTGTGCCCCGATCACCAATGATCAACTCACGTTGGCCACGGCCAATCGGAATCATGGCGTCAATCGCCTTGATCCCAGTCATCATGGCTTGAGATACGGATTGACGGCTCATTACACCTGGAGCAACTTTTTCTAAAGGCATTTCTTTTTGAGTTTTGAGTGCGGCGCCTCCGTCTACCGGCCGACCTAGCGAATCAACGACTCTCCCCAAAATTTGGTCACTCACGCCGATTGATAAAATTTTGCCCGTTCTTTTCACGAGATCCCCAGCTTTGATGTGCTCACTACTCCCCAACGCGACCACACCTGTTGCCCCCTTTTTGAGGTTTAAGGCTAAGCCAAGTAAATCTCCTCCCAAATCGATTAATTCACCGGCTTGGACATCATCTAAGCCCTTGACTTCGAGCACACCATCGCCAAACTGCATAATTGTGCCAACAGATTCTGGTGTAGTTGTAAAGTTGGCCTCGGCAATGACCGATGTTAGTGCTTGTTGAAGAGCATCTTGATTATTTTTCATACTATTTATTGCTTCCCTTTGTCACTTCCCTCTAAATACTGGCGATTAATTGATTCTTAATTAACTCAAGCTTGTGTTTAATGCTGCCGTCATACTCGGTTGATCCCACGATAATTTTAATGCCCCCAATCAGGTCGGGATCAAGTTCTTCGACGATGTTGACAGGACCTAATTTTTCGTTTGCCGTATTTTTAATTTTCGCACGTTGGTCATTAGTAATTGGTACGGCGGTAATAACCTTGAGCTCTGGCAATTGGGGCTCAAGTTTTTCCAACTTGCCCGCCAAGCTCGCGTCAAATTCCTGACTGCCCAGTTGAATCTTAAGTCCGCCCATCAAGTTTGGATCTAGTTGTTGTTTGAGTTCAAAAGATCCAAGTTTTTTCTTCAATACAGCCTGCACTGCCGATAGTTGAGCGGATGTTAACTTTTGAGCAGTAATGAGCGTCACGACTGGTTTTGACATTAAATTGACTTCAGGATTGCGTTAAGCTCTTGATCAATTAGTTGATGATGAGCTTTGTCGTCTAACTTTTTACCAATTACTTTTTGGGTAGTGGCAATTACCGCTTCAATTAATTGTTGATTAACTTGACGGGCTTGCTCCATCTTTTCTGCTTCCCAATCTTTTTTCATTTTTTCAATTTCCAAGCGAGCTTCATTTTTTGCTTGCTCGATGATGCTAACTTTCTGTTTTTCAGCTTCTTCGACCGCTTTTTTCATTTCAGCAGCAGATTTTTGTTTCAGTTTTTGATCGGTTTTCTCTTTCAGTTCATCAATTTTTTCCTGCTGAGTGATAGCTTCTTGGGCTGCTTTTTGACCTTCCTCAATTCTCTTTGCTCTTGCTGCAAAGATTTTCATGACGGGTTTGTATAAAAGATACCACAGCGCACCCATCACAATCGAAAAATTGACGATTTGAAAGAGTATTTGAGGAAATAAAATATTCATGTTTTCCCTATTCTTTCTTTAGCTCTACGAGTTAAGTAATAATGTTTGATTAAACAAACAAGATAATCAAGGCAATCACCAGCGTATAAATAGCGATTGCTTCAGCAAAAGCCAAACCCAGCACCATATTAGTTTGAACTTTGCCGGCTGCTTCTGGATTGCGACCAATTGCCTCAAGTCCTTTGGCAACCAACATGCCAATGCCTAAGCTCGTGCCAATACTACCAACACCCATCACCAGGGCAGCTGCAAATACGTCTGACATACGTCCTCCTTTACTTACTAATGTTCTTCATGACTTTGAGTGGCCATATTAAAAAAGACTACTGAAAGCATGGCAAAAACTAAAGCTTGGATGAAACCCACAAACACCTCCAGCCCGTAAAATGGTACTGGGACAATAATTTTGGTGAGGTACATAATCACCACTAATAAAACCTCTCCGGCAAAAACGTTTCCAAACAGACGAAACGCAAATGAAATGATTTTAGCGAATTCAGAGACTAACTCTAATATCCCCACAAAAAACATAATTGGGTTACTAAAGTTAAAAAACTTAGACAAATAACCTAGATTCAAAAAATGAAAACCAAATAGTTGGGTTGCCAAAATTGAAACGATGCCTAGAGCAATGGTGGTGTTTAGATCAGCTGTGGCGGGGCGAAACAAGGTGGTTTCAGCGGGTCGATGCTCACTTTCGGCTGAGGTGCCGCTGTGGGCTGATTCAACAAGCTCGGTTTCGGCAGCCACGGTTGCTTGATTATCCTGAGTTTCACTATCAGTTTCTAGACCAACTTCAGTGACCGCAATGTCCCCAGTGTCCGCGTCAACCGCTTCGTGTTCGGTGGCATCAAGTGCTTCCAACCCTCCCGGTACAACTGATTCGTTGGCTGGTTGGTGTGATGCATCTTCTAGCTTCTCTGTCTGTTGGTCACCTGGCAGGTGAGCTAAAGGCACCATAATCGTTCCTACACCAGGCAGTAGCCCAAACCAATTATTAATGATGATAAAAATAAAGAATGAGGCGATGACGGGGAAAAATAAATGAGTTTTTCTGGTGTCATTGGTAATACCGCCAACAAAACCAAGTAAAGTTTCCACTACCCATTCTGCAAAATTTTGCATTGGTTGAGGTTTTTGTGTTTCTTTTAAAGCTCGATTAGCAATTACCGCAAAAGCAATAATTAATCCAGTGACGACCAGACTGGTCAACATCGAGTTGGTTATGGGAAAATCACCTAGATAGAAAATAGGTTCTGCAGAAATAGAGATGTGTAGACCAGTTGCTGACATATCGCTATTTATTGTTTCATCTTCTATATACGCACTCAATACGCATCAAATTACCACAAAAAACAATTATACCTCGCTTACTTGATTGGGCAAGAGACAATTATTCAGCTAGTACGATGACGACATCGTACTTTGATTGTGGATCCTCCGCTTTAGCTGTTTCGCTGATGGTTAGCTCTAGGCCAGTCGCTTCGGCCATCGCGTCCACCAAGTCTTGATTATCTTCAGCAAGATAGACAAATACACCTGTTTCGGTGTACTCGCCTTTGGCATTACCAGCAGTGACGTTTTCAAAATCACCACTTTCGAGATCAGTTTTAATTGTGCCAGCGTAACCGGCTTTGGTGGTGGCATTGACTACTAAGATAGAGACGCCAGATTTGTCTAGCGCTGCTGACGGACTGGCATCAGTTGCTTCACTGTCTTCTGGTGTTGGCGCGGGCGTTGCTTCCATTGCAGGACTTTCTTCCACTTCTACAGAAGGAGCTGGCTGATCACCCTGGTTGGTAAACTTAATGATCGCCATACCCACCCCAATGCCGATGGCCACTGTCAGGACAAACACGCCAGTTGTGATGAGAATCATTTTTAACATATGATTGACTCCTGATTTATTTTTGATCGTTTTTTTATCAGGCACTGCCACACCCAAACTTGCTCCAGACTCAACTGCCTTTTCGGATGTTTCTGCTTCAGTTTCACCGCCTAGTTGAGTAAACTGACTCAAATCGATTTCTTCAGCTTCGTCGGTGTTGACAGATGACTCTTGAGCAGGTTTTACCACGGAAGCATCAATTTTTCCAGCATCAACTTCTGCTTCAGCAGTTTTAGATTCAACAGCATCGTCTGAGGAAGCTTTGGTTTCTGATTCCGCTGTTGGGACTGCGGCTATTACGATATCATCTGCCACACCATCGTCCCATGCTTTTTGTTCTTCATCTCCCTTTTCTTCATCAGCAGATTCTTGATCTTCGTCTTGAGAAGCATCGCCATCCTTAGTTTTATCCTCAGTGGTGTTTATTTGATCCTTTTCTCCCGCAGATTCCCCATCTTCAGCCTCAGTGGAATCTTCTTTTTTTGCTTGGTCAGACCCAACCTCATCTTTATCGGTTGTGTTTGTGGGCTCATCATCTTCACTAGCGTCATCCTCCGGCGTTTTGGCAACATCATCAGCAGTTGTCGCTGATTCCTCAATCTCTTCAATTTCTTCAACGGCTTTCTCTTCCGGTTCTTTTTTGCTCTCTTTTTCTTGTTCAGTTGATTTGGGATTTGTTGCGGGCATATCAACATCCGTTCTTATTTCATTTGTACCAGTGCCGACGCCGGCGGAAGCCACTTGGGCGGCAGCTCCGGCTGTACTCGCTACTGTGGTAGCTGCGCCAACTGCTAGTCCGGCGGCGGCAGTATCAGCAATTGCATCATCAGCGGGAGAGTTGGGTTTGGGTAGGCTAGCACGATTCTCTGTCTCAGAGTCTTCCGCTGTTTCTGTATCGTTTGCAAAGATTGGGGCAAACTTTTTGACTGCCTCCTGAGGGGGTTTGCCGAGACCAAACTTGGGTGCAGGAAAATCTGCGATGGATAAGGTCTTCAGTGCTGCTTCAATCACCACCTGAATGTGAGAAGGTAGTTTTTCATCGGTGTCTTTATGAGCCATCTGCTGCAGGGGTACGACTCCTTTAAGCTCGGTCTTCAGAGATTTTTCTACTTTGCTATCAGACAATAGATATAGAGTTTGGATGCTTGGTTCAGCGCCTTTTAAAGTGCGCACTGTTTCGGCAATTTTTTGGACATCGGTAACTTTACTGTCGCTGGTTTGATCGACACCAATGTAGTGTTCGGCAATGTACAAAAAATTGCCCATCTGAATAACGCTAATTGATGGTTCCAAGGAAATCATTGCCTTAATTGACCAGCTCAAGGGCACAACTGCATCAACAGACACTCCTTTTTCTTCAACCGCCACTTGGAGAACCTCCAATAATGTTTTATCAATGGCAGAAATCTGAACCCTGGTAGTTCCTTTTAATTCATTTAGAGAAGTGGTTTCAATCAGGTGTGAATCTGGAGTCAGTTTGAGACCGTCAAGGACTTCTTCTTGCAGTTTGCTCTTGATCTTTGACTCAGTGGTTTCTTGGACACTGACAATAGTGTTGGTGAATAAAAAGTCTGGCAAGACCACAGTGTAGGTTTCACCCGCTTCAAGTTTATTGAAGAGCTTGGCCACATGTTCGGGGATGAGTTTGTTACTCTTGAAAAATTCCCCATTCACCTGCTTGAAAGATTGGATGGAAAAAGCATTGGGTTTTTTATCTGGCACCAACTCAGCTATATAAGCTAAGTCTGGCAAAATATAGAGTAGTTTTTGAGTATTGAGCATTGGCTAAGTATAACGCAACAAACATCACTGGTGAAGCGTGGATACGAGCATAGTATGGGAGAAATGATTGGAGAATTCAAGAGGAATCTGTAGTGCAAGATCCAATTGACAGCACTAGTTTGCTAGTTCGATGGTCAATTCATCAAAAACATCAATCATTGCTTAGTAAACTTAGGGGTAACTATGCTAAGTCCGCTTTGAGTGGTTAACCAACCAATTCTTTCTGATAATTCAAACTGATTGTCACCTCGACGCACGTAGGTCAGTGGATTGATCATTGAAAACATTATCTCTGAGTTGTCGCGCCAATCATCATCTGATAATCGGACTGATTCACTCAAATATCTATAAGTAGGGATTGTTGATAGCTCTTTCCCAACCAACTCAGCAAACTTAATTACTTCAGCGGCAGTCATTGGTGTATGCAAACAGCTCAACAAAATAATTTCTTCCTTGCTGAGCTGCTTGGTAAAAGATAAAAATTGCTCTGCAGATAAACCAAAGTGTTTAGCTAGTAATGCGGCTTTTTCTACAGCAGCCGGCACTCTTACACCATCCCAAATATGGGTAGAGTCGACAAAGGACTGTTGCTTAAACCACTCACTTACTTGTGGGTATTGCTCGGCTACTTCTTGGGTTGTAAGCAGC
>CAZKSJ010000021.1:0-15042 GCA_964555515.1 uncultured Pseudomonadales bacterium
ACCGTCAACATCAAATCATAAGAAGATTGGCTAGGATCAGTGAAAAGCTCGGATTCTTTTCGCACCAAATCGTGTTTTTCTTTTCTATCGCCAGTCTTTTTTACCATCACTGCGCCCTCACACAACGCCACCACCTTGCTGGTAACTACAAGAACAGTTTTTTCCTTCAACTGAGGCAAAACTGCATTAAGCAACTGGAACAAATCATCTCCGGTGTGCACGGTGGGCGATTTAACTGGCGTTACTTTCATGGCACAGTATTATACTGCCCATTTCTCGTGATTAATATCGGCTGATGATGTTGAACCATCGAACAAAGATTAGATGTGAATCTAACTCTTCGAAATAGTATAATGCAGCCATGATCACTAATTATCAATGGTACACATCCTCTCAAGATATAGACAATCCCGACGCGATTCATCAAATTCTTGCTTATGGCAAACTCGAAGATATCCAACAGTTGAAAAAAAAGCTGGGTATAGTAAAAATTCAAGATTATTTCGTCCAAAATCCAAAAAAGATTTACACTAAGTCGGGCTTAAATTTCATTACAAATTATGTGCTAGATATTTCTACCAAAATTAACCAGGATGAATACCTTAAAACTACACTTCGACATACTTGATGAAGCCCGCGGGCAATTGTTAGATCAATTAATACCTCTGACAAGTGACTTTGTACTTGCCGGAGGCACTGCTTTGGCACTGCAAATTGGTCATCGTAAATCATTTGATTTTGATTTTTTCAGTCTCAATGATATCCCAGAAAGCCTCTTAGAAAATATTGCCAAACTTGTAAAAATTGAATCAGTCGGGATAGATAATCGTTAAAAAACTTACGTTCTTTTGTAAAGATCAAATAAGGTGACAATTTTGAATTATCCGTTTGCGCCAATTTATCAACCGTTCGTAATTGACAAAGGATTGCGGATTTTTCCATACAAGGAAATTGCCGTGCAAAAAGCTTATACCATTGGCAGAAGAGGAGAGTATCGCGATTATTTTGATCTATTTACGCTGCTACAGAAGCCGGATATTAATTTGTCACAAATCATCCAAGATGCAAATAATAAATATCAAAACCTTTTTAATGCGAAGCTATTTTTAGAGCAATTAATTTATTTTGATGATTTGTTAAATTTGGAAATTATCCCCATTGATAATGTCGTTCCCCCAACCCCGGCCGAGGTGCAAACATTTCTGCAGCGTGCAGTGAAGGCATATCTTTCAAAATAAGTTCTGTTAGTAACATCCCTACAATGCAAATTACCTCCCCAAGACTAACTGAGTTATAATACTTGGTTTACACAAAAAGAGATGAAATTTAAGTTAAGTGCACCCTACCAGCCAAAAGGTGATCAACCAGCGGCAATTGAAAAATTGACGGCAGGCGTGTTGCAAGATGAAAAACATCAGGTACTACTTGGTGTGACTGGTTCCGGCAAAACATATACCATGGCGAATGTGATTGAGCAAACTCAGCTGCCCACCTTGGTAATTGCTCATAATAAAACACTTGCTGCCCAACTTTATCAAGAATTTCGTGATTTCTTTCCACACAACGCAGTCAGTTATTTTGTTTCGTACTACGATTACTATCAACCAGAAGCTTATATTCCCAGCACCGATACTTACATTGAAAAAGAAGCCACTATCAATGATGAGATTGATAAATTAAGACTGGCGACCACCATGAATTTATTGACGCGCCGTGATGTGATCGTGGTCGCTTCTGTGTCCTGCATTTACAACTTGGGCTCACCCATGGAGTACCGCAAAAACACCATGGAGTTGATCGAAGGTGAAGTGATTAAGCGGGAGACATTATTGCTGCAGCTCGCTAATTTACAGTACGAAAGATCTGACGCAGATTTGCGCCGAGGCACTTACCGCTTGCGCGGGGACATCATTCAAATTTGGCCGGCGTATGAAAGCGTCGCACTCCGAGTTGAAACATTAGAAAATAAAATCACCCAAATTGAGTGGATTGATCCCACAACTGGCTCTCCTACCGATCCTCCCCACCCCAAAGAAAAGTTTTTAGATATCATGGATCAAAAAATTCAAGAGGAAGGCGGCAAATTACGGCGCTTTACAATTTTTCCGGCCAAACATTACGTGGTCGATGAGGGTTCATTTGAAACTGGCTATCAACAAATTGAGCAAGATTTGACAAAAAGATTGGCCGTGCTAAAAGAGGCAGGCAGAGTAGTTGAGGCCTACCGCTTACAACAAAAAGTTACTCACGACCTACAAATGATGCGGGAAATTGGGTATGTGAACGGTATTGAAAATTATTCGCGCTACTTTGATGGTCGTGAGGCTGGCCAAGCACCTTACACGCTGATCAATTATTTTCATGAAAATGCTGCGCGGTTCACTGATGGGCAGTTTTTGACTTTGATTGATGAAAGTCACATGACATTACCCCAAGTGAGGGGGATGTATCACGGCGATCAATCACGCAAGGCGAACTTAATAGAGTATGGTTTTCGGTTGCCGAGCGCTCTAGATAACCGACCGCTTCGTTTTACCGAATTTATGGAAACATTAGACAAAACTGTCTATGTCTCGGCTACGCCCAACGAGTATGAACTGTCTCTGGCCGGCAACCAACCTGTCGAACAGCTGCTTCGACCAACGGGCTTGGTTGATCCCAACATTGTTTTAAGACCGACTAGATATCAAATTGAGGATTTGGTGATTGAAGTCATTGCTCGTAAAAATCTTGGTCAACGAGTGTTGGTCACCACGCTCACCAAACGAATGGCCGAAGCTCTGTCAGACTACTTAAATAATCAAGAGAAAATTTTGGAATTGATTGAGCGGCGCAGACAGCATCAACAGCAACGACAAGAATTAGCGGCAGAAGATCCTGACGCGGTGTATTATTTGGATGACGGCATGTTACCAATTGAAAGCATGGAAATTGGCAAACTGCCAGAAAACTTACTCAATGCCACGCAACATCGCACACAAATTCCTGATGGAGAGGTGCAGTTCCCAAAGGTGGCTTACTTACACTCTGATATTGAAACATTAGAGCGGTCTGATATTTTGGATGATTTACGGCGGGGTGTGTATGACGTAGTGGTGGGCATTAATTTGCTGCGCGAGGGCTTGGATTTACCGGAGGTGTCATTGGTGGCGATTTTGGATGCAGACAAAGAAGGATTTTTAAGATCTGAGCAGGCATTAATTCAAACGATGGGTAGGGCGGCGCGTCACGAGGGTGGCTTGGCGATCTTGTACGCAGATAACCTGACGGGGTCGATGAAACGTGCCATTACTGAAACCCAGCGCCGCCGCAGTATTCAAGTAGATTACAACCTCAAACACAACATTGTACCGATTGGCATTTCTAAACCAGTTCGTGAAAAAATGGTCACCAAATCTGAAGCCGAGGAGTTGGTAGAGAAGGAGCGTCATCGGTTAGAAAAAGATACTAACCCAATGATTATCAACTTATCTAAAACAGACCGGATTGATCTCAATAAAATTGACCCAACTGAACTGACCCCAGATGATAAGCGCCAACTGAGCGCCAAACTTCGGCGGCGGATGCTGATCGCCTCCAAAGATCTTGATTTTGAGCTCGCCGCTATTTTAAGAGACATCATTTCCTCGTTGCAGTGATCTTGATTACCGTTACTGCACAGTTAGGCGTGCGACTGCACAGGTCTGTGTATATCTGCGTATAAATGCGAACATGAGTCAGTTGCTACGAACATGATTGAGTTTTTATAGGAGTAACGGCATTATTGGGAACATCTCTTTTTTTTACTTTTCTGAATCCAGATGAACAACCAATCCACTAGACATTGAATCACTTTCACTTTCTATCACTGGGTTTTCTACAACAGGGCTTTCTATACTCGAAATTTTCCCGAGTTTGTGCTATGCTACTCCTTCGATTTTATGCAATTTTTGTACGGATAATGATTCAACTTTTGGCTATGAATCAATATATATTAAAGATATTAAAGATTCAGCGCTCAGTCACATCACTACATCTGTACACAACCCATCATCCATCTAAATGAACACCCGCAACACCATTACCATCACCGGCGCCCGCGAACACAACTTAAAAAATGTGGCAGTGACGTTGCCCAAAGATAAATTAATCGTCTTCACTGGTTTGTCTGGTAGCGGTAAGAGCTCGCTTGCTTTTGACACCCTGTATGCTGAAGGTCAGCGCCGGTATGTGGAAAGTCTGAGTTCTTATGCTCGTCAATTTTTAGGGATCATGCGCAAACCAGACGTGGATCACATTGAAGGCTTGTCGCCCGCAATTTCGATTGATCAAAAGACCACTTCCCACAACCCAAGGTCAACCGTCGGCACAATTACGGAAATTTATGACTATTTGCGACTATTATTTGCGCGAATCGGTCATCAATATTGTCCAGATTGTAACTTGCCTGTCTCTACTCAAACGGTGGATGAAATCGTCAATAAAATTCTGGACAACGTCCAACAACGAAGCATGGGTGCGCCAGTTAGGCTGATGATCTTTTCACCAATCGTCAGACAACGCAAAGGTGAATTTCAAGGCTTGTTTACTAACTTACAAAAAAAAGGCTACAACCGAGTGCGCATTGACGGCGAAATGCATGGTTTAGCCGAAGACTTTACCTTGATCAAAACCAACAAACACGACATTGCTGTGCTGGTTGATCGGCTAGTCATTTCAAAACAACAACTAGCCGATGACAAAGAAGTGAAAACCATGCGCAGCAGAGCGAGTCAATCAATTGAAGAAGCTTTAAAACTTTCTGAAGGGCTGGTCGAGATCAGTTTTATTCTTGATTCAAGTTTAAATTTTCCCGATAATCCTCAAGAAACCGAAGATATCTTATTTAGCGAAAAATTAGCCTGCAGTAAGTGTGGTCGGTCTTTTTCTGAGCTTGAGCCAAGGTTGTTTTCTTTCAACGCGCCACAAGGTGCTTGTCCCAACTGCAACGGCCTGGGATCACTCCTAAAAATTGATCAAGAAAAAATCATTGCCCCTAGTTTGACTTTGAGTGAAGGCGCCGTCATTCCTTTTGCCCGCGTCTTGAGCAATGATTCTTGGTGGGCAAGGCTCGTGCGAACGGTGGCAGATGACGAAGGTATTGATTTTCGTCACACCCAATGGGAAAGAATGTCTGAAGAAACTCAGCAAGTGCTGTTGTACGGTTCCGACAAAGTTTTTCAAGTGGAAGGGGAGAATCGTTTTGGCAGCATGACCATGATTGAGGAAAAGTTTGAAGGCTTCATCAAAAATTTGGAAAGAAGATATGCAGAAACAGACTCAGCCTGGGTGCAAAAAGATATTGGCCAATACATGCATCAGCAAATTTGCCAGGTTTGTCATGGCGCTCGACTAAAACCGGAGTCTTTGGCAGTGAGAATTCTAGATAAGAATATTGCCAATGTGACATCATTGCCAATCAATCAAGCAGCGGAGTGGAACACTTTAGTCAAAGAAAGTGACCAAATTTCAACTCAAGAAAAGCAAATCGCTGAACCAATTTTGAAAGAGATCATTAGTCGATTGGAATTTTTATCCTCAGTCGGACTCAATTACCTCACCCTCAATCGCGAGGCGGCGACATTGGCAGGAGGAGAAGCCCAAAGAATTCGTCTAGCTTCACAAATCGGCACCGGTTTAACTGGTGTGCTGTATATCTTGGATGAGCCAACTATTGGTCTACATCAGCGCGATAATCATCGCCTAATTGAGACACTCAAAAACTTACAACAAAAAGGCAATACTGTCGTGGTAGTAGAGCACGATCGTGACGTGATGTTGGCTGCCGATCACGTGCTTGATTTTGGTCCCCGCGCCGGAAAAAATGGTGGCCATATTGTCGCCCAAGGTACGGCTGAAGAAATAATTGCTAATAAAAATTCGCTGACTGGCCAGTACTTGTCTAGAAAAAAAGATGTCACACGCAAATCAAAAAAACAAAAAAGAATCGCTGAGCCAAGAATTGTTGGTCTGGATGACGACATTCAAACCAGCAGTATTCAAATCAGTGGTGCCTCACACCATAATTTGCAAACGATTGACGTCAACTTTCCACTTAATAAATTAATCTGTATTACTGGTATTTCTGGTTCTGGCAAAAGTACTTTGTTGCACGACACGCTTTACTATCAACTAGCCAAACACTTAGGCAAACAAACCGAGGGTAGGGAAGGTAGCGTTGAGCGCGTGCTGGTACCAGATGAGGTAAGGAGGGTGACGCTGATTGATCAAAGCCCAATTGGCAAAACACCTCGTTCCAACCCGGCTACTTACACAAAAATGTTCGATCTTATCCGCCAAATGTTTGCTCAAACTCAGGATGCGCGGATGAGGGCTTACAAACCGGGCAGGTTCAGCTTTAATGTCAAGGGCGGCCGTTGCGAGGCCTGCCAAGGCGATGGACAACTAAAAATTGAAATGCAATTCCTACCAGATGTTTATGTCACCTGCGACGTCTGCAACGGCCGCCGCTACAATCAAGAAACTTTAGAAGTACTCTACAAAGGCAAAAACATTGCCGAAGTGCTAGACATGACCGTTGATGAAGCAGCAGATTTTTTCGGCGCAACGTCACAGCTTTCCAAAAAACTGGAAACTTTACAAGCTGTTGGCTTAGGCTACATCCATCTCGGTCAACCCGCCCCCACTTTGTCGGGTGGAGAAGCACAGCGGGTCAAGCTAGCCCGCGAATTATCTACCCGCACCCAAGACCACGTGGTTTACTTGTTAGACGAGCCAACAACTGGCCTTCATTTTGAAGATGTGCAGAATTTACTCAATGTTTTAGATGAGCTAGTTTCCCAAAACAACACCGTAATTGTGATTGAGCATAACTTGGATGTCATCAAAAATGCTGACTGGGTGATTGATCTTGGTCCAGAGGGTGGTGATGGTGGCGGTCAAATTGTGGCCACGGGCACTCCCCAGCAAGTAGCCGCTCACAAATCTTCTTATACTGGTCAATTTCTCAAACAAGAACTCGCGAGTAGTGGTCAAACATAATCCCATTTCTCAATCCCAATCATGCAGTTTTAATTCCATTCAATCCTAGTTTCTCTGTTGCGGTTTCTCTGTTACCCTATCTTGCTTTACAATAGAAGCAATGGTTATTACTTTGATTTCGAGCACTACCAAAGAGTGGCTAGGTTTTTGGTTCCGATTGATAAAGCTGGCCATCTTGATCATCGGTTTAGCTGCCTCAGTTCATGTGGTCAATGCTCAGGAGGAGAATCTCCAGCAATTGGAAACCCCGCCTTTCGATACTACTATTAAAACCACTTATGAAGTTGAGGCTAACGGTAATAGTCATGTGGTGCAACAATTCTCGGTGCGTAATACCTCACCAACCCACTATTTGAATCAATATGCACTCACGATTAGTTTTCCTGAGCTGCAAAACATTGTTGTGAAAAATAATGGCCAGCCAATCGAGGCGGAAATCAGCAGTGTCCAAAACGCCACTACCGTCAAAATTCCTTTCCCAGACCAAGTGGTCGGTGAGGGGAAAGTTCGCAATTTTAGTGTGGAGTATGACACGCCTGATGTGGCGACGGTAGCTAACAAAGTACTCGAGGTCCAAATTCCGCCCATCAGCAGTCAACAAAATTTTTCCAACCAAGAGGTGATTTTGAAAACTCCTCTGCAATTTGGTAGAGCAGTCAGAGTCAATCCCGAACCCACCGCTGTGGGCATTGAAGGTCAGTTAATCGTCACCAAGTTTGTCCAGCAAACACCACAGCCTATCTCTGCTTTTTTTGGAGAGCAACAGGTCTTTAACATCATTTTGCGTTATAACTTAGAAAACAACTCGAGTAGTCGTGGCCTCGCCCAAATTGCCTTGCCGCCAGACACTCAATTTCAGCGACTGTATTACCATAGCTTAGACCCGTATCCAAATGAACTCAAAGTAGATGAAGACGGTAACTGGCTGGCTAGTTATGAACTGAATCCTAACACCGCCGTCAGTGTCTACTTGACGGCAGATGTTTTATTGACCTTAGAACCCAATCAACTTGTTTTTCCAGATGAACCCATCAGCGCTCATACTAAACCAGATAAGTATTGGGAAATCAGCCAAAAAACCATGCAAAATATTCCTGCAAATGTGACCTCTCCCCAAGAAATTTATAATTATGTGGTTGAGACGCTAGACTACTCATATGAAGGAGTCAAAGACGGGATTGTCCAAGATAGAAAAGGAGCAGACGGCGCGCTGCAGTTCCCTGATCAAGCAGTCTGTCAAGAATTTACCGATGTATTTGTGGCGCTTGCCCGAAGTGCTAATATTCCAGCGCGCCGCTTAACCGGCTACGCTTACACCCAAAATCCTGATCTACGTCCACTCAGCTTGGAAACAGACATCCTGCATTCTTGGCCAGAATACTATCATGCTGAATCCGGCCACTGGCGCCCAGTCGATCCAACTTGGGAAGACACGACTGGCGGAATAGACTACTTTCATCATTTTGATTTGAGCCACATCGTCTTTGCCATCAATGGCCAATCTAGTTCAACACCCTATCCAGCGGGCGCATATAAGCGCTCTAACCTGGACACCAAAGACGTGGAAGTCTCCTTTACCGATCGTTTTCCCGCCACAGAACCCAGCTACGAAGTACAGTTTGAGCATGAAAAACTGTTCGGCATCATCTTGCCTGGAAGATACATTCTCAAAATCATCAATCAAACTGGTCAGGCATGGTACGATATTGAGGTAAATTTTGTGAGTCAAATACCCATTCAACATCAAAGGACAAACAATCAAATAAATTTACCATATTTATTGCCATACCAATCATTGCAGCTGCCAGTATCAATCACAGACGGCTCCTGGCAACCAAACCAAACCACCAATGTCACGTATCAAATAACCACTCATGACCAAATCAGCACCAGCACCCCAACCGAATTCGCCCTCCAAACCGGGCCGCGCGTCATCACCAAACTCAGTGAAGAGCTCGTCTACATTGGCGTGGTTATCACAGCGCTCGTCGGTCTCCTCGTCGCCGGGGGTGTATTGGTTTTTAGACAAAAACGGTAACGTTCTTTACGTTGGCAAGGCTAAAAATCTAAAAAAAAGGATTAGTTCCTACACTTACCTCAGTCGGTTGCCCGCTCGTACCCTCCAGCTCGTCCAAACTGCAACCACCATCAAAACTCAAAACTTAGACAGTGAGTTGGAAGCGTTACTAGTTGAAGCAGAGTTAATTCGCACTTACCGGCCGCCGTTTAATATTCTGCTAAAAGATGATAAAAGCCCCATTTATATTCAAATCACCGATGAAAAGTTTCCCCGGGTAAATATGGTCCGAAAAAGTGAGATCATCAGCCAACATTTAAAAGGTACCATTCTCGGGCCTTTCCAAACTACTTACAAATTACGTGAGGTAATGGATTTGGCCCGTCGCATTTTTCCTTGGTGTAATGAGCGAGGTAATGCTCCTCAACCTCAATCAAAAGCTTGTTTTTACTATCACATCGGGTTATGTCCTGGCGCCTGCGTGGGTGAGGTCAACGCCACAACTTATCAGGCACAAGTTCATGAGTTGATGTTGTTTTTAAGAGGAAAGAAACGGCAGGTTACCAAAAATTTGCAGCAAGCTATGAAAGACGCAGCTACTCAAGAAAACTATGAGCAAGCCGCTATCCTGCGCGATCAGTTGCGGGTCATCACTGAAGTCACGCAACCACAGTACAAACTCAAGCCTGATTTGTTGCTATCAACTTCGCTGACTGATAATCAAGCTCAAGATCGAACCATTCACCTCCGCCGCATCTTGCACAATTACCTGCATACCCCGGCCAATTATCAGTTACGCCGACTGGAAGGTTACGATGTGAGCAACATTTCCGGCCAGCTGGCGGCGGTAGCAATGGTCACCTTTGAAAATGGCCAACCGGCCAAAGATCAATACCGACTTTTTAACATCCGCACGCTCAATACCCCCAATGATTACCACATGCTCAAAGAGGCCATCATCCGCCGGCAAAACCACCCGGATTGGGGCAGGCCAGATCTAGTCATCATCGACGGTGGTAAAGGTCAGTTGCGGGCTGCTTTATCAGTTTGGCGCTGGCGCTGCCCGGTGATCAGTATTGCCAAACACCCTGACAGGCTGATCATTCCCGACTTGAGCGAAGTCAAAAATAGTGCGCAGGACTTGATCACTGCCAACGCAAACTCGCCAAGCAGTTTTCACAAGCACGACCAATCTTCCGGCGAAAAAGATACTGGCAATATTGGTCGAGCGGAAACAACGAAGATTAAGTCAAAACGTAGCTACGTTAGTTCTGAATCGCCAGAAAGTACCGCCATTAACCTGAAGGGTATTAAATATCATGAGTTAAAACTACCAGCCCAACACCCTGGCATGAACTTAGTCCAACACGTCCGGGATGAAGCCCACCGCTTTTCCAAAAAACAATTCACCCGCCGCAAATTAAAAAACTTCCTCTCTTCTTAATCTGGCCAGCAAGCCAATCCCAACCGACTAGCATACCAATCCTGATTTGACTAACAAACTAATTGATCTGACCAACAAACCAGATCCTATTTCAGGCTGATTCAACCGCAATCCAAGTTGTATACTATTATTATGTTGTTTTCACTCCTCAGACCTTTTATTCGTATGGCTTTGACCTTATTAGTTTTATCTTGGTTTGTGCCAACGGTGTCGGTGGCGAGCTGGATTACCCTAGGTTTAGCAAGCGTAGTCCTCACGCTACTTTACATGTTGGCCAAGCCCATTTTAAACCTAATTTTTTTGCCGGTTAATCTGATCACCTTGGGTCTATTCTCTGTCGTCATCAACGTCGGCTTTTTATGGTTGGTGATGTATTTAGTACCCGGATTTTCCATTCAAGCCACGGCTGTCTTTGGCGTAGAACTAAATTGGTTTTTTTCACTCGTACTGGTTTCTTTCTTGATCAGTTTTGTGAATGGTCTCATCAAAATCATCATTTAGCTTGGACGCTGACAGAAAGTAATCGAGTCATAAATAGCTGACTTTCTGCTCAATTTTGGCTGATTACCTGATTCATATTCTTCTTTGCTTTAATTAGTGCTCTGCATCAAACTCTGCTTTAAAAAAATGCCCGATCGGTTACTCTCGCCAAGAGCAAAACCCTTTTGACGAAAGCTGATCTAGAGTATAATAGCGGTTATGAAAATTTGGGGATATGCAAATCCGGCAAGGATGATCATGACTAGACACATGACAAGATACCATATTGTACTGTCCATCATGCCGACTATTGGCCTGTTATTAGTACTTGGCCATCTACTGAGTGGACATGCCACCGCACAGGTTGCCAGCCAGCCAGTAGTGATTGAAGTTCCACTTGAGGAAGAACTAGCTACTTCCTCAGCAGCTGCGACCGATGCCGCCTCATTAGCCTCACCTTCTGCCGAAGTTGCACAAAGAATTCAAGAGAAGAAAGACGCTGACATTACTGAACCAGAGGGCGAACAAAAAAGCAAGCTAGTCAAGTTTATGGATGAAAACCCGCCTGGAGATTTGGCTTGGAATAATTTTCTACAACATGCCATTCGTTTTGCCGTCAGTGAAGGCGTACCAGCTACCACTATTGTGTTGGTGCTATTATTCCCCCTTGTGGCCTCATTAATTGCTGGCTCTAGACACGTGATCGGTTTAAGAGGGTTTGGTATTTACACCCCAGCCGTATTGGCAGTCGCCTTTGTTTCAACGGGAATTTTGGAAGGTATTATCATCTTTATTGCCATTGTCTTGACGGCCGTGTTGGCAAAGAGAATTTTCCGTCGCACCAAGTTGTCGTACTTACCCCGCACCGCACTGATTATCTGGGCAATTTCACTCGGCATTTTGGCCGCCTTGTTGTTGGCACCAATTTTTAACCTCGTCACGTTGATGACCGTCAATATTTTCGCCATTTTGATCCTGGTTTTACTATCTGAAAATTTCCTGGATGCTCAAGGTAGAACCAAACAGGCAGAAGCAATTGCCCTAACTGTAGAAACGATTGCGCTAGCTGCCATCGCGGGCTTAATTTTCAAGTGGGAACCAATGCATAAACTAGTCCTACTCGAGCCCGAACTACTAGTGATAGGCATTGCTGCCCTGAACATCATCATTGGTAAGTTTACTGGTCTGCGCTTGAGCGAGCGGTTCCGTTTCAGAACAATGATTGAGGAAGAAGAATAACGGGTCATTCCATGGCAGTTAAACCATCACACATCTTGGGCATGAACGCCCGTTATCGTTACACCAAGCTGAATCCGGCTAGTGCTCGAAAATACGGTTTTTCCAAACTGCTCACTAAAGAAATGTTGGAGGAAAACAATATTGCTACCCCCAAAATCTTTCATATTTTCACGACCATTCAAGATGTTGAAGAAGTAAATTGGGAAGCCATTCCTGTACCATTTGTAATCAAGCCCGTCAGCGGCAGTGCCGGTAAGGGTGTGTGGATCATCAAGAAAAAAGTGCCCAATGAAGACAAGTGGATGAATCAAGAGAATGAAATCCTCAACAAATCAGACTTAATGCTCCACGTTGAAAACATTCTTGATGGAGAGTTCAGTACCTGGGGGTCTAACCACCGGGCAATGATTGAAGAACTTATTCCGCCGCACCCCAGCTTAGCTAAATATTCTTACAAAGGCACGCCAGATATTCGGGTGGTAGTTTTTAATCAAGTGCCAGTGATGGCCATGGCGCGGATTCCCACCCCGGAATCTCAGGGTAGAGCCAACCTTGATAAGGGCGCCATCGCCTTGGGCATTGATATGGCGACTGGCTCCACAACCTATGGCCTCAAAGGAAAGAAAACCTACATCAAATTCTTTCCAGGCACCAAAAGAAAAGTGCGCGGCATCTTAATCCCTCAATGGAAGCAAGTCTTGGAGGTTGCGGTCAAAGCCTCGATGGCGGCTGGTTTTGTCTACATGGGCGCAGATATTTTTATTCACCCAGAGCGCGGTCCTATGATTGTTGAACTGAATGTTTTTCCTGGTTTATCAATCCAAATGGCAAATAAGGCTGGTTTGAAAAGACGGCTGCAACGAGTTGAGGGAATTGAGGTCAGAAATGCTGAGCACGGAGTAAAAATTTCCCAAGCCCTCTTTGCAGAGAAATTTGCCGATAAAATTCCGACACCCGATGATATGCCCATTATTTCTCTCAAACCCAGCGTCACAGTCATCGACGATCATGGCAAACCACATGATTGCTTGGCCATCGTCGACACCAAACGCAGCCGCTCAATTATTAGCGAAGATTTTGCTGATCAGTTGGGGCTCGTTGATCTGGACGATTTGTTGTGGCGGCAACAAGAGACTGTAGAGGGCAAATTGCCGGTGGTGAGTGTTTCTTTCAACTTGAAAGGCAAACGCATTGATACCGCGATGATGGTCAGTAAACGCCTCAACCGCACTAAGCACCGACTTGAACTAGGCAAAAGGGATTTACAAAACTTTTTAGTTGGACCAGGAAATGAATAATTGACTAAACGGCGACAAAATCACTCAATTGATCAATCAAAACATTAAAAGATTAATATATGTTCACAAATCACAATTGCCTCATAGATGGTACCTAACAAATCATGAAATTAATCAAGTATCTCAACCCCCTCAATGTTCTGGAAGAAAAAACAAAGTTTTTGGCAGATCCTTCCTACAATCCGCAGTTTATTTATGAAAAAGATATCCCCCAAGAACAACTGGAAAAATACAATCATTATAATGACGAGTTACTCATAGTCGCTCAAGAAATTTTGGATCGGGCGTTCAAACATCGTAACGC
Organism: uncultured Pseudomonadales bacterium; assembly: GCA_964555515.1. Classification (GTDB taxonomy): domain Bacteria; phylum Patescibacteriota; class Microgenomatia; order UBA1400; family PJMF01; genus UBA1388. The sequence continues at coordinate 13,803 of CAZKSJ010000021.1, forward strand.
TGAAGACTTAAAGATGCTGCTTGGACCCAGCTTGCCTCAAAGTGAAGTGACCGAAAAAATCCATCAGTTTCTGGCTCTGCATGGTCTTGAGCATGAGTACGAATTAATCTGGTCAACGTCTTTTATTGCCCGCACCACCATTGGCCCAAACTACATTAAGCTCAACTCGGCAGCGGCTTTTCGCAAGGATGAAATAAATAGCTTGCTGTATCACGAAATTGGTACTCATGCTTTGAGAACAAAAAATTACGAGCAACAACCTTGGTACAAACATAAACAAAAAAAGGGCTTCCACGAATATCTACCTACAGAAGAGGGTTTGGCAATTTTACATGGGTTGATACCCCTTAAGTTTCAGTTAGCTTTTAAGTCTGCGCTGACTTACATCGCTGCTGATTGGGCACAACACTCCTCATTTTCAGAAATTTATGAAAAATTGGAAAAATATATTCCTGGCTCAGAAGCTAGATGGAAAAAAACTTTACGTTTAAAAAGAGGTTTGACCGACACCAGCCAACCAGGAGGATTCTCCAAAGACTCTGTCTACTTCCAAGGCATGATTCAAGTCTGGCATTGGTTACACAAACACGATTTTAATCCTACCTTGCTCTATTTTGGCAAAGTGTCTTATCAAGACGTGGAAAGGGCTTTCTCGCTCAATCCCACCTTTAGACCTTTATTGCCCAGTTTTTACCGAGTAGATCATGCAAAATATGCTGAGACTCTTCTACAAATTGGCAAAGAAAACCGCATTGATCAACTCAAAATTGCTCTCTGATTTTTTCCTTCGAAAAATGTCGGCGTTTGTCGGCTCACATCCTCGCGGGTGATTTAACAAAAATCAACTGCTACTATAAACTGGCTGATATAATATGAAACTCGTATGAAAAATAAAAATAATTTGACTAATCAAGCAAAGGAGCGGGTTGCCCTCGGCATGAGCGGTGGAGTTGATTCAACCGTGGCTGCTCATTTATTAGTCGAACAAGGGTATGAAGTGACTGGAGTTTTCTTGGAATGCTGGCGCGCTCCGGGATGCAGGGCAGAGGAGGACAGAAAAGATGCGCTGCGAGCTGCGCTTGATCTAGGTATTCCCTTTGAAGTGCTTGATTTTAAAGACGTCTACAAACAACGAGTTGTTGAGTATTTTTTTGCTGAATATCAAGCCGGTCGGACCCCAAATCCGGACGTGCTGTGCAACAAAGAAATTAAGTTTGGATTGTTCTACGATTGGGCAAAA